>NZ_VCCF02000001.1:2839752-3146909 GCF_005938045.2 Pseudomonas sp. KBS0710 | reverse complement strand
CACGCGCTTATGCAGGGCTGCGCAGTGAGTCGATGGCCTCGGCGGACAGTCGGCGGCTGGCCCTGCATGCGTTGGCCGCACTGCCGGGCTGGCCCGAGACGCTGCGTCTTGAAGTGCGTGATGGCAGCCCCAGCGGTGCGCTGCTCGACAGCATCGGCGCAGAAGCGGCGAATGAGAAAAAGTACCTGGTCAAGCGCGGGCCCGGCTTCCAGGCGTTCAACGAGCGGGGTGAGGAACTCAACAGCGTGCCGCTTTACGGTGACAACTTTTTTGCCTCGCTGATGCATGCCATGCCTGACGATGCCCGTCAGGCACTGGGGGTGCCGCACGTCAGTCAGCACGCGATGCTGCAACGCAAAATCATCGAGCTGGCCGACGCACATCGAGCCCAGGCAGCCGGTTGGCTGGCGCCGCCAGCGCGCAGGTTCAAGCCGCCGGCTCGGATAAACGAAACACTCATGGGGTATTACGCCAGCGGCCGAGGGCACAGCGCTGCACCGGCACTCATCAGCCTTGTGCGGGACGTCTACCCGGCCTTGGAAACCGGCCCACAGGTCCAAGAGTTCCTCCTCAGGCACTACCGTGCAGGAAAAAGTGACAGAGATATCAAAAACCTGTTGCAGGCACTTCTCCAGGAATTCATGCACCTGCAAACGACCCTCCATGAATGGGTCTACGGCTCATCATCGGACAATGTTGGGCACAACGCCGAGGCCTTGCACGCACTCATACGTAGTTGGAGGCGTTCTGTGCTGGTTGGGGTAGAACAGGATGCCGATGTGTTGTCTTTGGACCTGCATGACCCGTTGCCGCCACTGACCGCAGATTTTTCACATGTGCGTGATTTGACGGTGACAGGGAAGGCTCTGAATGACGGGAATGCCGATGCGTTTCTGCAGCTTTTTCCCAACGTTGAACAGCTATTGATCTATTCCTCCGTTATCCCGCCCGCAGAGCCAGCCGTGAATCTGACGTTGGCGAACGTGCCCCAGGCGCTGAGTCAGATGAAAGGGCTCAGGCAGCTATCGATCAGCATGAATGCACCTCGATTGGCAGAGCAATTCCCGTCGAGGCTGGCGGCGTTGACCACCCTGGAAGAGCTTAAGGTTACTTACTACGGGCAGCATGGTGGCGTCTTTGATACGTTGGACCTCAAGCCTCTTGAGCAGTTGAAAGCGTTGAAAATCGTGGCGCCCAACGTTTCCTTCAAATGGCCGACCTATGTGAATGCGCTAGCCTCGCTTGAGCGACTGGACCTGGTAAATACGTCAATCAATAAAATACCCGATGAGCTGTATTCCGGCCATGAGCAGCTATGGGGCGGGTTGTCGCTGGATTGGTCAAAGTTCAGCTATGAAGCGTTAAAGCCTGCCTTCGAGTACGTCAGCAATTACTCCGGGCCTTTCGGGCCGCATTTGGCGGATGTGGACGAGATGTTCAGGGGTTATGCCAAAGGAGCATTGATGCCACTGGTGGGAGAGGTTGGAAGTTGGGTCTTGACTGACGCCATCAGGGCCCAATCCCAAACCCCGCAGGCAAGCCTTGCCGCCGTTGAGTCATTGCGTGTCGAACACGCTGCGATCTTCGACCAGTTCTATCAACCGGCCGCCCTGGTAGGCGCGGCAGGCCGGCCTTTGAGGGGGCATTGGGCAGCGGGGGGCAACGAGAGACTAGTGCAGGGCCTTGCGAGAAACTGGCAAGAAGCTGTGTTCCAACGCTTTGGTCATGGCGCCAACGTAAGCGGTACTGTAGGGCCGCAGAGGCTCTTTCTCACGACGTTTAGCTTGAGAGAAACTCGACGCTTCACCCAGTTGCCCGAATTGCCGGCCGGTAGTTTTTCCCATGTGAAAACACTGTCGGTGAGTCAGTTGGAGGGTGTGCCTGCGGCTCAATTCCGTGGTTTTCTCCAGGCGTTCAGTGGTGTAGACGAGTTGAGTCTGGGTGCTGGTGGGCTGACCGAAATACCTTTTGCAGGTGGGGAGCTGCCCGCGTTGAAGAAGCTCGATTTATCCGACAATCACATCGTGATGACACCCGTGGTACAGGCTCAACTTGATCAGTTGAACACCCTGCACGTCCTGGAGCTGCGGGGTAATCGACTGCGCGTACTGGACATCAGTGCATTCACTCACCTGAGGGCGCTGAACCTGCAGGGCTCCCAACTGCAAGAGTGGCCAACCGGAGCCGAGGAGCTGGCGCACTTGAGCTACCTGGATATGCGCAACAACCTTTTGACGACACTGCCAGCCACTGTTCTCAACCACCCGGATATGTTGATGCGTACAGAGCTTGGAGGTAACCCGCTGAGCCTTGAGGGGGATGCGGCACTGCAAGATGCACGGCGTCGGATCGAGCGGGTCAGAGGGTTGCCTGAGGGGGTACTGAGTCGGTTTCCTCCACCGGAAACTGGGTTCAGAGAGGGCGTGGATACGATCAAGACGGCTGCCTGGGTTGCAACGCATTTACTGGCGCTGGTTGAACGTACCGAAGGTCTCTCAGGCCCCAGGGGCTTTGCTGAACGCGTGCGACGTCTAGACCTGACAATGACCGAAGAACAGGCCGAGGCCAGAATAGAGCAATTGCGTAACGTCGGACTGGATGATCAGGCGATAGAAGCACAGCTCGGCCAGTGGTACGACGCCGATGATGCGCTGACGCGAGAACTCAATGGTTGGATCTTTACCCAGAACGGGGACGGCAATAGCTATGCGCGAATTTCCCCGCAAGCGCGTGGGCAGGCCGCCGGGTTCATTCGCTCATCGTGGCGCCAAGGCGTGGTGGCAGCCCGCACGGATGCCGGGGTTGACACGCTGAGGTTCCAACGTCTGGATTTAGGTGATCTGCCTGCGCTTACGGTGGAGTTTCCCCATGTTCGCACCCTGGAACTGTCAGGCATCGGGATCTCCGCACAGGGCAGCAACCGGTTCCTGACGGCCTTCAGCCAAGTGCATCATTTGATACTCAATGGTAATTACCTGAGGGCGCTGCCCGAAGCCCTTCAGCATATGGCGCAGCTTGAGCGGCTGGACCTGAATGGCAATCTGATCGAGGATGCGGCCTCCTTGTCTGCGCAACTGGGCGGCGGCGAGCGTCTGCGCGTCCTGGACCTGAGCAATAATAGCCTGCAGTTGTTTGATGTCCGCCCATTCAGTCGCCTGGAGACGCTGAACCTGAGCAACAACCGGATTTCGCAGTGGCCGGACGGCGCCCTGGAGGCGCGGCAGTTGAAGACGCTGAACCTGATTAACAATCGCTTGAGCCGTTTCCCGGACGCGCTGCTTGATGGAGAACATGATGACATCTTAGCCGCTACGGACCTGCGCGATAATTTCACGCTGGGTTTCGGCTATTACCTGAAAATACACGATTACATGGTTGCACACGGGCATGCGCAGATCATGGGGTTTTCACGCGGCTATCTAAATGAACTAATGGATCGTGGACAGGGTGCGAGATTTGGTGCTGGTCGGGATCCGGACACTGATTCCAGCTCCGACTCCCTTCACGACTCCGATTCCGACTTTGATCCCGGTGCCAACCCCGTTCCTGGCGACGTCAGTTCTGACAGCGACGGCGATCTGGAGGTCATTGGTGATTCAAAGCAGTATGTCGCACAAGCAGCACTGCAGCCTTGGTTGAGCGCGGCGACCCCGGAGCAGGCAGCGCAACGCAGAACGCTGTGGAATCAGTTGGCGCAAACCGAAGGGCACGCAGGCTTTTTCCATCTGCTTACGCGATTGCGCGATACCTCTGAATACGCGCTGCGCCCTGCAGCCCTTACGGAGCGGCTATGGGACGTGATCGCGGCAGCCACGGAAAACGCCGATCTGCGCGCCCAGATCTTTGCGGACGCTGAAACCCATCAGACGTGTATCGACGGGCGCATTCTAGTGTTCAGCGAGATGAGTGTGCGGGCGTACCAATACCGTACTTTGCAGGACGTTCCCTTGGGCGATGCCGACCTCAGAGGCCAGGCATTGCTGAACCTGTCGCGGCGGTTGTTTCGCCTTGAAAGGACCGAACAGTTGGCAGAGGCCGCTGCGGCGACAGGTGCCGCGATAGCGGACAGGGCCGAGGTACGCTTGCAATATCGAATCGGTTTGACTGCCGGTTGGCCCGATGGGCTGGAGTTGCCAGGGCAGCCCTCTACCATGGTGTTTTTGCGGCCGATAGCGGGAGAGCGTTTGGTGCAGTCACGCGCGCAAATCCTGGCTGCGGAAAACTCCAACGCGTTTATCGAGTACCTGGTTGACCAAGGCCACTGGGTTGAATACTTGAAAGAGCGCTACAGCGAACCGCTCGCAGCCCTGGAGACTGAACTCGACCGGCAATACGACGCGCTGGAAACGGCGCATATCCATCGCTCGGACGCCGAGAGCTACCAGGTGTATTACGAGGCGCTCGGGCAGTTCGAGGTCGAAAAGCTGACGGCCCGCAAACAGAAACTGATGGAGGTATGCCGAGCGGAAATTCAGCGCTTGGCAAACGCCCTGCCAGAGGGCGTGGTGCAACGTCCATTGTCGCCTCAACCCGGCCCTTCATCAGCGCCGTAAGCTGGCCACGCCTGCGCATCGAATGCTATGCCAGCTGATTGACCTCAGTTGTCATACCCAAGGTTTGGCGCCAGCCAGCGCTCGGTCACGCTGAGGTCCTGACCTTTGCGTGCGGTGTAGCTGGCGACCTGGTCCTTGTCGACCTTGCCCACGGCAAAGTACTGCGCCTGTGGGTGGGCGAAGTACCAACCGCTGACGGCGGCGGCCGGGAACATCGCATAGTGTTCGGTGAGGAACACGCCGCTGCGGCCGGCGTGCATCTCGCGGGCCTCGGGGTCCAGCAGTTGGAACAGCTGGGCTTTCTCGGTGTGGTCCGGACATGCCGGGTAGCCTGGGGCAGGGCGGATGCCGCTGTATTGCTCTTTGATCAGAGCCTCGTTATCCAGTTGCTCGTCCTGGGCGTAACCCCAATGCTCTTTACGCACTTGCTGGTGCAGCCATTCGGCGCAGGCTTCGGCCAGGCGGTCGGCGAGGGCCTTGACCATGATCGAGTTGTAGTCGTCGCCGGCGTCCTGATACGCCTTGGCGACTTCTTCGGCGCCGATGCCGGCGGTGGTGATAAAACCACCGATATAGTCGGTCACGCCGCTGTCTTTAGGTGCCACGAAGTCGGCCAGGGAGAAGTTCGGCTTGCCGTCGGTCTTGATGATCTGCTGGCGCAGGTGGTGCAGCTTGGCAATCGGCTGGCCGTCGTCGCCATACACTTCCAGGTCATCGTCCTGCACCTGGTTGGTCGGCCAGAAACCGAACACAGCACGGGCGCTGATGAGCTTTTCGTCGATCAGCTTGTTGAGCATTTCCTGGGCATCGGCATACAGCGCGGTCGCGGCTTCACCGACCACTTCGTCGTCGAGGATGCGCGGGAATTTACCGGCCAGGTCCCAGGAGATGAAGAACGGCGTCCAGTCGATGTATTCGGCCAGCACCTTGAGGTCGATATTGTCCAGCACCTTGGAGCCGGTAAACGTCGGCTTGACCGGCGCATAGCTGCTCCAGTCGAACTGCGGCTTCTTGGCGATGGCGGCCGGGTAGCTCAGGCGCTCGGTGCGCGCACTGCGGTTGGCGGTGCGTTCGCGCACGTCGATGTATTCCAGGCGGGTTTTTTCGACGAAACCAGCCTTCAGCTCCTTGGACAGCAACTGCGTAGCCACACCCACGGCACGCGAGGCGTCGGTGACATAGATCACCGCGTCGTTGCTGTACTTGGGCTCGATCTTCACCGCCGTGTGCGCCTTGGAAGTGGTCGCGCCGCCGATCATCAAGGGCAGGTGGAAGTCCTGGCGCTGCATCTCACGGGCCACATGCACCATTTCATCCAGGGACGGCGTGATCAGGCCGGACAGGCCGATGATGTCGCACTTCTGCTCCTTGGCCACCTGCAGGATCTTCTCCGCCGGCACCATCACGCCCAGGTCAACAATGTCATAGCCGTTGCAACCGAGCACCACGCCGACAATGTTCTTGCCGATGTCATGCACGTCGCCTTTTACCGTGGCCATCAGGATCTTGCCTTTGGCTTCCGGTTTATCGCCTTTTTCCAGCTCGATAAACGGAATCAAATGCGCCACGGCCTGCTTCATCACACGGGCGGACTTCACCACCTGGGGCAGGAACATTTTGCCGGCGCCGAACAGGTCGCCGACGATGTTCATGCCGGACATCAACGGGCCTTCGATCACTTCGATCGGGCGCGCGAACGACTGGCGCGATTCTTCGGTGTCTTCGACGATATGCGTGGTGATGCCTTTGACCAGCGCGTGCTCCAGACGCTTGTTGACGTCCCAGCCGCGCCATTCCTCGGTCTCGGCTTCTTTGACGCTGCCGTCGCCCTTGTACTTGTCGGCAATCGCCAACAGGGCGTCGGTGCCTTCCGGCGTGCGGTTAAGCACCACGTCTTCCACCGCGTCGCGCAGCTCGGCCGGGATCTGGTCGTAGATCTCCAGCTGGCCGGCGTTGACGATGCCCATGGTCAGGCCGTTGCGGATCGCATACAGCAGGAACACCGAGTGGATCGCCTCACGCACCGGGTTGTTGCCGCGGAACGAGAACGACACGTTGGACACGCCGCCGGAGGTCAGCGCATACGGCAGCTCGTCACGGATGTAGGCACAGGCGTTGATGAAATCGACGGCGTAGTTGTTGTGCTCCTCGATACCGGTGGCGACCGCGAAGATGTTCGGGTCGAAGATGATGTCTTCCGGCGGGAAGCCGACTTCATTCACCAGAATGTCGTAGGAGCGTTTGCAGATCTCTTTTTTACGCGCTTCGGTGTCGGCCTGGCCGGCTTCGTCGAAGGCCATCACCACCACCGCCGCGCCGTAACGCTTGCACAGCTTGGCGTGGTGAATGAACTGCTCGACGCCTTCCTTCATGCTGATCGAGTTGACGATGCCCTTGCCCTGGATGCACTTGAGGCCGGCCTCGATCACGTCCCACTTGGAGGAGTCGATCATGATCGGCACGCGGGAAATGTCCGGCTCGCCGGCAATCAGGTTGAGGAAGGTCACCATGGCCTTCTTCGAGTCCAGCATGCCCTCGTCCATGTTGATGTCGATCACCTGGGCGCCGGCTTCCACCTGCTGCAGGGCGACTTCCAGGGCTTCGGTGTAGTTGTCTTCACGGATCAGCCGGGCGAACTTGGCGGAGCCGGTGATGTTGGTACGCTCGCCGACGTTGACGAACAACGAGCTGCGATCGATGGTGAACGGCTCCAGGCCCGACAAGCGGCAGGCCTTGGGAATGTCCGGAATTTGGCGCGGCGCATACCCGGCCACGGCCTTGGCGATGGCCTCAATGTGGCCCGGCGTGGTGCCGCAGCAACCGCCCACGATGTTGAGGAAACCGCTCTGGGCAAACTCTTCGATGACCTTGGCGGTTTCCGATGGCAGTTCGTCGTATTCGCCGAATTCGTTGGGCAGACCGGCGTTCGGGTGCGCCGACACATGGGTGTTGGCCTTGTTCGACAGCTCTTCCAGATAGGGGCGCAGTTCGCTGGCGCCCAAGGCGCAGTTGAGGCCGACCGAAATCGGCTTGGCGTGCGCCACCGAGTTCCAGAACGCTTCAGTGGTCTGGCCCGACAGGGTGCGGCCGGAGGCGTCGGTGATGGTGCCGGAGATCATGATCGGCAGTTCGACGTTCAATTCTTCAAACACGCCTTGCACGGCGAAGATCGCGGCCTTGGCGTTGAGCGTGTCGAAGATGGTCTCGATCAGGATCAGGTCGGCGCCGCCTTCAATCAGGCCTTTGGTGGCCTCGGTGTAGTTTTCCACCAGTTCATCGAAGGTCACGTTGCGGTAGCCGGGGTTGTTCACGTCCGGCGACAGCGAGCAGGTGCGGCTGGTCGGGCCAAGCACGCCGGCAACAAAACGCGGCTTGGCCGGGTTTTCCAGGGTCTTGGCGTCGGCGATCTTGCGCGCCAGGCGTGCGCCTTCTACGTTAAGTTCATAGGCCAGTTCTTCCATGCCGTAATCGGCCATGGAGATGCGCGTGGCGTTGAAGGTGTTGGTTTCCAGAATATCGGCGCCGGCATCCAGGTAAGCCTTTTCGATGCCGCCTATCACGTCCGGGCGGGTGAGTACCAGCAGGTCGTTGTTGCCCTTGACGTCACTCGGCCAGTCGGCGAAGCGTTTGCCGCGATAATCCTGCTCTTCGAGCTTGTAGCTCTGGATCATCGTGCCCATACCACCATCGAGGATCAGGATACGGTCCTTGAGGGCTTGATGAAGGGCTTGCAGACGAACGCTACGGTCGGACATGGGGCTACTCTGGTCAGGCATTTCGGAGGGCGTGAATCATAGCAAACCTGTGCCGATTTAGAGCATGTACTGGTTTTGCATGAATATCGTTCATGTTGGTGCGGGTCTTGGCCCGGTAGAATTGCCGGCACTTATAGCGCACGCATTGAATCGGGACCGGATACATGTCACTTCGTCTACTCACCAGCGCCGTCCTGGCAGTGGTCGCCTGCGTTGCGCAGGCCAACGGACCCGCCCCGGCGATTTCATATACCCGCGACATTCAACCGATCTTCACCGAAAAGTGCGTGGCCTGCCATGCCTGCTACGACTCTGCGTGCCAGTTGAACCTGGGCAGCGCCGAGGGCGCGGCCCGTGGCGCGAGCAAAACCCCGGTGTATGACGGCGAGCGTAGCCAGGCCACGCCGACCACGCGTTTGTTCTATGACGCATTCGGCAAGCAGGCCTGGCAGCAAAAAGGCTTCTATTCGGTACTCGACGCCCAAGGCAGCCAGGCCGCGTTGATGGCGCGCATGCTGGAACTGGGGCACAACGCGCCGCTGCAACCGAATGCCAAGCTGCCCGACGAGATCGTATTGGGCCTCAACCGCCAAAACATGTGCGCCATGCCCGGCGAGTTCAATGCCTACGCAGGTAGCCATCCCAAGGAAGGCATGCCATTGGCGGTCACTGGGCTGACCGACCAGCAATACCAGACCCTGCAGCGTTGGCTCGCCTCCGGTGCGCCGATTGATGAGCAAGGCCTGGCACCGAGTGCCAAGGAGGCCTTGCAAGTGCAGCAGTGGGAAAACCTGTTCAACCAGCCCGGCGCCCGCGAAAGCCTGGTGGCGCGCTGGCTGTATGAGCATTTGTTCCTGGCACATATTTATTTCGAGAACGGCGAACCGGGGCATTTCTTCCAGTGGGTACGTTCGCGCACGCCCAGCGGCCAGCCCATCGACCTGATCGCCACCCGTCGCCCCAACGATGACCCAGGCACCCAGGTGTATTACCGCCTGTGGCCGGTGCAGGGCGTTATCGTGCATAAAACCCACATTACTTACCCGTTCAGCGCAGCGAAAATGGCGCGGATCAAAGAGCTTTTCTACTCCGGTGACTGGCAGGTGAGCGCGTTGCCGGGCTACGGCCCTGGTCGCCGCGCCAACCCGTTCGAGACCTTCGAAGCCATTCCGGCCAAGGCGCGCTACCAGTTCATGCTGGATAACGCCGAATACTTCGTGCGCACCTTTATTCGCGGACCGGTGTGCCGTGGGCAGATTGCTACGGATGTGATTCGCGACAACTTCTGGACTTTGTTCCAGGACCCGGACCACGACCTGTACATCACCGATGCACGTTATCGTGGGCAGGCCACACCGTTGCTGGCGATGCCAGGGCAGAACGATGACGTGGGCAGCGTGCTGGGCCTGTGGCTGGCGTATCGCGACAAGCGCAACCAATACGAAGCGTTGCGCCGTGACAGCTATGCGGACCTGCCGCCGCCGAGTTGGTCGACCTTGTGGGTGGGGAATGACAATGCCTTGCTGTCGATTTTTCGGCATTTCGACAGTGCTTCGGTGACCAAGGGCTTGATTGGCGAAGTACCGCAGACGATGTGGTTGTTCGACTATCCGCTGCTGGAGCGCACCTATTACCAGCTGGCGGTGAATTTCGATGTGTTCGGCAATGTGTCGCACCAGGCCCAGACCCGGCTGTATTTCGACCTGATCCGCAACGGCGCCGAGCAGAACTTCCTGCGCCTGATGCCGGCCGATACCCGCGATGACTTTATGGATGACTGGTACCAGAACAGCGGCAAGCTCAAGCTGTGGCTGGACTACGAGGCGATTGACGACGACAAGCCAAGCGGCTTGCATCTGGATGAAAAAGACCCGAAACGTGACTTTGCCAACCAGTTATTGACGCGTTACGGCAATTTGAATGCCAGCCCGGATCCGATCAACCGTTGTACGGGTGCTTATTGCTCGCGCGATGGGATTGATCCGGCGTTGCAGGATGCCGAGCAGGTGTTGAGCCGGCTGACGTCACGCCCGGCGGCGGGGCTCAAGGTGATTGACCAGTTGCCTGAGGCGACCATGCTGCGTATCGAGACCGCCAGCGGCAAGCGCGTGGTTTACAGCATGCTGCGTAACCGCGCGCACAGTAATGTGGCGTTCCTGCTGGGTGAGGCTTATCGCTATCAGCCGGGTTTGGATACCGTGACTATTTATCCGGGTGTGCTTAGCAGCTATCCGAACTTCATCTTCAACCTCCCGGCGCAGGAAGTGCCGGCGTTTGTGGCAGCCATGGAGAACGCCAAGGATGCCAAGCGGTTCGAGAAGATTGTTGATCGGTGGGGTGTGCGGCGCAGTCATCCGCTGTTCTGGCAATACTTTCACGACCTGTCGCAGTACATCCGCGAGACGACGCCGGTGGAAGAGGGTGTGCTGGATATGAATCGCTATGAAAATCTTTGATGAGGTAGTTGGGTCTTTTCCGACAAAATTACTCGGACTTTGTACCTGCGTAATATTTTGGCGTAAACTGCCGGCAAGCCTGTGAGGAGTTTCCATGACTGCCATAACCATTACCGACGCCGCCCACGATTACCTGGCTGACCTGCTGTCCAAGCAGAACACCCCAGGCATCGGCATCCGCGTCTTTATCACCCAGCCCGGCACCCAATACGCCGAGACTTGCATCGCCTACTGCAAGCCTGGGGAAGAGAAACCTGAAGACACCGCCCTGGGGCTTAAAAGCTTCACCGCGTACATCGACAACTTCAGCGAAGCCTTCCTTGACGACGCCGTGGTTGACTACGCCACCGACCGCATGGGCGGCCAGTTGACCATCAAGGCGCCCAACGCCAAGGTGCCGAACGTCAACGCCGACAGCCCGGTCAACGAGCGCATCAACTATTACCTGCAAACCGAGATCAACCCGGGGCTGGCCAGCCATGGCGGTCAGGTCAGCTTGATCGATGTGGTTGAAGACGGCATCGCCGTCCTCAAGTTCGGCGGCGGCTGCCAAGGCTGCGGCCAGGCGGACGTGACCTTGCGTGAAGGCATCGAGCGCACCTTGCTCGAGCGTATCCCGGAACTCAAGGGCGTGCGTGACGTGACCGACCATACGCAGAAAGAAAATGCCTACTATTGAGTAAGGTGTTCACTGCGAAGAAAAAAACGGCGCCCCGTGAGCGCCGTTTTTTATGCTTAAAATTCAATGCCTTACGCTGTGTGCCTGACAAATCAGATCAACTGTGGGAGCTGGCTTGCCTGCGATGACGGCCTACCAGCCAACATATCCAGTGGCTGACACACCGCTATCGCCGGCAAGCCAGCTCCCACAGTTTGTTCCGGTGAATTCAGGGGCGATACAGGTGCGCATGCCCCGCGCGATACAGCGAAGACTCGCTGAAACCATCACTGGCCAGCACCCGACCCACCACAATCAACGCCGTACGCCGAAACCCTTTGGCCGCCACCTTCGCGGCAATATCCACCAAGGTGCCCACCACCCAATCCTGATCCGGCCACGTGGCGCGGTGCACCACGGCAATCGGGCAGTCCGCGCCGTAGTGCGGCAGCAGTTCGGCGACGATCTTCTCAAGATGGTTGACCCCCAGGTGAATTGCCATGGTTGTGCCATGCTGCGCCAAACTGTCGAACGCCTCACCGGCCGGCATGCTGGTTTTATCCGCATAACGGGTCAGGATCACACTCTGAGCAATGTCCGGCAGCGTCAGCTCTGTCTCCAGCAGCGCCGCGCAAGCCGACACCGCCGTCACCCCGGGGATGATCTGGAAGGGGATGCCCAACTCACGCAAATAACGGATCTGCTCGCCAATCGCGCCATACAGGCTCGGGTCGCCGGAGTGTACGCGGGCCACATCCTGGTCGTTGGCGTGGGCTGTCTTGATCAACTCAATGATCTGTTCCAGGTGCAACTCGGCGCTGTTGACCACCTGTTCGGCCTGATGACCTTGCAATACCGCCGCCGGCACCAGGGAACCGGCATAGATGATCACCGGGCAACTGCGGATCAGCCGCTGGCCCTTGACGGTGATCAATTCCGGGTCGCCGGGGCCTGCGCCGATAAAGTAGACGGTCATGGGAGTTCCTGTTGAAAAACGGGCGAGCATGAAAGTTGCTCATGATCGAGGCGCGCAATTATCGGGATTTTAGTCGGCGCACGCCAATGCAAACGTCGCCTGGGCGGTTTTTTTGCGCGTGATCAACAGGCGAGCGGGGCGTTGGGACAGCTGTTCAGCCAGGGCCAGGGCCGCGCTTTCGGCGATGCCATAGCAACCGGTATGCGCAAAAGCGACGGCTGACTTGTGGCTCAAACGGTCTTCATAACCCGCCAATTGTTCTGCACTGAAACACTGCAAGGGCAGTTCCAGCAGCCGGGCCAGGGCCAGCAGGCCGGGTTCAGCCTGTTTGCGATCAATGCTCGCCAACGCGGTGATGCGTTGGCGTTCTATGCCGCCGTCGGCAAGGGCTGCGTCAAACAGGCCGAGCAGGGTGTGAACATCACAGCCGCGCTGGCAACCCAGGCCGACCACCAGCGTCATGCCGAGTATTGACCGTCGCGGTTACGGCGAAACAGCCACGCGCTGATCCAGCCC
Organism: Pseudomonas sp. KBS0710; assembly: GCF_005938045.2. Classification (GTDB taxonomy): domain Bacteria; phylum Pseudomonadota; class Gammaproteobacteria; order Pseudomonadales; family Pseudomonadaceae; genus Aquipseudomonas. Next base: position 3,133,995 of record NZ_VCCF02000001.1, on the reverse strand, counting down.
AAGGCCAGCCAGAAGGCGACGTTGGTCAGTTGCGAGGCGATCTTGAACTGCGCTTCCAGGGCTTCGGGTGCCAGCATCGAATGCACTTGCGGTTGCGGCGCGCCGATCACGTGGGGCACGGCCAGGATCGCCACGCCCAGCACCTTGAGCAGCCAGCTACGACCAAACACCAGCAGTGCGATACCCGCAGCGGTAGAGGCTGCGGTGCCGATCCACCAGATCTGCCGTTGCGCCAGGTCGGCGGCTGCGGTGCCCGGCAATTCCGGCGGCAGGCCCAAAGTGGGTGCCAGTACAAACGTCGCGTAACCGGCCAAGCCCCACAACAACCCTTGAGCCGTGCGGGTCGGCGCACGCAAGGTGTAGAGGCCGGCCAGCATCAGCGCGAAACCCACCGCTACCACCAGGTTGCCTCCGGTGGTCGACAGCACACGCTGCCAGCCATCTTCCGGCTCCCAGGCTACGGCGTCGTGGGTGTGGGCTGCGGCCCCGGCGGCGTGTTCGTGCACGACTTCGGCAACCGGAGCCTTTTCAAAGGTTTCCGCCTGCAAAATCAGCGGGGCGACCCAAAAGCTTTGCAGCAGGGTCAGCAACAGGGCAGCCAGCAGGCCGGTGAAACCTGCGGTTTGGGCAATTCGTTTGATCATGTCGGCAGGCCTCAGTGGCACGGGAACGCGGCGCTGTGGCGGGTATCGTGGGCTGCGTTGTGTACCGCCTCGATATGCGAGAACCCGGCGAAGTACACCAGGCACGCGCCGAGGATCGAGGCGCCGATGGCGGCGCTCAGGCGTTGGCTCAAGGTGGCGGTGCTGCTGGCGGTGTGCGAGGTGCTGCTGATGATCGACATGGCGCGTCCCTTCAGGGTTTCAGGGTGACACGAGCGCATGAAAACCCCGCGAGCCAGGCACGCAGGGTTTTGAACAGCGCCCGCCCACCGCGGGTTTGTTATCTGATTTTTCGGGCCGGTCTCCGGGCTTGCGAGGGGCCGAAGGCCTGCAAATGTCTCCTTCCCATGCCGTCGGCACAGTGGATGTGACACTTCTCTCGCTTACCGTTGCGGGGGCAGCACCGGATTGGTCAAGGCTTTGAGTAAAGCACAGGATTTACCGGTTTCCCGTTTCACCCAACGAAGGGCACCCGAAACAAGGCGCGTAGGAAAGCATGGCTGAATGAATAGAGTCAAATTGATGAGTGTTTATGCAACGCTACATTTAATTTGATGAGACTGTTATCGCTTGAAAAAGATAGATAAATCGTTGCGTGAATGTCTCAGCATGAAAAAAGCGGTTTCAAAAAATATACACGTCGGAGAGTATGCCCACTCTTTTGCCTGTATCGCGATGTCGCTACGTCAAGTTCACCACGGAGAAACGGTCCATGACCATCAAGATCGAGGGAGTGATCGCCAGCAAGATTGGCTTTGCTTCTCACCAAAACGCTGTCCCGGTTCTGCGCGAGCTGACGGTACACAATGATGGTGACGCGGATTACAACGATCTTGAGTTGGAACTGGTAGCAGATCCTCCTTTCCTGGAAGGCAAGATGTGGCGTCTGGACCGTTTGGGCAAAGATTCCACCTTGCATATTTCAGATCGAAACCTGACATTGAATGCAGGTTATCTCGCGGATCTTTCCGAAAGCTTGGCAGCAACTCTTGTTTTGCGACTTCGCTGCAAAGGTGAGGACTTGACGAGTCAGTCTTTTCCTGTGGAGCTTCTTGCCAAGAACGAGTGGGGCGGCGTCAACTCCATGCCGGAGCTTCTGCCCGCGTTCGCGATGCCTAATGACCCGGCAGTTGATCGGATACTTAAATCGGCATCTGACGTACTGCGGCGCGCCGGCAAACCGGATGGTATTGACGGATACGAGCGCAAGTCCAGAGCCAGAACGTGGGAACTGGCTTCGGCCATCTGGTCGGCGGTTTGCGGTTTGCGGCTTAGCTACGCGCTCCCACCGGCAAGTTTTGAAACGCGTGGACAAAAGATTCGACCCCCTGGGCTTATTCTGGAAGGTCGTGTTGCTACGTGTTTGGACACTGCGTTGTTGTTTGCTGCAGCGCTGGAGCAGGCGGGTCTCAACGCACTGTTGATTCTTACCAAAGGTCATGCATTTGTTGGCGTTTGGCTTCAGCCGCAAGAGTTTTCCCAACTCATCACTGACGAGGCGGCTGCGGTCCGCAAGCGCATTGACTTGAAAGAGGCATTGGTTTTCGAAACCACTCTTGCCACTCAATTTCCAGTGCCGAGTTTCAGTCAGACTATTAGTGCGGCTGAGCGCCAAATCAATGATGACGATTTCATCATGGCCATTGACCTGCATCGTGCACGCATGCAGCGTATCCGACCTTTAGCAACTTCAGCCTCCATTAATAAGTTGGATATCGACCAAGGCACTGAGTCTGTGGAAGAAGGGTTGGAGGGCGCCCCATCACTGCCACCGTTTGATATTGAGCTCTCTGCAGATTCGGATTCGCCCGCTGGCAAGCTCACTTTGTGGCAACGCAAACTGTTAGATTTAACCACTCGCAACCGGCTCCTGCATTTGCCGGATAGTGGCAAGGGTGTCCGACTGATTTGCCCCGATCCGGCTGAGTTAGAAGATCAGTTGTCCAGTGGCAAGCGCATTCGAATTGTCTCGGTACCAGACCTTGAGGCCGGGGGACGAGACGCCGCACTGTATGAGCAGCAAAATCGTGAGAGCCTGCGCGATGAGTATGCTAGGGCAGCTCTGAACAGAGGCGAGGTGCTCGCCACGCTTGAGAAAGCGAAGCTTGAAACCGCCATGATCGAATTGTATCGCAAGGCCCGAAGCGATCTTGACGAGGGCGGCGCAAATACCTTGTTTCTCGCCTTGGGCTTTCTGAAGTGGAAAAAATCGGCGGATGACCAAAAAACCTATTCAGCACCGTTGATTCTGCTGCCGGTAAAGCTTGATCGTAAGAGTGCTTTGTCCGGCGTGACGATGACGCTCTTGGAAGATGAGCCGCGCTTCAACCTGACTTTGCTTGAATTGCTTCGGCACGACTTTGAGCTCGTCATTCCAGGGCTGGATGGCGAGCTTCCAACAGATGACAGTGGTATCGATGTAGCTGGCATCTGGAACATCGTGAGGCGTGCTGTCAGGGATGTACCAGGGTTTGAAGTCACTACAGAACTGGTACTTGGCACATTCTCATTCGCCAAATACCTTATGTGGCAAGATTTGGCGGCTCGTTCAGACCAGTTGCTGAAAAGCCCGATGGTTAAACACTTGCTTGAGAGAAGCCTCGGCGGCGACGGCTATGCGACCTCGGGTGACTTTCCACAACCTCATGAGCTGGACCGCAAGGTCAATCCCGCCAATCTATTTACGCCGTTGCCGGCAGACTCTTCTCAACTGTCCGCCGTCGTTGCGTCATCCAGTGGTTGCGACTTTGTACTCGATGGTCCACCGGGCACCGGTAAGTCGCAAACCATTGCCAATATGATCGCGCACAATCTGGCACTGGGCCGCAGAGTGTTGTTTGTTGCAGAAAAAATGGCCGCGCTCGATGTGGTTTACCGCAGGCTTGAAGAAAAGGGGCTAGGCGAGTTTTGCCTTGAGCTTCACTCCAGCAAAACCTCCAAGGTCGAAGTGCTCAAGCAGTTAGAGCGCGCGTGGGACGTTCGCGATGCCCTGAGCACGGATGAATGGGCCGCTGAAACTGCAAAACTGCATAAGTTGCGAAACCGACTTAATCAAATTGTCGAGCTGCTTCATCAACGTTCACCCAGCGGTTTGTCGGTACATCAGGCCGTCGGGCGAGTGGTGCGGGACTGGAATGAATCGTTACCGCGCCTGATTTGGCCGGAGGGAACCGTTCACGACGCACACGCTTACTCGATGATGAAAGATCTGGCGCGACGTCTTGATTTGAACAGTCAAGCCGCGCGTGAGCTTTCGAACGACTTTGCATTGATGGCGCCCACTGACTGGTCGAATGGATGGCAGGAAACAATTGTCGTTGCCGCGCGCGAGATGCCAGAAAAAATACAACGACTCAAGGTCGCGGCGACCAACCTGCTCAAGTCAACGAGTCTGCCGCTCGCCGTCGACAATACAGAGGAGTTCGAGCAGCTTGAGCGGTTCGTCACCTCGCTGATTGACGCTCATGGAATTGATCTCTCGTTTGTCTTTACTCTGAATGTTAGCGCCAAGATCAGTTCGGCAAAGAAAGCGGTGCAGCTTCTAGCTGATTATCGGGCGATCGAAAGTTCGCTTTCTGTTCGATATGAAGAAGGTGCATGTCGTACCCTCGACGTTACCGCGTTCAAGGATGAATGGAGCCAGGCTAAGCAAAAGTTTTGGTTCCTCGCAGCCTTGGGTAAGAAAAAAGTTGCCAAACATCTTGCCAGCGAAGGTGGTGCGGTTGGAATGCCGGATGTTGAGGCGGATCTACCCCTACTCAGTGAAATGCAAGCCTTAGTCGCCGCACTGGACGGCGTATCATCAGATTTGACCTCAATCCCTGGGTGGAGCGGTTTAGCCAGTGACGGTGCTGCCATGACGGCGGCCTGCGAGCTGGGTGAGCGCTTGAGGGCAATCATCAGCGCTAGCGCTCAATCGCCGGAACACCTGATTTCCCTGCGTGAGATGACTGAAAAGCTGGTCGTGAAAGCCAATGAGCTGCTCGGGGCGGGTGGTTTCATTTCATCGGCGCTGCATGTGTTAAAAGATGCACTGTCGGACTTCAATCAAGCCACTCGGCGGTTCTACGAGCTGTGTAATCGACCCTATGAAGCCAAGTTGTCAATAGAAGCCCTTTTTGATACTTCCAGCGCGATTACTCGTCAATCCTCAAAACTAAAGGCCTGGTGCGATTGGTGTCGAGTCAGGGACGAGGCGCTAGCGGTGGGGTTGCAACCTTTGAGCAATGCCCTGGCAGCGAATGCGTTGCCTGAAGGGGGCACCCTGGATGTGTTTGAAACAGCCTATGCGCGTTGGTTTGCGACACGATCCATTGATGCAGAGCCGTTATTACGAAACTTTGTACCCGTTGAACACGCCAGTGATATCGAGGCGTTTGTGCGCTTGGATGAAGATCTCTCCAAGCTGACTGTGCGTTACATTCGCGCGAAACTTTGCGGCCTGATTCCATCAAAAAATGAAATCGGTAAACAAGGTGGTTTTGGCATATTGAAGCATGAGCTACAGAAGTCTCGGCGTCACAAGCCAGTGCGCCAACTGGCTATTGAGATGGGTGATGCGCTGCCTAAGCTCGCGCCATGCATGCTGATGAGCCCACTATCGATCGCCCAGTACCTACCGGCGGATCTCCAGCTTTTTGACCTGGTGATTTTCGATGAGGCCTCGCAGATAGCGCCTTGGGATGCTATTGGCTCGATTGCCAGAGGCAAACAGGTGGTGATTGCGGGCGACCCGCGCCAAATGCCACCGACTAATTTTTTCAATCGTGCGGCATCTGCTTCTGAGGATGACACAGCAGAAGACATGGAAAGTATCCTAGACGAATGCCTGGGTGCAGGTATTCCAAGCCATAGCCTCAGCTGGCACTACCGTAGCCGTCACGAGAGCCTGATCGCGTTTTCCAATCATCGCTACTACGACAGCAATTTGATCACGTTTCCGGCTGCTCAGACCCGTGCGAGCACGGTGGAGTGGCGGCGCGTTGACGGTGTTTATGCGAAGGGGAAAGGACGTCATAACCAGGCTGAGGCCGAGGCTATTGTCACCGAAACGGTCAAGCGCTTGATGGATCCGATCTTTATAGCGGCGGGTCATACGATTGGTATCATTACGCTCAACAGCGATCAACAACGCTTGATTACAGACCTGCTGGATAAGGCGCGGCAACAATTTCCACAGATCGAACCGTTCTTTCAAGACGATTTGCCGGAACCTGTTGTCGTAAAGAACTTGGAAACCGTGCAAGGCGATGAGCGTGATTTGATCATGCTGGGCATTGGATACGGGCCTACTGAGCCCGGAGCTCAGGTCATGTCGATGAACTTCGGCCCATTGAATAAAGAGGGCGGCTGGCGTCGGTTGAATGTCGCCATTACTCGGGCTCGCAGGGAAATGTTGGTTTTTTCGTCTTTCGACGCTTCGATGATCGACTTGAATCGTACCAACGCGAGAGCTGTGCGGGATCTGAAGCACTTTATTGAGTTTGCGCAACGTGGGCCACGGGCCTTGGCCGAGGCAATTCAAGGCTCGGTAGGCGGGTACGATTCGCCGTTTGAAGAGGCCGTCGCCCAAGGTTTGAGGCGTAAAGGCTGGCAAGTCGTTCCGCAGATCGGCGTATCCCGTTTCCGCCTGGATTTGGGTATTGTCCACCCAGACCGGCCTGGTGATTACCTTGCAGGAGTGGAATGTGATGGCGCGACTTATCATAGTGCAGCGACGGCGCGAGATCGAGATAAGGTCCGAAGCGCGATTTTGAAAGGTCTGGGCTGGAATCTGGTTCGTGTGTGGTCAACCGACTGGTGGATAGACAAGTCCGGGGCGCTGGATCGCCTGCACGCTGCACTTGACGCGCTTTTGGCGGAATCTCGAGTTCTGCCCGAGATTACTATCCCGGATACCCCGCAAGTACCGGTGCCTCTAGTGGAGGTGATCGTCAGTAGCCCATCGTTGCCTATTCTGGGTCAGGAGGCTGGATACGTGGTAGCAGGCGTTGACGATGAAGCGGCGGTCAGTGAGTTGCCGGAGCTCAAGGTCGCTAGGGGAATCGCTGTTTCAGCCAATCCTGCCGTCAGGGGTGAATACCGTGTTACTGACTTCACAAGCATAAAAAGCAAAATTCGTGCGGATGCTTTTTATACGGAAGCCTACGATCCGGTTTTGACTGAGCTGATTTCCCATGTGTTGGAGTATGAAGCACCGATTCTGGATTCGTTGCTAGTACAGCGAATCGCAAGGGCACATGGGTTTCAACGGTCCGGTCGTTTGATTCGAGAGCGAGTCCTTGAGCTGACCGAGCGACACCACCATCTGAAAAGTGATCCAGTGGATGGGCAATTCGTCTGGCACAGTGAAAACGATGTATTGACTTGGAATCTCTACCGGACGCCGAGTGCGCTCGACGATGCTCGCTCTGTCGAAGAGATCGCGGCTGAAGAGTTGTTGCTCGTGGCCGCTTTGATTTCTGCGGGCGACCAACCCTTGGAAATTGCCAAGACGTTTGGCGTGAAGCGTTTGACGAGTGCGGCGCGTGAGCGAATTGAGTCAGTGGTCAAGTCGGCGGCGAATTTTTAAGCGTAGGATTCGGTGACGTGTCGGTGACCAAAAATCGCCGACATTGACCATCCCCCTTGCACTGCGTAGCCTTGCACCTTCGAGGTTCTTCGGCCCACGCCGAAGCTAAGAAGGGAACGCGGTCAAAGCCGCGGCTGCCCCCGCAACTGTGAAGGGTTTATCTGCCTGCCACGCCACTGCCATAACGGCGGGAAGGCGCAGCCAGCGCGGGTCGCAAGACCTGCAAACCCCAAGCCAGGAGACCTGCCTCGTAACCGATTTTCTACTTAACCGGGCGGGGTGATCCGGTGACGAAATCCGCTGCTGCGCGCCGTCGCAGGGTCTATCGTCCCGTATGCCCGCCCCCCAAGGGCATCCGATGAAAACACTGGCCAAACTCCCCGTCACCATCGTTACCGGCTTCCTCGGCTCGGGTAAAACCACCTTGCTGCGCCACATGCTCGACAACGCCCAAGGCCGTCGCATCGCCGTGATCGTCAACGAGTTCGGCGAACTGGGCATTGACGGTGAGATCCTCAAGCAGTGCTCCATCGGTTGCACCGAAGAAGAAGCCAACGGCCGCGTTTACGAACTGGCCAACGGCTGCCTGTGCTGCACCGTGCAGGAAGAATTCTTCCCGGTCATGCGCGAGCTGGTGGCACGTCGCGGCGACCTCGACCATATCCTTATCGAAACCTCGGGCCTGGCCCTGCCAAAGCCGTTGGTGCAAGCCTTCCAGTGGCCGGAAATCCGCAGCGCCTGCACGGTTGACGCAGTAATCACCGTGGTCGACAGCCCGGCCGTAGCCGCCGGCACCTTCGCCGCCTTCCCGGACCAGGTTGACGCCCAGCGCAAACTCGACCCGAACCTGGACCACGAATCGCCCTTGCACGAGCTGTTTGCCGACCAACTGGCCAGCGCCGACCTGGTGATCCTCAACAAATCCGACCTGATCAGCCCTGAAGACCTGGCCCGCGTGCGCCTGGAAGTCGCCGAGGAACTGCCGCCGGCCGTGAAGATCATCGAAGCCAGCAGCGGTCGCTTGCCACTGGACGTGCTGATCGGTCTGGGCGCCGGTTCCGAAGAGCACATCGACGGCCGCCACAGCCATCACGATCATCACCATGACGGCGAAGACGACCACGATCACGACCACGATGCGTTCGACTCCATCTCCATCGACCTGCCGCAGGCCGACGAAGTACTGTTGCTCGATGCCCTGACCCAGTTGGTGGTGCAACACGGCATTCTGCGCGTCAAAGGCTTTGCGGCGATCCCGAACAAGCCGATGCGCCTGTTGATCCAGGGTGTGGGCACGCGTTTCGACAAACACTTCGACCGCGCCTGGGGCGCCGACGAAGCGCGCATCACGCGTCTGGTGCTGATCGGCCAGGAACTGGACGCGGCGGGCCTCGAAGCGCAATTGCGCGCAGCGCTCAGCGTTTAACCCATGCACCTGCTCAGGACTCAGCCGGGTGGTTTCGTTTCGGACGACAATATTGCCGACCTTGGCCAAACCCCTGCCGAGCTGGTGATCCTGTGCAGCGGTGACTCCAGCCTTGCACTGTTGGCCGAGGCTGGCCAGCAGTTGCCCGACGACTACCCCAGCTTTCGCCTGGCCAACCCCATGCAGGTGCAGAACCACGCCTCGGTCGACCTCTACGTCGACGAGGTGCTGCGCCACGCCAAGGTCATCCTGATTTCACTGCACGGCGGCATCGGTTACTGGCGCTACGGCATTGAGCGGCTGGTGGAGTTGGCCGAGCGTGGCGTGCAGCTGATTCTGGTGCCGGGCGATGATCGCCCCGACCCGGAGCTCAGCGGCTTAAGCACCGTTGGCACGGCTGAACGCGATCGCCTCTGGCACTTCCTGCGCCAGGGCGGCTTGGGCAATGCGCTGGATTTTTATCGTTGCCTGGCCAGCAGCCACCTGGGTCGCGACTACGCTTGGGACGAGCCGCAAACCCTGGCGCGCACAGCCATTTATCACCCGCATAAACCCCACCCACGGCTGAACGACTGGCAGGCCGATTGGCACGCCGACTGGCCGGTGGCGGCGGTATTGTTCTACCGCTCGCACCTGCAGGCGGCCAATACCGGTTTTATCGATGTTTTCTGCCAACGCTTGCAGGCGGCGGGTCTTAACCCGCTGCCGATAGCGGTGGCCAGTTTGAAAGAGCCCGGCTGCCTGACGGTGGTCGAAGACTGGCTCGATGAAGTGCAGGCGGCGGTAATCTTGAACACCACCGGCTTTGCTCAATCCAGCCCCGAGGCCCCGCACCTGCGGCCGTTTCGCCGCGATATCCCGGTGATCCAGGCGATTTGCGCCCAAGACAACCAGCCCGGCTGGGAGGCGAGTGAACAAGGTCTGGGGCCACGCGACCTGGCCATGCACATTGCCTTGCCGGAGCTGGACGGGCGCATTATCAGCCGGCCCATCAGCTTTAAGGATTTGGCCTGGCGCAGCGAGCGCAGCCAATCCGACGTGGTGTGCTACCGCGCAGCGCCGGAGCGCATGGATTTTGTTGCCGAACTGGCGCGGCGCTGGGTTGAACTGGCGCGGGTACCGAATGCCGACAAACGCATCGCACTGATCCTCGCCAATTACCCGACCCGCGACGGCCGCATCGGCAATGGCGTAGGCCTGGATACGCCGGCGGCGGCGCTGAATATCCTGCGTGCGCTGCAAGCCGAAGGTTACCCGGTGCCGAGTGAGTTGCCCGCCAACGGCACGGCCTTGATCCATGAACTGCTCGGCGGCGTCACCAACGACCTCGACAGCCTCGACCTGCGCCCGTGTCATCAAAGCCTGGGCCTGGACGACTACGAGGCGATGTTCCAGCGCTTGCCCGAAGCCAATCGCCAGGCCGTCCTGGAACGTTGGGGCGCGCCCTACAACGACCCGATGTGCCGCGACGGCCGCATGATGATCGCCGGCCTGCGCCTGGGCCTGACCTTTGTCGGCATTCAGCCGGCACGCGGTTATCAGGTGGACCACAGCGCGGTGTACCACGACCCCGACCTGGTACCGCCCCACGGCTACCTCGCGTTCTACTTCTGGTTGCGCCACACCTACGGCGCCCATGGCGTGATCCATGTGGGCAAGCATGGCAACCTTGAATGGCTGCCGGGCAAGGGTGTCGGGCTGTCGCAACAGTGCTGGCCGGATGCGCTGCTCGGGCCGTTGCCGAATATCTACCCGTTTATCGTCAATGACCCAGGCGAAGGCGCCCAGGCCAAGCGCCGCACCCAGGCGGTGATCATTGACCACTTGATGCCGCCGCTGACCCGCGCCGAAACTTACGGCCCGCTGCGTAACCTGGAGCTGTTGGCAGACGAATATTACGAAGCGCAGCTGCTTGACCCGCGCCGTGCCCTCGAGCTGCAAAAGGACATTCTCAAGCTGGTGCGCGAAACCCGTATCGACCAGGAACTTGAGCTGGATAACGACGCCGACGCGGCGGTCTGGCTGCCGCGCCTGGACACCTACCTGTGTGACTTGAAGGAGTCGCAGATCCGCGACGGCCTGCATATTTTTGGCGAGTCGCCCGAGGGCCGCCTGCGGATCGACACCTTGCTGGCCCTGCTGCGCATTCCCCGTGGCGATGGCCGTGGCCCGCAATCGAGCCTGTTGCGGGTGTTGGCCAAAGCCTTTGACCTGGGCTTCGACCCGTTGGACTGCGCCCTGGCCGAACCCTGGACCGGGCGCCGGCCCGAGGTGTTGCAGAAGATCGACGCGCAGCTGTGGCGCACCGCCGGCGACACCCGTGAACGCCTGGAGCTGTATGCCGCGCGACTGATCGAGCAGGCACTGGAAGGCCCGCTCGAACAGCTCGAAGAACCCGGCTGGGAGGACGTGAAATCGGTCATCGAGAGCCTGCGCATTGTTGTCGCGCCGCGCCTCGATGCCTGCGGCCCCGCCGAAATGCGCGGCCTGCTGGATGCCCTGAGCGGTCGTTTCGTACCGGCTGGCCCCAGCGGTGCGCCAAGTCGCGGGCGCCTGGATGTGCTGCCCACCGGGCGTAATTTCTTCAGCGTGGATGTGCGCAACTTGCCCACCACCACGGCCTGGCGCATCGGCTTTCAATCCGCCAATCTGATCCTTGAACGGCACTTGCAAGACCATGGCGACCACCTGCGCCAGCTCGGCCTGTCTGTATGGGGCACAGCCACCATGCGCACCGGTGGCGACGATATCGCCCAGGCCATGGCGCTGATGGGCGTGCGCCCGGTGTGGGCCACGGGCAGCCAGCGCGTGGATGACTTTGAAATCCTGCCGATCAGCCTGTTGGATCGCCCACGGGTCGATGTGACGCTACGCGTGTCCGGGTTCTTCCGCGATGCCTTCGCCAACCTGATCCGCCTGTTCGATGCGGCGGTGCAGGCGGTGGCGGCGCTGGATGAACCGGACGATATGAACCCGCTGGCCGCCAAGGTGCGCAGTGAGCGTGAAGCGTTGCTCGAGTCGGGCCTGGATGAAGCGGCGGCTGCGAAGCAGGCCGGCTGGCGCATCTTCGGCGCCAAACCTGGCGCCTATGGCGCAGGCGTGCAGGGCGCGATTGACGGTCGCTTATGGCAAAGCCGTGAAGATTTGGCCGAGGTCTATCTGAACTGGGGCGGCTACGCCTATGGCGGCTCCGACGAGGGAACTGCCGCCCGCGAACAATTCGCCCAGCGCCTGAGCCAGGTGCAGGCGGTAATGCAAAACCAGGACAACCGCGAACACGACCTGCTCGATTCCAACGATTATTACCAATTCCAGGGCGGCATGCTCGCCGCCGTGGAAACCCTGAGCGGCGAAAAGGCCGCCAGCTACCATGGCGACCACAGCCAGCCGGACCTGCCGAAGATCCGCACCTTGAAGGAAGAGCTCAACCGGGTGATCCGCTCCCGTGCTGCCAACCCCAAGTGGATCGACGGCGTGAAACGCCACGGTTACAAAGGCGCATTCGAGATGGCGGCCACGGTGGACAACCTGTTCGCATTCGACGCCACCACTGCGCTGATCGACGATCACCAATACGCTTTGCTTGCCGACGCTTACCTGCTCGACGCCGACACCCGCGCCTTTGTGCAACAGCACAACCCGGCGGCGCTGCGCGACATGACCGAGCGCATGCTCGAAGCCCAGCAGCGCGGCCTGTGGCAGGAGCCTGGCGCGTACCGCGAGGCGTTGGAAAACCTGTTGCTGGACATAGAAGAAGACAGCTGATGACCGATATTCCCCATTTCCCGCTGTCCGCCGTGGTCGGCGCCGACGACCTGAAACTGGCGCTGTGCCTGACCGCCATCGACCCGAAAATCGGCGGCGTGCTGATCGAAGGCCCGCGCGGCATGGCCAAGTCGACCCTGGCGCGTGGCCTGGCGGACCTGTTGGCCAGCGGCCAATTCGTCACTTTGCCGCTGGGCGCCACCGAAGAGCGCCTGGTCGGCACCCTGGACCTGGACGCTGCGCTGGGCGAGGGCCGGGCGCAGTTTTCCCCTGGTGTATTGGCCAAGGCCGATGGTGGTGTGTTGTATGTCGATGAGGTCAATTTACTGCCCGATCACCTGGTGGACCTGCTATTGGATGTGGCTGCCAGCGGCACCAACCTGATCGAGCGCGACGGTATCTCCCATCGTCATTCGGCGCGCTTTGTGCTGATCGGCACCATGAACCCGGAGGAGGGCGAGTTGCGCCCGCAACTGCTCGACCGCTTCGGCTTCAATGTGGCGCTCGGCGGGCAGACCTTGCCCAGTGAGCGCGGGCAGATCATCCGGCGCCGCCTGGATTTCGATAGCGACCCGGCTGCGTTCTGCCGCCAGTGGGACGAACCACAGGCGGCGCTGCGTGAGCGTTGCACCCAAGCGCGCCAGCGGCTCGACAGCATTGAACTGGACGACCAGGCCTTGGCGCAGATCACCGAACGGTGCTTTGCCGCCGGTGTCGACGGCTTGCGCGCCGACCTGGTCTGGTTGCGCGGTGCCCGTGCCCATGCCGCCTGGCGCGGCGCGGCTGCCATCGCCGAAGAAGATATTGAAGCGGTAGCCGAGTTCGCCTTGCGCCATCGCCGCCAACCGCAGTCAGCGTCGACAAGCCCGCCCGATCAAGGCCAGGCTGCAAAACCGTCTGACCCGTCACCCGGCCAGGGCCAGGGCCAGTGGGGCGATATGCCCGCGCCCGCATTGCCCACGGGCGCCCGCCGGGAAGTACCCGCCTGGCCAAAAAAGCCCTAGGCATTCGCCCTCGACCTGACGCGGGGGCGGATGCCCGGCCCAAGGCAGGGCGACTGGAACACGGCAGGCACGGTAAGGCACGCAGCGCCCAGCGTGGCGCGATCAATTGGCCGGGCACCTTGCTCGGTGGTCGCCCGCAATCGCGTGAGGAGCTGCTCTATCACCTGCGCAGCCGCGCAGCCCATGAGCTGTGGCTGGTGATTGTCGACGCCTCGGCGTCCACCCGCCGCCATGGCGCCCTGAGCGACGCCAAAGGCCTGCTTGCCCAGCTGTTTGACGACGCCTACCGACAACGCGCGCGCATGGCGTTACTGACCGCCAGCGGCCAATCGCCCAAGTGGCAGGTGCAGGGGCTCAAGGCTGCCAAAAGCTTGACCGGCTGGTTGGCGCAGTTGGGCGCCGGTGGCGGCACACCCTTGCTGGCGGCGTTGTCCGAAGCCGGCCAATGGCTGCACGCGCGCCGCCAACGTTACCCGGCCGAGCTGCAACGGCTGCTGGTAATTACCGATGGGCGACTCAAGGCTATCGCTGGGTTGCCCGTGCTCGATTGCCCTGGGTTGCTGGTGGATATCGAGCGCGGCCCGATCCGGCTGGGCCGCGCGAAGCAACTGGCGCTTGAGCTGCAACTGGACTATCGGCCTATCGATAGTCTGTAGGCTTAATAAAACTGAACGTTATCTGATTCCCGCTTGTCCCCGCTTCCCATGTCACCCCCTGCCTGCCAAATCCCTTAATTTTCCAAGCCTGCCGGAAGCCACTCCAGGCCCCCGGCTGCGCCCGCGATTTTTTTCCTGGCGCCCAGCACACCCGATTCAAACGGCAGCTGAATACGGACGTTCTCCTCAACCGTGACTTACCAGGCAGGTTACCCCATGCAGTTCAGTGAATTATTGGCAGCGATTTCCACCCATGCGATCCGTCTGCAACTGGAAGAAGGCGACCTGATTATCCTAGGCGACGACGACGCCCTGGACGATGTGCTGTGGGATCAACTGATCGCGCACAAACCCCAACTGCTTGCCTTTGTGGCTGAACACGGGGGTGACTGGCTCAGCCCGGCCTACCGCATTACCCCGGACATGCTGGCACTGGTCACGCTCGCCCAGCCGGCCATCGACCGGATTGTCGCCGCCATCCCCGGTGGCGCGGCGAATGTGCAGGATATCTACCCGCTGGCGCCGCTGCAGGAAGGCATGCTGTACCACCACCTGTCGGCGCAACAGGGCGACCCCTATGTGCTGCACGCGCAGTTTGTGTTCGACAGCCGCGCGCGCCTCGATGCGTTTGCCCAGGCGCTGCAATGGGTGATCGACCGTCACGATATCCTGCGTACGTCCATGGCCTGGGAACGTCTGGACGAACCGCTGCAAGTGGTGTGGCGCAAGGCGACCCTGGCCTGCGAAGAAGCGCATTTTGCCGACGGCGACCGCCTGGCGCAGTTGCTCGCCCGCTACGACGCCCGCGCTTATCGCATGGACCTGGGCCAGGCGCCGCTGCTGCGCCTGGTGTTCGCCAATGACCCGGCCAACCAGCGCGTGGTGGCGATGCTGCTGTTCCACCACACCATCCTCGACCACACCGCGCTGGATGTGGTGCGCCATGAGATCCAACTGTATCTGGCCGGTGAGCAAGCCCAGGCTGCTGAACCAGTGGCGTTTCGCAGCTATATCGCCCAGGTGCGCCATGGAGTCAGCGAACAGGCGCATGAAGCGTTCTTTCGCGACATGCTGGCGGACATTGATGCGCCGACCTTGCCCTTCGGCTTGCAGGATGTGCAGGGCGACGGGCACGGCATTGATGAAGCGCGTGTGCCGGTCGACAGCAGCCTGAGTCGCCGGCTGCGCAGCCTGGCACGGCCGTTGGGCGTCAGCGTGGCGAGCATCATGCACCTGGCCCTCGCGCGCGTGCTGGGCGTAGTGTCCGGGCGCGATGCCGTGGTGTTCGGCACCGTGATGCTCGGCCGCATGGGCGCCGGCGATGGCGGTGAACGCGCGCTGGGCATGTTCATCAATACGTTGCCGTTGCGCGTGGATGTAGGCGAGCAGGGCGTGCGCGCCGGGGTCCAGGCCACCCACGAACGCCTCACCACCTTGCTCAATCACGAGCATGCATCCCTGGCGCTGGCTCAGCGTTGCAGCGGTGTGGCAGCGCCGACGCCGCTGTTCAGTGCGATGCTCAACTACCGTCACAGTGCCGCTACCGATATGGCGGCGGTGATTGAGGTGGCCGAAGGCATTCAGGTATTGGGCGCCGAAGAGCGCACCAACTACCCGCTGACGGTCAACGTCGACGACTTGGGTGAAGACTTTGCACTGACGGTGATGGTCGATGCGTCCATCGGCGCGCAACGGGTCGCCGGTTACCTGCACACGGCCCTGCACAGTCTGGCCGAAGCCCTGGAACAGCGACCGGATATGCCGCTCTGCGGCCTGAACATCCTGCCTGACACCGAACGTCACCATCTGCTGCACAGCCTCAATCAAAGCCCCGCGCACTACAGCGACACCGCCCTGATCCACGCGCAAGTCGAAGCCCACGCCGCCGCTCAACCCAATGCTATCGCGTTGCGTTTCGACACCCAGCGCATCACCTACCGCCAACTCAACGAACGCGCCAACCAGGTCGCCCATCGCCTGCTGGCCCAAGGTATTCGCGCCGATGACCGCGTGGCCATCTGCGTAGAGCGTGGCCCGCAGATGATTATTGGCCTGCTGGGTATCCTCAAGGCCGGCGCCGGATATGTGCCTATCGATCCGGCTTATCCGCTGGAGCGCATCGCCTATACCCTGGCCGATAGCGCGCCATTGGCTGTGTTGGTGCAAGCCAACACCCAGCATCTGGTCGGTGATTTGACCCGGATCGACCTCAACAGCCTGCGCGCCGAGTCCATCGTCAACCCACGCATTGCGCTCAGCCCGGCCAACCTCGCCTATGTGATCTACACCTCCGGCTCCACCGGGCTGCCCAAAGGCGTGATGATCGAACACCGCCACGTGGCGCGGCTGTTCACCGCCACCGAGCATTGGTTTGGCTTCAACGCCAATGATGTGTGGGCGTTGTTCCATTCCTTTGCGTTCGACTTCTCGGTGTGGGAGATCTGGGGCGCGCTGATGCACGGCGGCCAGTTGTTGATCGTGCCGCAACTGGTCAGCCGCTCGCCGGATGAGTGCTACGCGCTGATCTGCGACGCGGGCGTGAGCATTCTCAACCAGACGCCCAGTGCGTTCCGTCAGTTGATCGCGGCCCAAAGCGCCCAGGCGCATTCGTTGCGTCAGGTGATTTTCGGCGGCGAAGCCCTGGAGCCGGGCATGCTCAAGCCGTGGTACGCCCGCGCCATCAACGCCGGCACCCAACTGGTCAACATGTACGGCATTACCGAAACCACCGTGCACGTGACCTATCGCGCCCTGGAAGCGGCGGATGCGCAGTTGGTTGGCGTCAGCCCGATTGGCGTGCGCATTCCCGACCTTCAGCTGTATGTGCTGGATGCGCGTCGCGAGCCGCTGCCGATGGGTGTGGTCGGCGAGTTGTACGTCGGCGGCGCCGGTGTGGCGCGCGGTTACCTCAACCGTGATCTGCTGAATGCCGAACGTTTCCTGGCCGACCCGGCCACCGGCCTGCGCATGTACAAGACCGGTGACCTCGGCCGCCTGCTGGCCGATGGCAGCGTTGAATACCTGGGCCGTAACGACGACCAGGTGAAGATCCGCGGTTTCCGCATTGAACTGGGCGAAATCGAAGCCACGCTGGCCAGCGCCGATGGCGTGCGAGACGCGGTGGTCATCGCCCGCGAAGACGAACCGGGTGACAAACGGCTGGTGGCCTACGTGATCGCCGAGCGCGAACTCGGTGCTGCCGAGCTGCGCGACCATCTGCTGCTGAGCCTGGCTGAATACATGGTGCCCAGCGCCTTCGTGCTGCTGGACCAGTTGCCGCTGACCACCAACGGCAAACTCGACCGCAAAGCCTTGCCCGCGCCGGATGCCGACGCCCTCGCGCGGCGCGACTATGCCGCCCCGCAAGGCGCTGTAGAAAGCACCCTCGCCGGCATCTGGCAATCGCTGTTGAAGCTCGACAAAGTCGGGCGTGACGACAACTTCTTCGAGCTGGGCGGCCATTCGCTGCTGGCGGTCAAGCTGATCGAGCGCATGCGCCAAGTGGAGTTGAGCTGCGACGTGCGCGTGCTGTTCGGCCAACCCACCTTGCGCGCACTCGCCGCTGCGGTGGGGGGGCAGCAGGAAGTCCAGGTGCCGGCCAATCGGATCACGGCGACCAGCGAACACATCAGCCCCGACATGCTGCCGCTGGTGGTGCTGGACCAGGCCGCCATTGACCATATCCTCAAGCACGTGCCCGGTGGCATCGCCAACGTGCAGGACATTTACGGCCTGGCGCCGTTGCAGGCCGGCATTTTGTATCACCACCTGGCAACCACCGAGGGCGACCCCTACGTGTTGCAGGTGCAGTTCAATTTTGCCGACCAAGCGGCGGTGGACGCGTTTACCCACGCCTTGCACAGCGTGATCGAGCGCAATGACATCCTGCGCACCGCTATTCTGTGGGAAGGCCTGGATGAGCCGGTGCAAGTGGTGTTGCGCAAGGCGCAGCTGCAGGTCGAGCGCCTCGACGTGTCGGCTGACGATGCGTTGGCACAGCTGCAACAACGCTTTGACCCACGCCATTTCCGTCTCGACCTGAGCCGCGCGTCGCTGATGCATTTCGGTTATGCGCAACAACAGGATGGCTTCGCAGGCATTCTGTTGCTGCACCATATCCTGCTCGACCACACCGCCCTGCAGGTGTTGGTGGCGGAGATGAGCGCCAGCCTGGCCGGCCACAGCGCGCAACTGCCGCCGGCGGTGCAATACCGCAATTACGTGGCCCAGGCGCGTTTGGGCGTGACCCAGGCGCAACACGAAGCCTTCTTCAGCGACATGCTCGGCGATATCGACGAGCCCACGCTGGCGTTCGGTTTGCAGGATGTCAACGGCGACGGCAGCGGCATCGTCGAGGCGCATTTGCCGCTGGCCCCGGCACTGGGCCAAGGCCTGCGCGAGCAAGCGCGGCAACTGGGCGTCAGCAGCGCCAGCCTGGTGCACCTGGCCTGGGCGCAGGTGCTGGCGCAAGTCTGGGGCCAGCAGGATGTGGTGTTCGGCACCGTACTGCTAGGGCGCATGCAAGGCGGCGAGGGCGCCGACCGGGCGCTGGGCATGTTCATCAACACTTTGCCGCTGCGCGTCAGCCTGGGCGCCACCAGCGTGCAGGCGGGCGTGCGTGCGACCCATGCGCGCCTGGCGCAGTTGCTTGGGCACGAGCACGCCTCGCTGTCCCTGGCCCAGCGTTGCAGCGGCGTACCGGGTTCGTTGCCGCTGTTCAGTACCTTGCTCAACTATCGCCACAGTGCCGCGGACGAGGCGCCGGGAGACAGCCCGTTTGCCGCTCACGGTATCGAGATTCGCAGTTCCCAGGAGCGCAGCAACTATCCGTTGGTGCTCAACGTCGATGACCTCGGCACAGGCTTTGCGCTGACCGTACAAGGCGTAGCCAGCCTGGATGTGCAGCGCGTGGGTGAGTACATGCTCACCGCGCTCAGCCACCTAGTGACCGCGCTGCAACAAGCGCCCACCACCGCGTTGCATGCGGTGTCGATTTTGCCGGCGGCCGAGCGTCACCAGCTGTTGGTCGAGTTCAACGCCAGCGCGCGCCAATACCCGTCGCAGCTCACCGTACACCAGCTGTTCGAAGCTCAGGCCCTGGCGCGTCCCGAAGCCGTGGCGGCGGTGCAGGGTGCGTTGTCCTTGAGCTACCGCGACCTCAACCGCCGCGCCAACCGCCTGGCCCATTACCTGATCAACCAGGGCGTGCAACCGGGTGACAGCGTGGCGATTGCGTTGCCACGCTCGCTGGATTTACTGGTGTGCCAATTGGCGATCCTCAAGTGCGCGGCGGTGTATGTGCCGCTGGACATCAACGCGCCGCTCGAACGCCAGGCCTTTATGGTGCAGGACAGCGGTGCGCGCCTGGTGCTCACGACCTTGGCCGACCTCAACCTGGACAGCCTGTCGCCGCGCAACCCCGAGCTTGCGCAGTCTTCGGACGACGTGGCGTACATCATGTACACCTCCGGCTCCACCGGCGCGCCCAAAGGCGTACAAGTGCCGCACCGCGCCGTCTCGCGGCTGGTACTCAACAACGGCTATGCCGATTTCAACGAGCGCGACCGCGTGGCCTTCGCCTCCAACCCGGCGTTCGATGCCAGTACCCTCGACGTGTGGGCGCCGTTGCTCAATGGCGGTTGCGTGGTGGTGGTCGAGCACGCGGTGCTGCTGTCCCAGGCCGCATTTGCCGGGCTGTTGCAAGAGCAGGCCGTGAGCGTGCTGTGGATGACCGCAGGCTTGTTCCATCAATACGCCGACGCGTTGCTGCCGGTGCTGCGCCAGTTGCGCTACCTGATCGTCGGCGGCGATGTACTCGACCCGCTGGTGATTGGCCGGGTGCTCAAGCGCGGCAAGCCGCAACACCTGTTGAACGGCTACGGGCCGACTGAAGCCACCACCTTCTCGACCACCTTTGAAATCACCACGCCGGGCGCGGGCGCCGTGCCGATTGGCCGGCCCATCGCGAATGCCCAGGCCTATGTGCTGGATGCGCGCCAGCAGCCGCTGCCGTTGGGTGTGGTCGGCGAGCTGTACATCGGCGGTGCGGGCGTGGCCAAGGGTTACTTGAACCAGCCGCAACTGACGGCGGAAAAATTCATCCCCAACCCGTTCGGCGAAGGCCTGCTGTACCGCACCGGCGACCTCGCCAGCTGGCAGGCCGACGGCACCTTGCTGTACCAGGGACGTAATGACTTACAGGTGAAGATTCGTGGTTTCCGTATCGAACCCGGCGAAATCGAAACCTGCCTGGCGGCTTTCCCAGGCGTGCGCGACGCTGTGGTACTGGCCCGAGAAGACGAGCCCGGCGACAAACGCCTGGTGGCTTATTACACCGCCCAGGCCCCGTTGGAAATCGAAGCACTGCGCGCCCATCTGCAAGGCCAACTGCCGGATTACATGGTGCCATCGGCCTATGTGTGGCTTGAGCTTTTGCCACTGACGGCCAATGGCAAGCTGGACCGCAAAGGCCTGCCGGTGCCGGATCAAAGTGCGCTGCTCAGCCGTGGCTACGAAGCCCCGGAAGGCGAAGTGGAAACCGTGCTGGCGCAGATCTGGCAGGACGTGCTCAAGCTCGAACGCGTCGGGCGCCATGATCATTTCTTCGAGTTGGGCGGGCATTCGTTGCTGGCGGTCAGCCTGATCGAGCGCATGCGCCAGGTCGGCCTGAGTGCCGACGTACGCGTGCTGTTCAGCCAGCCAAGCCTGGCGGCACTCGCGGCGGCAGTCGGCAGCGGGCGTGAAATTGTGGTGCCGGCCAATGGCATTGCGCCGGGCTGCACACAGATCACGCCGTCGATGCTGACCCTGGTGCAGCTTGATCAAACGGCAATCGAGCGTATCGTTGCCAACGTGCCCGGCGGTGCGGCCAATGTGCAGGATATCTACCCGTTGGCGCCGTTGCAGGAAGGCATTCTTTATCACCATATCAGCGCCGAACAGGGCGACCCGTACCTGCTGCAATCGCGTATGGCGTTCGACAGCCTGGAGCGTTTGCACGGCTTTATGGGCGCGCTGCAACAGGTGGTGGCACGGCATGACATCCTGCGCACCGGCGTGGTCTGGGAAGGGTTGGACAGCCCGGTGCAAGTGGTCTGGCGCGACGCGCAACTGAGTGTGCAGGAGGTGATCCTGGACCCGGCCGAAGGCGGCGTCATCGAGCAGTTGCATGCGCGTTTCGATGCCCGTCATTACCGCCTGGACATCACCCAGGCGCCGCTGCTGCGCATGGTTTACGCCCAGGACCCGGCGAATGATCGGGTGGCGGCGATCCTGTTGTTCCACCACTTGGCACTGGACCACACCGCGATGGAAGTGGTGGGCCAGGAGATGCGTGCGTTCCTGTTCAACCAGGCGGACGCGCTGCCCGTGGCGGCGCCGTTTCGCAACTATGTGGCTCAGGCTCGACTGGGCGTGAGCGTGGCCGAGCATGAGCAGTTCTTCAGCGCCATGCTCGCCGATGTTGCCGAACCGACCTTGCCGTTCGGCGTGCAGGACGTGCAGGGCGATGGCCGCGATATCGAAGAGGCCGAGCAGCACCTGGACGCGGCGCTGGCCGTACGTGTGCGTGAGCAGGCGCGCCTGTTGGGCGTGAGTGCGGCGAGCCTGATGCACCTGGCCTGGGCGCAAGTGCTGGGGCTGGTGTCCGGGCGCGATGACGTGGTGTTCGGCACTGTATTGATGGGCCGCATGCAGGCCGGTGAGGGTGCCGATCGGGCGCTAGGGATGTTTATCAATACCTTGCCGCTGCGGGTGAATGTCGCGGCGGGCGCCGCTGTGGCGGTCAAGGCCACCCATTCACGTTTGAGCGCCTTACTGGGGCACGAGCACGCGTCCCTGGCCCTGGCCCAGCGTTGCAGCGGAGTACCGACCAGCGTGCCGCTGTTCAGCGCCTTGCTCAATTTCCGCCACAGCCGCCCCGGCGAAATGGCCCGCGATGGCCACGGTATCTGGGAAGGTGTGCAACTGCTGGGCGGTGAAGAGCGCAGCAACTACCCGCTGACCTTGAGCGTGGATGATTTTGGCGCAGGCTTTGGCCTCAGCGTGCTGGCGTTGCCGCAGATTGGCGCCCAGCGCCTGTGCGGCTATATGCATAACGCCGTGGAGCAACTGGTCGAGGCCTTGGAAAACGCCGCCGATACCGCGCTCAACCGCCTGCCGATTCTACCGTCGGCCGAGCGTGACACCCTGCTGCGCGAATTCAACGCAACGGCTGCGGATTTCCCCGTCGGGCACACCCTGCACGGTGCCTTCGAAGCCCAGGTCGAGCGCCAGCCCCACGCGATTGCGGTGCAGCAGGGCGAACGGTCGCTGACCTACCAGCAACTCAACCAACGCGCTAACCAACTCGCCCATCACCTGCTTGCGCTCGGCGTACAGCCGGACGACCGCGTGGCGATCTGCTGCCGTCGTGGCCCGCAGATGCTGATCGGGCTGCTGGGCATACTCAAGGCCGGCGCCGGTTATGTGCCGGTCGACCCGGCTTACCCGGCCGAGCGCATCGCCTATCTGTTGCAGGACAGTGCGCCGGTGGCCGTACTGGCCGAGTCCAGTACCCAAGCGCTGCTGGGGGCGTTTGCCACCGTCGACCTGCTGGGCGAAAGCTGGCAGCACCACGCCGTCAGTAATCCCCAGCTCGCAGCGCTGACCCCGGCGCACCTTGCCTACGTGATCTACACCTCCGGCTCCACCGGCCTGCCCAAAGGCGTGATGGTGGAACACCGTAACGTGGAAAACCTGGTGCACTGGCACTGCGAAGCCTTCGGCCTGGACGCGCGCAGCCATACCAGCAGTGTCGCCGGTTTTGGCTTCGACGCCATGGCCTGGGAAGTCTGGCCGGCGCTGTGTGCCGGTGCGACCCTGCATTTGCCGCCGGCCACGGTCGGCAATGAAAACATCGACGAACTGCTGGCCTGGTGGCTGGCGCAGCCGCTGGATGTCAGCTTCCTGCCCACGCCAGTGGCCGAATACGCCTTCAGCCAGCACCTGCAACACCCGACCTTGCGCATCCTGCTGATTGGCGGCGACCGCCTGCGCCAGTTCACCCAGGAGCGACGTTTTGCGCTGATCAACAACTACGGGCCGACCGAGGCCACGGTGGTCGCCACATCCGGTCGCGTGCGCGCCGGGCAGGCGCTGCATATCGGCCGGCCGGTGGCGAATGCCAGCACCTACTTGCTCGATGCACAGTTGCGCCCGGTGCCGGTGGGCGTGGCCGGTGAGCTGTATGTGGGCGGCAGCGGCGTGGCGCGCGGTTACCTGAACCGTGCGGACCTGACCGCCGAACGCTTCCTGCAAGACCCGTTCAACCCTGGGCGCATGTACCGCACCGGCGACCTGGCGCGTTGGTTGCCCGACGGCAATATCGAATACCTGGGCCGTAACGATGATCAGGTCAAAGTGCGTGGCATCCGCGTGGAGCTGGGCGAGATCGAAAGCCGACTCGCTGCACTGGAAGGCGTGGCTGAAGCGGTGGTGCTGGTGCGCGAAGGGCGCCTGATTGCCTGGTTCACTGAACACCAGCCGCTGGCGATCGAAACCCTGCGCGCGCAATTGCAGGCGCAACTGCCCGACGCGCTGGTGCCCGCCGCTTATGTGAGGCTCGACGCGTTACCCCTGACCGCCAACGGCAAGCTGGACCGCAAGGCGTTGCCAGAACCCGATCAAGCGGCGTTGCTCTCGCGCGACTATGAAGCGCCCCAGGGCGAGGTTGAAACCACCCTGGCAGGTATCTGGGCTGAGGTGTTGCAGGTGGAGAAAGTCGGTCGCCACGACCATTTCTTCGAACTTGGCGGCCATTCGTTGCTGGCCGTGAGCCTGATCGAACGCATGCGTCAGGTGGGCCTTAGCGCCGATGTACGCGTGCTGTTCAGCCAGCCAACTCTGGCCGCGCTGGCGGCTGCCGTGGGCAGTGGCCGCGAAGTGCAGGTGCCGGCCAACCGGATCGCAGCCGATTGCGTGCGCATCACCGCTGACATGCTGCCCTTGGTTGATATCGACCAGTCGACCCTCGATCAAGTCGTCAGCCGCATCCCCGGCGGCGCCGCCAACGTGCAGGATATTTATCCGCTGGCGCCGTTGCAGGAGGGCATTCTTTACCACTACCTCACCGCCGAACAGGGCGACCCGTACCTGCTGCAATCGCACCTGGCCTTCGACAGCCTCGAGCGCCTGCAAGCCTTCGCCCAGGCGCTGCAACAGGTGATCAACCGGCACGACATCCTGCGCACCGGCATCGTTTGGGAAGGCCTCGCACAACCGCTGCAAGTGGTGTGGCGCCAGGCTCAATTGCCGCTGGAAGAGCTGCAGTTGCAGGGTGATGTACTCGCCGGCCTGCACGAGCGTTTTGATGCGCGGCGTTACCGCCTGGACATCAGCCAGGCGCCGCTGATCTGCCTCAAGTACGCCAAGGACCCGGTCAATCAGCGCGTGGTGGTGGTGTTGCTCTATCACCATATTGCGCTGGACCACACTGCGTTCGACGTGGTGCTGCGTGAGATGCAAGGACACTTGTTGGGGCAGGCCGCCCCGACGACGGCGCCGATGCCGTATCGCAACTATGTGGCCCAGGCGCGTTTGGGCGTCAGTGAGCAGGAGCACGAGGCGTTCTTCCGCGAGATGCTCGCCGATGTCGATGAACCGACCTTGCCGTTCGGCTTGCAGGACGTGCGCGGTGACGGCAGCGCGATCCAGGAATACAGCCTGCACCTGGATAGCGACCTCAACCGCCGCCTGCGGGCCCAGGCGCGTTTGCTCGGCGTGAGCACGGCGAGCCTGTTTCACCTGGCCTGGGGCCAAGTGCTGGCGGCCACCTCGGGGCGTCACAGCGTGGTGTTCGGCACCGTGCTGGTCGGCCGATTGCAAGGCGGTGAGGGCGCTGATCGCGCGCTCGGGGTGTTTATCAATACCTTGCCGCTGCGCCTGGATATCGACGCGCAAGGCGCACGTGATGCGGTGCGGGCCACCCACACACGGCTCACCGCGTTGCTCGGCCATGAGCACGCGTCTCTGGCCCTGGCCCAGCGTTGCAGTGGGGTGGCGGCCCCGGCGCCGTTGTTCAGCTCGATGCTCAACTATCGCCATCGCGGCGCCGCGACGCGTTCTGCCGAGGCGCAACACGCCTGGGAAGGCATGCAGACGCTGGTCAACGATGGCCGCACCAACTACCCACTGACCCTCAACGTGGATGACTTGGGCGATGGCTATGATGTCACCGCCCTGGCGCAGATTGATGCGCAACGGGTGTGTGGTTACCTGCAAATCGCCTTGGCCGGGCTGGTCGAAGCCTTGGAACAGGCGCCGCACCAGGCGCTCAATCGCCTGCCGATCCTGGGCGCCGAGGAACGCCAGAAACTGCTGGTGGCGTTCAACGCCACCGAGGTCCATTACAACCTCGACCAGACCCTGCACGGCCTGTTCGAGGCCCAGGTCGAACGCTCGCCGGATGCGGTAGCGGTCAAGGCCGGTGACCAGCTGTTGACCTACCGCGCACTTAACGAACGCGCCAACCGCCTGGCCCATCACCTGCGCGAACTGGGGGTGCAGCCGGATTCGCGCGTGGGTATCTGCGTCGAGCGTGGCCTGGACATGGTGGTCGGCCTGTTTGCGATCCTCAAGGCCGGTGGTGGTTATGTGCCGCTGGACCCGGCGTATCCACTCGAACGCATCGCTTATATGCTGCAAGACAGCGCACCGGTGGTGGTGCTGGCCCAAGGCGCGACCCGCCAGTTGTTGGGCGACGTGCCAGTGCTGGACCTGGATCACGTCACCTGGCAACACCAGAGCGCGAGCAACCCACAGGTGCCGGGCCTGACCGCCCGGCACCAGGCCTATGTGATCTACACCTCCGGCTCCACCGGCCAGCCCAAAGGCGTGATCAACGAACACGCCGGCGTGGTCAACCGCTTGCTGTGGATGCAAGACGCCTATGGCCTCAAGGCCCATGACGCGGTGCTGCAGAAAACCCCGTTCAGCTTTGACGTGTCGGTGTGGGAATTCTTCTGGCCGCTGTTCACCGGCGCACGGTTGGTGATGGCGCGCCCGGGCGGGCACAAAGAACCGGAGTACCTGTGCCAGGTGATCGAGGCTGAGCAGATCACCACCTTGCACTTCGTGCCGTCGATGCTCGATGTGTTCCTGGCCCATGGCGATGTTAGCCAGGTTGCCGGGCTGGTGCGGGTAATGTGCAGCGGCGAAGCCTTGCCGGGCAGCCTGGTACGGCGCTTCAAAGCGCAACTGCCTGGGGTTGGCCTGTACAACCTGTATGGCCCGACGGAAGCGGCGGTCGACGTCACTGCGTGGAACTGTGCGCGGCCCGAGGTGCCGGACAACACGCCGATCGGCAAGCCGATTGCCAATACACGCATGTACGTGCTGGACGCCCAGCTACAGCCGGTGCCGTTGGGGGTGGTGGGTGAGTTGTTTATCGGCGGCGTG
Organism: Pseudomonas sp. KBS0710; assembly: GCF_005938045.2. Lineage (GTDB taxonomy): Bacteria > Pseudomonadota > Gammaproteobacteria > Pseudomonadales > Pseudomonadaceae > Aquipseudomonas. Next base: position 3,107,476 of record NZ_VCCF02000001.1, on the reverse strand, counting down.
CAAGTGGCGCGCGGGTATCTGAACCGTCCGGAACTGACCGCTGAACGCTTCCTCAAGGACCCGTTCACCGACGGGCGCATGTACCGCACCGGCGACGTCGGCCGTTACCTGCCCGACGGCAATATCGAGTACCTGGGCCGCAACGATGACCAGGTGAAGATCCGCGGTTTGCGCATCGAGCTGGGCGAAATCCAGGCGCGCTTGCTGGAGAACCCGCAGGTCAACGAAGCCGCCGTGGTGGCCCGCGAAGAGCGCCTGGTGGCGTACTACACCGGCACACACATCGACATCGATAGCTTGCGCGCCCACCTGTTGCAGCACTTGCCGGACTTTATGGTGCCCGCCGTGTTTGTGCACCTCGACGCATTGCCACTGAGCCCCAACGGCAAGCTCGACCGCAAGGCGCTGCCGGTGCCGGGCATGGACGCACTGAGCGTGCGCGAATACGCAGCGCCCGAAGGCGACACCGAAATCCTTATGGCAGCGCTGTGGGCCGAGTTGCTTAACGTGGAGCGCGTTGGGCGACATGACAACTTCTTTGAGCTGGGCGGGCACTCGCTGCTGGCCGTGAGCTTGATCGGACGCCTGCGCCAGGAAGGCCTGGAAGCCGATGTGCGGGCGCTGTTCGAACAGCCGAGCCTGGCCGGCTACGCCGCCATTACCGAACGAATGGAGATCGTCCTGTGAGCATTTTTGAGTTATTGGGCACGCTGAAAACCAAGGACGTACAACTGGCGCTCAAGGGCGAGCAGTTGTCGGTGCAAGGCAACAAACAAGCGCTGAGCGATCCGGCGGTCCTGGCGGCGTTGCGTGAGCACAAAGCGGCTTTGATCGAACTGATCAAGGCCGGTGAATACTCGGCCTCCAAGGCCGGTGAAGTGCAGGTGCCGGCCAATGGCATTCCGCCTGGTGCCGAGCACATCACCCCGGCCATGTTGACCCTGTCGACGTTGAGCCAGGACGAGATCGAGCGCATCGTGGCCACGGTCGACGGCGGTGTGGCGAATATTCAGGACATTTACCCGCTGGCGCCGTTGCAGGAAGGCATTCTGTTCCACCACGTCAGCGCCGAGCAGGGCGACCCGTACGTGATGCAGTCGCAGTTCGCGTTCGACAGCCTGGAGCGTTTCGAGGCCTTCGCCCAGGCGTTGCAGAGCGTGATGGACCGCCACGATATCCTGCGCACCGGCGTGGTCTGGGACGGTTTGCAGCAACCCTCGCAAGTGGTATGGCGCCGGGCACGCCTGCCGGTGCAGGCGCTGCAATTGAACCCGGCCGACGGCGATATTGCCGCTCAACTGCACGGACTGTTCGATGCCCGCCACTATCGCCTCGACGTGACGCAGGCGCCGCTGCTGCGCCTGGTACGGGCCGACGACCGGCTGAACCAGCGCATTGTCGCCACCTTGCTGTTCCACCATATGGCCCTCGACCACAGCGCTCTCGAAGTGGTGTGCCATGAAATGCAGGCGTGCCTGCTGGGGCAGGGCGCGGCGCTTGGCCAGGCCGTGCCGTTTCGCAATTATGTGGCGCAGGCACGCCTGGGTATCAGTGAGCCGGAACACGAAAACTTCTTCCGCCAGATGCTCGGCGACATCAGCGAGCCGACCTTGCCATACGGCTTGCAGGACGTGCAGGGCGATGCCCGTGGCATCAGCGAAGTCAGCCTGCCCTTGCCCGCAGCGCTCAGCCAGCGGTTGCGCGCGCAAGCCCGGCAATTGGGCGTGAGTGCCGCCAGCCTGTTCCATATGGGCTGGGCGCAGGTGCTGGGTGTGCTGGCCGGTAAAGAACAGGTGGTGTTCGGCACCGTATTGATGGGCCGCATGCAAGGCAGCCATGACACGGATCGGGCGCTGGGTATCTTCATCAACACCTTGCCGTTTCGCGTCGACGTGGGTACCCAGGACGTGCGCGCCGGGGTCAAGGCCACCCACGCGCGGCTCACCGCCTTGTTGCGCCACGAACACGCACCGCTGGCACTGGCCCAGCGCTGCAGTGGGGTGGTGGCGCCAACGCCGCTGTTCAGCGCCTTGCTCAACTATCGCCACAGCGCTCCGGCCGCCAGCGCCGAAGCCGTGTCGGCCTGGCACGGGATCGCCGCGCTCAGCGCCGAAGAGCGCACCAACTACCCGCTGACCCTGAGTGTGGATGACTTGGGTGACGGCTTTGGCCTGAGCCTGCTGGCCAGCCAGCGGGTCGACCCACAGCGCGTGTGCGGCTACCTGCAAACCGCCCTGGAAAACCTGGTTACGGCGCTGGAGCAGGCGCCGCACACCGCGTTCAATCAGCTGTCGGTGCTGCCCGCCGCCGAGCAGCAACTGTTGCTGGAACAGTTCAACGCCACCCAGGCCGATTTCCCCCAAGGCAACACCTTGCACGGGCGCGTCGAAGCCCAGGCCTCGCTTACGCCGGACGCGATCGCCGCCGTGCAGCAGGGCCGCCAACTGACCTACGCCGAACTCAACCAGCAAGCCAACCTGCTGGCCCATCACCTGTTGGCACTGGGGGTCAAGCCCGATGACCGCGTGGCCATCGTCGCGCGGCGTGGCCTGGACACCCTAGCCGGGTTGCTGGCCATTCTCAAGGCCGGTGCCTGCTACGTGCCGGTCGACCCATCGCACCCGGCCGAGCGCCTGAGCTACCTGCTGGCCGACAGCGCCCCGGTGGCGGTGCTGACCCAACAGGCACTGCTCGAGCGCTTACCGGCGCTGGACGTGCCGGTGATCCAGCTGGACCGCTACACCTGGCAGCACCATTCAGCCAGCAATCCCAACGCTGCCGTCAGCCCGTCGAACCTCGCCTATGTGATTTACACCTCCGGCTCCACCGGCTTGCCCAAAGGTGTGATGGTCGAGCACCACACGGTGGCCAACCTGGTGGACTGGCATTGCCGCGCCTTTGACCTGTGCGCCGGGCGCCACACCGCCAGCGTGGCCGGCTTTGGTTTTGATGCGATGGCCTGGGAAGTGTGGCCGGCGCTGTGTGTCGGCGCGACCCTGCACCTGCCGCCCGCCACGGACGGCGCCGAAGATATCGACGCGCTGCTGAGCTGGTGGTGCGCGCAGCCGCTGGACGTGTGCTTTTTGCCGACGCCGGTGGCCGAGTACGCGTTCAGCCAGCAGATCGAACACCCTACGCTGCGCACCTTGCTGATTGGCGGTGACCGCCTGCGCCAGTTTGCGCGGGCGCAGCGGTTTGAACTGATCAACAACTACGGGCCCACCGAAGCCACGGTGGTTGCTACTTCCGGCAGGGTCGAGGCAGACCAGCCGTTGCATATCGGCAAACCGGTGGCCAATGCCACGGTGTATCTGCTCGATGAACAACAACGGCCGGTGCCATTGGGTGTCGCTGGTGAGCTGTACGTGGGCGGCAAGGGCGTGGCGCGTGGTTACCTCAACCGCCCGGAACTGACCGCCGAGCGCTTCCTGCAAGACCCGTTCAACCCGGGGCGCATGTACCGCACCGGCGATCTGGCGCGCTGGTTGCCGGATGGCAATATCGAGTACTTGGGGCGCAACGATGATCAGGTAAAAATCCGTGGCGTGCGCATCGAGCTGGGCGAGATTGAAACCCGGCTCGGCCAACTGCCCGGAATTCAGGAAGCGGTGGTGCTGGTGCGTGAGGACCGCTTGGTCGCCTATTTCACCCAGAACCCGCAACTCGACCCGCTGGCTGTGGGTGATATCCGTGCCCACCTGGTCGCGCATCTGCCGGACTACATGGTCCCGGTCGCCTATGTGAAGCTCGAGGCGTTGCCACTCACCGCCAACGGCAAGCTCGACCGCAAGGCGTTGCCGGCGCCGGACATGGCCGCGGTGTTTACCCGCGAATACGCAGCGCCCGAGGGCGAGATCGAAAGCGTGCTCGCGCAGATCTGGGCCGATGTGCTGCAGGTGCAGCGTGTCGGGCGGCACGACCATTTCTTCGAGCTGGGCGGGCACTCGTTGCTGGCGATGCGCATGGTGTCGCAAGTGCGCCAGCGCCTGGGGGTGGAACTGGTCCTCGGCGACTTGTTTGCCAATGCGGAGCTGGCGGCGGTCGCCGAAGTACTGGCGCAGTCGGGGCGCAGCACCTTGCCGGATATCCTGCCGGCCAATCGTGATGAAGACGTGCCGCTGTCGTTCGCCCAGCAGCGCCTGTGGTTCCTGGCACTGATGGAAGGCGCCAACACCGCCTACAACATTCCCATCGGCCTGCGTTTACGTGGCCAGTTGCATGTCGAGGCGCTGCAGCGCGCGCTGGCACGTATCGTCGCGCGCCACGAAACCCTGCGCAGCCGCTTTGCCCAGCAGGGCGACCAAGCCAAGGTACTCATCGTACCCGCCGAAGAGATGCTGCCCCTGCAAGTACAGGATTTGCGCCGCCACCCGCAACCGCAGCAGGCGCTGGATGCCTTGATTCATGGCGAAGCCTCGGCGCCGTTCGACCTGGAGCGCGGCCCCTTGCTGCGCGGGCGTCTGGTGGTGATGGCCGACGATCACCATGTGTTGCTGTTGACCTTGCACCATATCGTTTCCGATGGCTGGTCGATGGGCGTACTGACCCGCGAGCTGATGGCGCTGTATCAAGCCTTCAGCCACGGCATGCCTGACCCGTTGCCAAGCCTGCCGATCCAGTACGGCGACTTTGCCGTGTGGCAGCGTTTGTGGCTGAGCGGTGAAGTGTTGCAGCGCCAAAGCACCTATTGGCAACAGGCACTGGCCGGTGCGCCGGCCTTGCTCACGCTGCCCACTGACCGCCCACGCCCGGTGCAGCAGGACTACGCCGGCAACAGCGTCGAAGTGCGCCTGGACGAACGCCTGACCGCCGGGCTCAAGGCCTTGAGCCAACGCCATGGCACCACGCTGTACATGACCTTGATGACGGCCTGGGCCGCGCTGCTGGCGCGGCTCTCGGGGCAACCGGATGTGGTGATCGGCTCGCCGGTGGCCAACCGTACCCGCAGTGAGGTGGAGGGGCTGATCGGCCTGTTCGTCAACACCCTGGCGGTGCGCATCGACACCTCGGGCGAGCTGAGCACCGAAGCCTTGCTGGCACGGGTCAAGAGCCTGACGCTGGCGGCCCAGGCGCACCAGGACTTGCCGTTCGAGCAGGTGGTGGAAATCACCCGGCCGGTGCGCAGCCTGGCCCACAGCCCAGTGTTCCAGACCTTGCTGAGCTGGCAGGACAGCAGCGCGCCGACCCTGGCCTTGGGCGACCTGGCCCTGGAAGGCATCGTCGAGAACAGCCACTTTGCCAAGTTCGACCTGTCGCTGAACCTGGGTGAAGTGCAGGGCAGCATCCTCGGCGCGCTGGAATTTGCCGTGGCGCTGTTTGATGAGTCGACTGTGCAGCGTTATGCCGGCTATTTCATCCGCACCTTGCAGGCCATGGTCGATAACGACCAGGCGGTGCTGGAACACGCGCCGTTGGTGGATGAGCGTGAGCGTCAGCACCTGCTGGTCGACTTCAACGCCACCGCAGTGGACTACAACCTCGACCAAACCCTGCACGGGATGTTTGAAGCGCAGGTGACGCGCACGCCGAACGCGATTGCAGTGAAGGCGGGCGAGCAGCAACTGACCTACGCCGAACTGAATGCCCAGGCTAACCAGCTGGCCCATCACCTGCTGGCGTTGGGCGTACAGCCGGGTTCGCGGGTGGCGATCTGCGTCGAGCGCGGGCTTTCCATGGTCGTTGGCCTGTATGCGATTCTCAAGGCTGGCGCGGCGTATGTGCCGTTGGACCCGGCCTATCCGCAGGAGCGCCTGGCCTACATGCTGCACGACAGCGCGCCGCTGGTGGTGCTGGCCCAAGGTGCGACCCGTGGCTTGCTCGGCGAGGCGCCAGTGGTCGATCTGGACCAGCCAGGCTGGCAGCACCTGCCCGCAGGCAACCCTCAGGTACAGGGCGTAAGCGCTTATGTGATCTACACCTCCGGTTCCACCGGCCAGCCCAAAGGCGTGATCAACGACCACGCAGGGGTGGTCAACCGCCTGCTGTGGATGCAGGCCGAATACGGCCTGAATGCGCAGGATTCGGTGCTGCAGAAAACCCCGTTCAGCTTTGACGTCTCGGTGTGGGAATTCTTCTGGCCGTTGTTTACCGGCGCGCGCCTGGTAATGGCGCGCCCCGGCGGGCACAAAGAGCCCGAATACCTGTGCGAAGTGATCGAGGCCGAACAGATCACCACCTTGCACTTTGTGCCGTCGATGCTTGATGTGTTCCTAGCTCACGGCGATATCCGCCAGGCGGCCGGGCTGGTGCGGGTAATGTGCAGCGGCGAAGCCTTGCCGGGGAGCCTGGTGCGGCGCTTCAAGCAGCAACTGCCGGGCAGCCAATTGCATAACCTGTATGGCCCGACCGAAGCGGCCGTCGACGTCACCGCCTGGAACTGTGCCGGCCCGGTAACGCCGGACAACACGCCGATCGGCAAACCCATCGCCAACACGCGCATGTACCTGCTCGACAGCCAATTGCAACCGGTGCCGCTGGGCGTGGTGGGCGAGTTGTTTATCGCGGGCGTACAAGTCGCGCGCGGGTATCTGAACCGGCCGGAACTGACCGCCGAGCGTTTCCTTGACGACCCTTTCATGCCGGGGCGCATGTACCGCACCGGTGATGTCGGGCGTTACTTGGCGGACGGCAATATCGAGTACCTGGGGCGCAATGATGACCAGGTGAAGATCCGTGGTTTGCGCATCGAACTGGGTGAAATCCAGGCGCGGCTACTCGAGTATCCGCAGGTCAACGAAGCCGCCGTGGTCGCCCGTGAAGAGCGGCTGGTGGCGTATTACACCGGCACACCGAGCGAAATCGACGCACTGCGCAGACATCTGCTGCGGCATCTGCCGGAGTTCATGGTGCCGTCGATTTTCGTGCATGTGCAGGCGTTGCCGCTCAGCCCCAACGGCAAGCTCGACCGCAAGGCGCTGCCGGCGCCGGGCGTGGATTCGGTGGTGGTGCGCGAATACGAAGCGCCCCAGGGCGATACCGAAATGGCCTTGGCCAGCCTGTGGGCCGAACTGCTCAATGTTGAGCGCGTAGGCCGTCACGATAACTTCTTCGAACTGGGCGGGCATTCGCTGTTGGCCGTCAGTTTGATGGGGCGCATGCGCCGCCTGGGCTTGTCGGCGGATGTGAAGGTGCTGTTCGGCCAGCCGACGCTCTCGGCGTTGGCGGCGGCGTTGGGCGGTGGGCGTGAAGTGGCGGTGCCGGCTATTGGCATTGCCGAAGGTTGCACCCACATCACCCCTACGATGTTGCCCTTGATCCAGATGGACCAGGCCGCCATCGACCGCATCGTCGCGTGCATTCCCGGCGGTGCGGCGAATGTGCAGGATATCTACCCGCTGGCGCCGTTGCAGGCCGGCATCTTGTATCACCATCGCGCTGTGCTTGACGGCGATGCCTACCTGTTGCGCGCGCAGTTTGCCTTCGACAACCGTCTGCGCCTGGACGCCTTTGCCCATGCATTGCAGGCGGTGATCCAGCGGCATGACATCCTGCGCTCCTCCTTCCATTGGGACGGCCTGGAAGAACCGGTGCAGGTGGTATGGCGTGAAGCTTCGCTAAGCGTTGAAACCGGTGCCGTGCCACAGCGCCTGAATCTTTCGCAAGCGCCGTTGATGCGGCTGATCTATACCGAGGAGCCGCAGCGCGTGGTCGCCACGTTGCTGTTCCATCATTTGGTCATGGACCACATCGCGCTGGACATTCTGCAGCATGAAATGCAGGCGTTCCTGCTCGGCACCCAGCACACGCTGGGCGCAGCGGTACCTTACCGCAACTATGTGGCTCAGACCCGCCTGGGCGTCAACGATCACGAGGATTTCTTCCGCGAAATGCTCGGTGAAATTGATGAGCCAACCGACGTCGAATACCTGGGCGTCGATGAACACGTGCATCTGGCCGTCGACCTTCAGTTGAGCCAGCGCCTGCGCACCCAGGCCCGCCAGGCAGAGGTGAGTACTGCCAGCCTGATGCACCTGGCCTGGGCGCAGGTGCTGGGCAAGGTCAGTGGCCGCGAACAGGTGGTGTTCGGCACCGTAATGCTCGGCCGCCTGCAAGGCGGCGAAGGTGCGGAGCGGGCCATGGGCGTGTTTATCAACACCTTGCCGCTGCGCGTCGACCTGGGCGAATACTCGGTGCGCACCGCGCTGCGGGCCACCCATGCGCGCCTGACCCAATTGCTCAGCCACGAACACGCGCCGCTGGCCTTGGCCCAGCGTTGCAGCGGCGTGCCAGTAGGTACGCCTTTGTTCAGCGTGTTGTTCAACTACCGCCACAGTGCGCCGCACAGCGGTGGTGTGGCACAGGCCTGGCAGGGCATTGAGCTGCTCAGTGCCGAGGAACAGACCAATTACGGGCTGTCGGTGAGTGTCGATGACCTGGGTGAGGGTTTCAGCCTGATCGCCATGGGGCAGGGCGCCCGGCGTTTGTGTGATTACCTGAATATTGCCCTTGAGCAACTGGTAGAGGCGCTGGAGCAGCGCAGTGATAGAGGCATCAGCCGCTTGCCCATCCTGCCGGCGGCCGAGCGCCAACAGCTGGCAGGTTTGAATGCCACCACCCGTGTGTTTCCCCGCGAACACACGGTGCAGCGCTTGTTAGAAGCCCAGGCCCAGGCGCGGCCAGACGCGGTGGCTGCATTGCACGCTGACGCGGTACTGAGCTATGGCGAACTCAACACCCGCGCCAACTGCTTGGCCCATCACCTGATGAGCCTGGGTGTGCGCCCGGGCGATAACGTCGCGATCCTGCTGCCACGTTCCCTGGACCTGCTGGTCAGCCAACTGGCGATCCTCAAATGCGCGGCGGCCTATGTGCCGTTGGATATCAACGCGCCCGCCGAACGCCAGGGCTTCATGTTGCAGGACAGCGGCGCGAGCTGGCTGTTGACCTGCAGTGACGCGGCGCTGGATTACCCGGCGCGGCGCCTGGACCTGGATACGTTGGTCATGGACCCGCAACCGAGCCACAACCCCGACTTGTCGCAGTCCTCGGACAGCGTGGCGTACATCATGTACACCTCCGGTTCCACGGGTACGCCCAAGGGCGTATTGGTGCCCCATCGCGGCATCACGCGGCTGGTGCTCAACAACGGTTACGCCGACTTCAACGCCGCCGACCGCGTGGTGTTTGCATCCAACCCGGCATTCGACGCGAGCACCATGGACGTGTGGGGTGCGCTGCTCAACGGCGGCCAGGTGCAGGTGATGGACCATGCCACCTTGCTCGACCCGGTTGCATTCGGCCGTGCGCTGCACGGTGCGACGGTATTGTTCGTGACCACCGCGCTGTTCAACCAGTACGTGCAGATGATCCCCGAAGCCCTGGCCGGCTTGCGCATTTTGCTCTGCGGCGGCGAGCGTGCCGACCCGGCGGCGTTCCGCAGCCTGCTGGCGCAGGCGCCGGGCTTACGCCTGGTGCATTGCTACGGGCCGACCGAAACCACCACCTACGCCACCACTTACGAGGTGCAGGCGATTGCCGCCATTGCTGACAGCGTGCCGGTCGGTCGACCGATTTCCAATACGCAAATCCACGTGCTGGATGCGTACTTGCAACCGCTGCCAGTGGGTGTGACGGGCGAAATTTGCATCGGCGGTGACGGCGTAGCCAAGGGCTATTTGAACCGCCCGGAGCTGACTGCCGAGAAGTTTATCGACGACCCGTTCAACCCGGGCGCCTTGATGTACCGCACCGGCGACCTCGGCCGCTGGACAGCGGAGGGCTTGCTGGAGTGCATCGGGCGTAACGACGACCAAGTGAAGATCCGCGGTTTCCGTATTGAGTTGGGCGAGATCGAAGCACGCCTGGCGACCTGCGCGAGTATCCAGGACGTGGTGGTACTGGCCCGTGAAGATGTGCCGGGCGACAAACGTCTGGTGGCGTATTTCACCTGGGCTGGCGAGCCCGTCGACATCGACAGTGTGCGTGCGCACCTGCACGGCCAGTTGCCGGACTACATGCTGCCGTCGGCCTATGTGGTGCTGGCGCAGTTGCCGCTGACGGCCAATGGCAAGATCGATCGCAAAGCCTTGCCGGTTCCGGCGTTGGAGGCCTTGCTCAGCCGCGACTTCGAAGCGCCGGCCGATGCGCTGGAGCAGTCGCTCGCCAGCCTGTGGGGCGAGGTGTTGAAGCTTGAGCAGGTGGGGCGTCACGACAGCTTCTTTGAGCTGGGCGGGCATTCGTTGCTGGCGATTCGACTGGTCAATCTGATGGAAGCAGCGGGTTTGCAGGTGTCGCTGGCCGAGCTGTTCCAGCACGTCAGCGTGGCCTCGGTGGCGGCGATGTTGCGCCAGCGTACCGGCGAGCCGGTGCGCGACACCTCACTGATTACCGTGCGCAGCAGTGGCTCGCAGCCGCCATTGTTCCTGGTGCATGAGTTCAGCGGCATGGACGTGTATTTCCCGGCGCTGGGCCAGCACTTGCCCGGCGATTATCCGATCTACGGCCTGCCGGGCGCGGCACTGGGCGAGGCGCACCTGAACACCATGGAAGGCTTGGCGGCGCGCATGGTCGGCCTGATCCGCCAGGTTCAGCCACACGGGCCTTACCGCGTGGCGGGCTGGTCGTTTGGCGGCGTGCTGGCCTATGAAGTGGCGATGCAATTGCTGGGGCTGGATGAACCGGTGGCGTTCCTCGGTCTGATCGACAGCTACGTGCCGCGCATGACCGATCAGGGCAAGGCGCGCTGGAGTGGGCCGGATGCCCTCAAGCGGCATTTGCTGTTGCAGTGCACCGCGTATTGGAAAGCACAGGGAGGTGTGGATGAATTGGCGAGCCTTGAACAGCTTGAGGCGGGCATTGGACAGCTGGACTTTGCGGGTCTGCTGCAACGCTGTCGCGATCAAGGTCTGCTATACGCGCAAATGGCAGCGGCTGCGGACGCGGACCTCTTGAGTTTTATCGAGCGTGAAGTCGGCCACGGGCATGCGCTGGCGCACTACAGCCTGTTCCCGCTGCCGGTGCCGGTGCATCTGTTCAGTGCCCGCGAACGCCCGACCGAGCTGTCGCGGCGCAGTGAATCGCTGGGCTGGGAAGACGCCTTGGCGCCTGGGCAATTGCGCCGGGTAGAAGTGCCGGGTGATCACCAGAGCATGATGCAGGCACCGCATATTCAAGGCTTGGGTGCGGCGATGGCTGAAGCCCTGGCCGTGAGTGCGCCGGTGATGGAAGCGGTGCATCAACCGCTGCTGCGCATTCAGAGTGGGCGTGCGGGCCATGCGCCGGTGTTCTGTGTGCCGGGAGCGGGGGACAGCGTCACCGGGTTTGTGGGGTTGAGCGAGGCACTCGGGCGCGACTGGCCGTTGTTCGGCTTGCAGCCGCGTGGGCTGGATGGCGAGGCAGTGCCCCACAGCCAGGTGGAGGCGGCGGCGCAGTGTTACCTGGCGGCGCTGGCGCAGGAGTGCCCGCGTGGGCCGGTGCATCTGGTCGGGCATTCATTTGGTGGCTGGGTCGCGCTGGAGATGGCGCTGCGCTTGCAGGCGATGGGCCGCGAGGTGGCATCGTTGACAGTGATCGATAGTGAATCACCGGGCAGCGCGGGCAAGCCCTATTCGACCACGGCAGCGTTGTTGCGCTTGATCGAAGCCATGCAGTTGTCGGCAGGCAAGTCGCTGGGCATCGACCGGGTGGATTTTGCCGGACGCGATGAGGTGGCGCAGCAGCAATGGCTGCATGCCGGGATGGTAAGCGTGGGGTTGTTGCCGGGGCGTGCCAGTGTGGATGCGATGGCGGGGCCGTCGCGCACTTATGCGGCGGCGTTGCGCACGGTGTATCGGCCGGCGCAGCGGTTCAATGGGGTGGTGCGCTTGGTGTTGGCGCAGGATCCGGCGTTGGATGCGACGGGTAATCAGCGTGAGCAGGGGTTGATGGTGGAGGGGTGGCGGCGCCAGGGGAGTGGGTTGCAGGTTTGGTATGGCGCGGGGAATCACTTTACGTTGCTTAAGACGCCGAATGTTTTGGGGCTTGCTCAATGGTGGTTGGACGGTGTGGTGATTGGGGAGGTGGTTTCGTGAAGACGGTACACCGCTCCCACATTGTTTAACCGTGCTCGTTGTAGGCCCTCTTCATCTTTTTATGGTCATTTATGGAAAAGTCAAAGTTTCGCAAAATTGGAATGCTCGCGGTGTTGGCTGTTGCCATTGGCCTGGTGGTGTACACGGTGCAGGCACCCGCCGACGCGCCGCAGTACCTCACTGCCACGGCTGAACGCGGTGATATCGAGAATGCGGTGTTGGCCACCGGTTTGCTCGAGGGCATCAAGCAAGTCGATGTTGGCGCGCAGGTGTCGGGGCAATTGAAGTCGCTCAAGGTCAAGGTCGGCGACAAGGTGAAGAAGGGCCAGTGGCTGGCTGAAATTGACCCGCTGATCCTGCAGAACACCTTGCGCAAGGCCCAGGTGGATGAGGAAAACCTGCAAGCCCAGCGCCGCGCCACGGCGGCGCAGCTCAGGCAGGCCAAGTCGGTGTATGAGCGCTACAAGGGCTTGCAGGTTGACGAGTCGGTGTCGCGTCAGGATTTTGAAGATGCCGAGTCCACGTTCCAGGTGCAACAGGCCAACCTGTTGTCCCTGGATGCGCAGATCAAAAGCGCGCATATCCAGATCGACACCGCCAAGGTCAACCTGGCGTATACGCGTATCGTCGCGCCCATCGACGGCGATGTGGTCGGCATCGTCACGCAGGAAGGCCAGACCGTGATCGCCAGCCAGTTGGCGCCGGTGCTGCTCAAGCTGGCCGACCTGGACACCATGACCGTCAAGGCCCAGGTGTCGGAGGCCGATGTGATTCATATCAGCCCCGGCCAGCAGGTGTATTTCACCATCCTGGGTGAAGCCGACAAGCGCTACTACGCCAAGTTGCGTGGCACGGAGCCGGCGCCGCAGAACTTCCTCGAAACCCAGACTGCCGGCACGCCCAAGCAGAACACTGCGGTGTTTTACAACGCACTGTTCGACGTGCCCAACCCGGACCACCGCCTGCGCATCGCCATGACCGCCCAAGTGCGTATTGTGCTCGACACCGCCCAGGCGGCGTTGATGGTGCCGGTGGCGGCGCTCGGTGCGCGCAATAACGACGGCACGTACCCGTTGCGGGTGCTGGACGCCAAGGGCAAAGCGCTGTCGCGGGATGTGAAGACCGGCATCAATAACAACGTCAAGGTGCAGATCCTGGAGGGCCTGGCCGAGGGCGACAAAGTGGTGATCGGCGATGCTACCCCAGCCGTGGCGGGGAACTGAACCATGACCCAACCCTTGTTGGAGCTCAAGGGCATTACCCGCAGTTTCATGGCCGGCGAGCGCGAGTTCATTGCGCTCAAGGGCATCGACCTGACGATTCATGCCGGCGAAATGGTCGCGATCATCGGTGCCTCCGGTTCGGGCAAATCCACCCTGATGAATATCCTCGGCGGCCTGGATTACGCCACCGCCGGCAGCTACAAGATCAACGGTATCGAGACCCGCTCGCTGGGCGATGAACAGTTGGCGGAACTGCGCCGTGATTACTTCGGGTTTATCTTCCAGCGCTACCATTTGCTCGCGCACTTGAGCGCCTTGCACAACGTGGAAATGCCGGCGATCTACGCCGGTACGCCGGAGAGCCAACGGCACAGCCGCGCACGCGACCTGCTCACGCGCCTGGGCCTGGCGGGGCACACCACCCACCGCCCGAGCCAGCTCTCCGGTGGCCAGCAACAGCGCGTGAGTATCGCCCGGGCCTTGATGAACGGCGGTGAAGTGATCCTCGCCGACGAGCCCACCGGCGCCCTCGACACTCACAGCGGCAAGGAGGTGATGCGCATCCTCGCCGAGCTGCACGCGGCCGGGCATACGGTGATCATCGTCACCCACGACCCCAAGGTGGCGGCGAACGCCCAGCGCATTGTCGAGGTGTGCGATGGCGAGATTGTCAGCGACAAAGCTAACGACAGTGTGGGGTTGGACCTACCCACTGAGGCGCCTATCGAACCCAAACGCAGCGGCGCTCGGCGTTTGGTGGCGAGCCTGGGGCTGTTCAAGGAAGCCTTCAACATGGCCTGGGTCGCGCTGATTTCCCATCGCATGCGCACCTTGCTGACCATGCTGGGTATCGTCATCGGCATTACCTCGGTGGTGTCGATCTCGGCGATCGGCGAGGGCGCCAAGCGGTATGTGCTCAAGGACATCCAGGCGATTGGCAGCAACACCATCGATATCTTTTCCGGCACCAGTTTCGGCGACAGCCGCGCGTCGGCCATCGAGACGTTGATGCCGTCGGATGTGGAGGCGCTGAACCAACTGTATTACGTCGACAGCGCTACGCCGGTGGTGGGCCGCAACCTGTTGCTGCGGTTCGGCAATATCGACCTGGATGCGCAGGTGAATGGCGTGAGTGATCGGTATTTCAAAGTGAAGGGGCTCAAGCTCGAGGCCGGGATTGCCTTCAGCGAAAGTGATGCGCGGCGTCAGGCGCAGGTGGTGGTGATTGACCACAATACTCGGCATCGCCTGTTCGGGCCGAATGTGGACCCGCTGGGGCAGGTGATTCTGGTCGGCAATCTGCCGTGTACGGTGATCGGGGTCACGGCCGACAATAAAAACATGTTCGCTGCCAGCAAGGCGTTGAACGTGTGGGTGCCTTATGAAACGGCGGCGGGGCGGCTGTTGGGGCAGCGCCATCTGGACAGCATTACCGTGCGTATCAAGGATGGGCAGCCGAGCAAGGTGGTGGAAGACAACGTCAACAAGCTGATGCTGCAGCGGCATGGGACCAAGGATTTTTTCACCAATAACCTTGATAGCATCATGCAGACGGTACAGAAAACCAGCCGCTCCCTGGCGCTGCTGTTGTCGCTGATTGCGGTGATTTCGTTGTTGGTGGGCGGGATTGGGGTGATGAATATCATGCTGGTGTCGGTGACTGAGCGCACCCGTGAGATTGGGATTCGCATGGCGGTGGGGGCACGGCAGTCGGATATTCGCCAGCAGTTTCTGGTGGAGGCGGTGATGGTGTGTTTGATCGGCGGGGTGATTGGGATTTCGTTGTCTTACGCCATTGGTTATCTGTTTTCGCTGTTTGTGAAGGAATGGGAGATGGTGTTTTCCGTGGGGTCGATTGTGACGGCGTTTGCGTGTTCGACGTTGATCGGGATTGTGTTTGGGTTTGTGCCGGCACGTAATGCGGCGCGGTTGGATCCGATTGAGGCGTTGGCGCGGGATTGACTGGCTTTGGTGGCGGTTTGTCGGTGTGTGTATCCGTTATTTGGGTGATGGCGGCTTAGGGTTCCGCCATCACCCAAATAACGGATATGTACGCCGACAAAAAACCACCAAACTGAGCGGTGATCTAGAGAGCCGTCGCAACCCCGTCGTCAGCCGCGTACATCCACCGCAACAACGAATGCCGCCCACTGATCCCGAGCTTGATCGCCGCCCGCTTGAGGTAGCTTTCAATAGTGTTGACCTTCAACGCCAACTGCTCCGCCAACTCCGGTGCAGTACGCCCGGCCAGCAAACCCACACACACTTCCAGCTCACGGTTGGACAAGGTCAACCCCGACTGCACCAGACGCTCTTCAATACGCCGACGCAAAGTTTCAAGGCCCTGATTTTCCGGCACCACAGGTGATCCGCCCCGGCGGCACGGCTGGATCGCAGTGATGTGCTTCTCGACCATGGGCAGAAGCAGCGTGGAAAAATCCTGCAGCATGCTGCGTTCCTGCGGCGAAAAACTTTCCGATTGATGCGAGCGATACACCGACAGCACATAACGCACATCATCCTTGCGGCGCGTGAGGTGCAATTGGGCGGCGGGTTGTTCTTCGCCCAGCGCCGCCACGGAGTCGGTGTAGACCGGGCTGATTCGGCGGCGGGTGTGCCCTTCGGCACTGACCTGCAGTTGGGTGATATGGGTGGCGTCCACTGCCAGTTGAGTCAGGATAAGGTCATGCAACATGCGCGGGAAATGGCGGCTGCCGGTGCTGGCGATGACCTTGCCTATATGAGGGAAGAGGTGTGAGTTCATCAGTTCGTCCATGAATGTCGAGTGCGGGTATTCATCCTTATAGCGACGGGGTTTAACAAGGTAACAAAGGTGAATAACCTACAGTGATAATGCACCCGCCGAGCACCTATGCTAGTACAGCCTGGGAAAAGCATGGGGATCCAATCGGCAAAAAAACCAGATTAAAAACACACAACGGTGATCGGACCCGTCCGACCACCGTCTGTGGGAAAGGAGCATTTCAGCCGTAGGCCTTATTTCACGGCGTGTTCTTCCACCGCCGCCCGGCTTGGTGCCGCCCGGGTACATTTGGCCAGGGCCTGATGGATATCGGCCAACAGGTCGGCGATGTCTTCAAGCCCGACCGACAAGCGCACCAGGCCTTCGCTGATACCGTGCTGTGCGCGTTCTTCGGGGGTGTAGGTGGAGTGGGTCATGCTCGCCGGGTGCTGGGCGAGCGACTCGGCGTCCCCCAGGCTGACGGCGCGGGTGAACAGGTTGAGGGCATTCATGAAGCGCCGGCCGGTGTCGATGCCGCCCTTGAGTTCAAACGCGATCATGCCGCCGGACTGTTTCATCTGCCGCGCTGCCAATGCGTATTGTGGGAAAGAACGCAGCCCGGGGTAGGTGACCCACTGCACGGCAGGGTGTGCCTGCAAGGCTTCGGCCACCGCCTGGGCGTTGCTGCAATGGCGGTCCATGCGCAGGGCCAGGGTCTTGAGGCCGCGCATCAGCAAGGATGCGTCCTGTGGCGACATCACCGCGCCGGTCAGGTCCTTGAGGCCTTGCAGGCGAATACGTTGCGCCAGCGCCTGGTTGCTCACGGCGATACCGGCGGTGATATCGCCATGGCCGCTGAGGTACTTGGTGGCCGAGTGCACCACCACGTCGGCCCCCAGTTCCAGCGGCCGTTGCAGGTAGGGTGTGCAGTAGGTGTTGTCGACTACCACGATGACATTGGGCTGCTGGTGCACCAGTTCGGCCACGGCGGCGATGTCCACCAGGCGCAGGTTAGGGTTGGCCGGGGTTTCGCAATAGATCATGCGGGTGGCGGGCGACAATGCCGCGCGCAGGGCGGCCACGTCGGTAAGGTCGACATGCCGCACCCGGATGCCGAACTCGGCAAGGCCATGGTGCAGCAGGGCAAAGGTACAGCCATACAGGGTCTGGCTGACAATCACCTCATCGCCCGGGCGCAGCAATGTCCAGAATGTCGCGGCAATCGCGCCCATGCCCGAGCTGAAAGCCACAGCGGCTTCGCCGTTTTCCAGGGTAGCCATACGCGACTCCAGCAGCGCCAGGGTCGGGTTTGAGATACGTGTATAGAAGTGGCCGCTGGCCTCCCCGGCAAAACAGGCGGCGCCATATTCGGCCGTGGGGAACGCGAAGGTGGCAGACAAATAGATCGGCGGCACGAGGGCGCCGTGATGGTCCTTGGGGTCGTAACCGTGGTGGATGGCGCGGGTAGAAAAGCCGAATGTATTGTGTTTATTGTTCATGTCGGGCGCTCCTTATTTCCTACAATGCTATGCTCATAACCACAGTTGAACGTTGCAAAAAAGCCAGAGAAATCCCGGATTACGGGGCGAATTTTCGATAAAAACAATAAATAGAGGCACGTTATGCCCGTGAGTCTGGACCGCACCGACAAAGCCCTTTTAAACGCCCTGCAAGGTAATGCCCGACTGACTGTGGCCGAGCTCGCCGACCGCGTGGCCCTGACCACCTCGCCGTGCTGGCGACGGGTGCGCAACCTGGAGGAGAGCGGGGTGATCAGCGGCTACCAGGCGATCCTGTCGCCCAAGGCACTGGGGTACGGTGTGACGGCGTTTGTCAGCATCATGATGGAAAGCCACACCCAGGAAATCGCGCGGGCGTTCGAGCAGCGGCTGCTGGAGATTCCCGAGGTTGTTGCCTGCCACAACGTGTCGGGGCGCTATGATTTTTTGCTCGAGGTGGTGGCCAAAGACCTGGAGTCGTTTGGCGAGTTTGCGCGCGAGGTGTTGCAGACGTTGCCTTGTGTTAAAGAAATCTACTCAAGCTTTTCCTATAAGTCGGTGCGGCCTTTGCGGGTGATTCCGCTACCGGGCTGACGCTGCTTCAAGCTCGCCTTCAGTCAACCTGCAAATACCCGCGTGGCGTGCTGCCGGTCATGCTTTTGAAAAAGGCGATCAACGCGCTGTCACTGGCAAAGCCCAGCTCGAACGCGCAGTAGCCCAGGTTGCGCCCGATGGCCAGCAGTTCGATTGCCCGCATCAAGCGCCACTGCTGGCGCCATTGCTGATAACCAAGGCCGGTTTCCCGGAGGAAAATCCGGCCGATGGTCTTGGTGCTGGCGCCTATCTGTTTTTCCAGGGCTTGCAGGGTCGGCGGTAACCTTTGCAGATCGGCGAGCAAGGGCGCCAACCGTTTGTCTCGGGGCAAGGGCAGCAGCATCGGTTGTGCGGTGGCTGCCTGTATTTCATCCAGGCACAGCGCCAGTAAATGCGCGTATCGGCCAGCTTGCCAATCGGTGTCGAAGGGTGCCATCGCTATGGGTTCCAGCACGGCGCGCAGCAATGGGCTGACCTCGATCACTCCAACGTGTGGAGGCAATTGATCGGCCAGGGCCGGGCTCAGATACACCGAACGGTAGTCCACGGTTTTGTGCATCACCGCGCGATGCGGCACGCCACACGGGATCCACGCGGCGCGCGACGGCGGCAGCAGGCACAGTTGGTTGTCCAGCGTGATACGGGTGCAGCCTTGGCGCGTGAACAGCAGTTGCCCGCGCTGGTGGCGGTGCAGGCCGGAGTCGTGATCACCGAGCAGGGCGGCGATGCCGATGACCGGCGCTGCCAGGCGGTCGGGGTCGAAGGTTGCGTCGGCGGCAAGCCAGGCCATAGGTTGTCCGATTTGATGGATAAACTGTCAAAGTCTGGATAATAGCCCAATCGACAGTCCTTACACTTCTTGCGTTGTTTCAAGCAAAGGAGTTGGGGATGAAGGTTAGAATTTTTTTACCACTGACGGTGGCGTTGCTGATGTTCCCGCAACTGGCCCAAACGCTTTACAGCCCGGCGCTGGGAGATATCGGCCGGGCGTTTGCGGTGGGGCCTGAGCGGGCCGGGCAGACCCTGTCGGTGTACTTCCTGGCGTTCGCCTTTGGCGTGGTGGTGTGGGGTCGGCTGTGTGATCGTTGGGGGCGGCGGCCGGTGATGCTGGCCGGATTGGCCCTGTACGGGGTTGCGTCGGTGTTGGCCTTGGGCATGACCAGCTTCAACGGTTTGCTGCTGGCCCAGGCGTTGGCGGCGTTCGGCGCCGCCGTCGGCTCGGTGGTGACGCAGACCGTGCTGCGTGACCGTTTCCAGGGCGCGCAATTGGCCCAGATATTTTCGCTGATGGGTATCGCCCTGGCCGCCAGCCCGGCCGTGGGTTTGTTCACAGGCGCCAGCCTGGTGCAGTCCTTCGGTTATCGCGGTGTGCTCAGTGGCTTGTTGCTGCTCTCGCTGGCGTTGTGGGCAGTGTGCTTATGGGCGTTGCCGGAGACGCGTTCGGCCTCGATGCCGACGGCCGCGTTGGGCGAGACGTTGCGGTTGATGCTCAGGGATGCCGGGATTTGGCGTTCGGTGGGTTTGGTGGCAGCGTTCAATATCGCGCTGTTCAGCTATTACAGCGTAGGGCCATTCATCTTTTCGCGGCTGGGTTTGTCTGCCGCCGACTTCGGCTACAGCGGCGTGTTGCTGGCGCTGGGCTCGGGCTTTGGTGCGTGGCTGAACAAGCGGCTGCTCAAGCGTGGGGTAAACGGTGAGCAATTAGTGCTGATCGCCGCCGGTTTGGCAGTGTTGGGAGGCTTGCTGGTAGTGCTGTTGCAACACAGCTGGCTATTTGTCTGGCCGATGCTGCTGGTGGTGCTGGCGTTCGGCATGGCCATTCCCAATGTGCTGGGGGCTGCGCTGGTGGCTTATCACGATCGACTGGGCACTGCGGCCGCGCTGTTTGGCTTGCTGTATTACCTGGTGATCGGCGCCGGGCTGACCCTGGCCGCCTGGGCCCAGGACCTGGGTTGGAGCCTGTTGGTCTGTGGTTTGGCGGCGCTGTGGCTGGCAGCGCCGCGCGGGCTCAGAAGTTGACCGACGCACTCAGGCGCGCGGTCAAGGGCGCGCCCTGGAACAGGTAATCGTCGCCCAGGTATTCGCCTGCATCGCGCCAGTAGCGTTTGTCGAACAGGTTGTCGACGCTGAGGCGGAATACGGTCTCATAGCCGTCGATTTTGGTGGTGTAGCGGCTGCCGACATTTACCACGGCATAGTCGCCCACCTGCACATTGCCGGTTCGGTCAGCGTACTTCCTGGCGCTGTATTGCACGCCGCCCAATACAGCCAGCCCATTCATCCACGGCAGGGCGTAATCGGCATACAGGCTGGCGCGCAGTTTGGGTACGTTGATGACCTGGTGGCCTTCGTAGTCCGGCGTGCCGCTGTTGTTCACCCGGGCGCGAATCGCCGCGACGCTGGTGGCGATCTGCAAGCGGTCGGTGGCCCAGCCGTTGGCGGAGAGTTCCAGGCCGGTATTTTTTTGTTCACCTTGTTGGACGTAGGTGAATAAACCGGTGCCATCGGGCTTGGTGTATTGGTAGGCCTGGCGGGTCTGGAATACGGCGGCGGTGAAACTGATGCGGCGCCAGTCGTATTTCACGCCGGCTTCGATTTGCCGGGACACGGTTGGGGCCAGGGTTTCGCTTTCGTTCTGCGCAAACCACGGTGCCGTGCCGCCCAAGGACAAACCCTTGCTGTAGCTGGTGTACAACGAGATGTTTTCAATCGGCTTATAGATCAATGATGCCTGGGGCAGGAACACGTATTGCTGGGTGTGGCGCGCCTGGTTGCCTTGGTCATCGTAGGCTTTTTCATCCAGACGCACTTCGCGCCCGCCAATGATGGTTTGCCATTGTTCGTTGAAGCGGATGCGGTCGGTGACGAACAGGCCATATTGGCGGCTGTCGAGGTTGCGATGGCTGGGGTTCAGCGGCTTGTCGGTAGGCTCGAAGGTCGGTGCGTCCTGGTTGATATTGCCGCTGCCGATGTATTCGTTGACGGACTTGCGCTTGTCGATCACCCGGCGAAACGCGCTGGTGCCGAAAGTCAGTTCATGGGCCAGGCTGCCGGTGTCGAAGAGGCCTGTCATTGCCGCCTGTACTTCATCATCACGGCGGGTGTCGTCGGGGCTGCGGTAGTCGTAGACGTCGTAGTCGCCTTGCGGGCTGAAGGTGTTGGCGTTGCAGGTGCCTACGTAGTAGCAGCCCCAGGCAAACGAGCTGTAATCATCAATCACCACTTTGCTATGGGCTGCGCTCAGGCTGCCTTTCCATTGATCGCTGAAGCGGTATTCAAACTTGCCGTTGAGGTTCAGCGAGTCAATGCCCACCTGATGGGAGCCACTCTGGTGCCCCAGCAATTTTTTCGGCGATGCGTCATGGGGGACTTCGGTGCCGCCCAGCAGTTGGTAGCCGGGGACTGAGCGCTGTTGTTTGTTCTGGTATTCCGCGTCCAGTTGCAGCACCGCGTCGGGGCTGATGTTCCAGTCGAAGGCCAGGGACACAAAATCGCGCTGGCCGTTGGCGTGCTCGACATACGAGTTGAGGTCTTCGTGGGCGACGTTGGCGCGCAGGCCGAACTGTTGTTCGCTGCCGAACCAGCCGCCAACGTCGGTGGCTATATAACCGCTGCCTCGGTCGTCGGTGGTGACGGTGACTGAGCGCACATCTTCCGGGCGTTTGGTCACGTAGTTGATCACCCCACTGGGTTCGGAGATCCCGCTTTGCAAGCCGGCCAGGCCTTTGAGCACCTCAACCTGCTGCTTGTTTTCCAGGGCGACGTTTTGCTCGCCAGTGATGGTGCGGCCGTTGATTTTGTAGCTGCTCGCGGCGTTCAGCGAGAAACCGCGGATCACGAAGTTTTCGTAGTAGCCGATGGGGGCGTAGCTGTCGCCTACCGAGGCGTCGTTGCGCAGTACTTCGCTGAGCAGGCGGGCTTGTTGGTCTTTGATCAGTTCGGCGTTGATCACGGTGATCGACGCGGGGGTGTCGAGCAGTGGTGCTTCGCTGAAGCCGCCGACTGAGGCGCTGTTGGAGCGATAGCCGGAGTCTTCCTGGCCCTGGACTTTTACCGCCGGTAGTTCGATTTCAGCGGCCATGCTGTTACCGAGGCTGCCGCTGAGTAGCAGGCCGAGGGCGAGACGTGAGGTAACGACGGGACGAGAACGCACAACCATGGGGGTAGGGCCTTAAAGCGCAGGGCGGGGGCGCATAAGCTAGGGGGATGTGCTGGGATTTACAAGTTATTGAGAATGGTTCTGTTGTGTTGTGTACATATCCGTTGCTGCGGTAACGGCCGCTTAGGGTTCCGCCCTGACGGCGGGTCACCCACGGATTCAAGCCTGCGTTCGGCCAGCGTGGTTGACGGGGCGCCTCAGACCAAGATCTACAGCAAGGCGGCCTGAAAGCCGACCTGAGTGGTTGAAGCAAAAGCCAGATCAAGTGCAAAGCAATAGCCTATTTACCTGATGCAACGCGGTCAAAATGTGGGAGCGGGCTTGCTCGCGAAAGCGGTGTGTCAGTGACAGATGAATTGACTGATACACCGCTTTCGCGAGCAAGCCCGCTCCCACCTTTGACCGAGTTTGGCTCTGCTGTTGCTGTTGCTACGGCCCTTACATCCTTTTCGCTGGCGAAGTCAGCGGTCTTTTGATCTGCGCTTTTGATCGTGACCTTGATCTGAAATCGCCCCCCCAAATCACTGGCGGATTGCGGGCATGCCGAGCCATAGCGAGGCACCGAGTGTTGGGGCGAGGACTTTTTTTGCCATCACCCAAATAACGGATATGTACACAGCCAACCCCAAAAACACACCTCAGCCCAAGCGCCTGAGCGTCTCACTGGGCAATTCCCGAAACAACGCCCGATAACTATGTGAAAACCGCCCCAAATGCCAGAACGACCAATTCATCGCCACCTCAGCCACCGTGGCCCCAGTTGAACTCAGCAGCTCCCGCCGCGCCCCGTTCAACCGTCGCAGGCGCAACCACTGCGCCGGGCTCATCCCGGTGTAAGTCTTGAACCCTTGCTGCAACTGACGCAACGGCACACCGGCAATCTGCGCCAGTTCCAGCAGGTTGACGGTTTCATCCGGCGCATCCTCCGCCCATTCACCGATGCGCGCCATCAACAGGCGCTCGGCGCTGCGTCGCTGCAACGAGCTGCGGTCCAGGCACACACAGGCGTTGTCGAGAATAAACAGGCAGTCATCCAGCAGTTGCTGGGTGAGGGCATCGCGGCTGATAGGGTCAGTCAGCGCGGACAGCCGCGTCAGCGTGCCACTGAGCCAGCGGGTGAACAGCGCGTTCTGCTGGCACGTCAGCGGTGCCATGAACAACCCCTCGAGTTTCGCCACATCCAGGCCATGGCGCTGCACGAACTGTGGGCCGAATACCACCGCCACTTCGCGGTAGTTTTCCGGGGTGATCCAGGTGTTGCGGCTTTCGCCATTGAGCATGTACAGCGCGTTGTCGCTGCCGTCGAAACAGAATGCCAGCGAGCCGGGAGGCGCGTTGAAATGCTGCTCCACGCGCGTGTTCATGCACTCTTCGTAGACCTCTACGCCGTGCAGGTCGAGGTAGCGGATCTGCCCGGCAAAATGGCCCGGGGACATTTGTTGGTACTGCTGCACCCAACCGGGTGTCGCACTGCATTGAGCGGCCACATCACCGGTGGTGAAGGCCTGTACGCGCAAAGCTGTTGCCTGTGTCATGGGTAACCTGGGCGCACTCTATTGGTGCGTTGTGGTTCGTGCAAAGTGGATAGATGCCGTTTGAAGGCTGGCCCAAGATAGACCTCAATGCGCCGGGAGTACAAGTCGACGCGTGCAACCAACCCATGACGAGGTCCTTATGAACGCCCCCTTCGATCAGCTGTCCGCCTGGCTGAAAGAACACAAGATTACCGAAGTCGAATGCGTGATCAGTGATTTGACTGGCATCGCACGCGGCAAGATTGCGCCCACCAACAAGTTCCTGCATGAGCGAGGCATGCGCCTGCCGGAAAGTGTGTTGCTGCAAACGGTGACCGGGGACTTTGTCGACGACGATATCTACTACGACCTGCTCGACCCAGCCGACATCGACATGATCTGCCGCCCGGTGTCCAACGCCACTTACGTGGTGCCATGGGCCATCGAGCCCACCGCGATTGTGATCCACGACACTTTCGACAAGCAGGGCAACCCCATCGAACTGTCGCCGCGCAATGTGCTGAAAAAAGTCCTGCAGCTGTACACCGACAAAGGCTGGCAGCCGATTGTTGCGCCAGAAATGGAGTTCTACCTGACCCAGCGCTGCGAAGACCCGGACCTGCCGTTGAAAACCCCGGTGGGCCGCTCTGGCCGGGCCGAAACCGGGC
Organism: Pseudomonas sp. KBS0710; assembly: GCF_005938045.2. Taxonomy (GTDB): domain Bacteria; phylum Pseudomonadota; class Gammaproteobacteria; order Pseudomonadales; family Pseudomonadaceae; genus Aquipseudomonas. Next base: position 3,083,068 of record NZ_VCCF02000001.1, on the reverse strand, counting down.
GCCAGTCGTTTTCCATCGACGCCGCCAACGAATTCGACCCGCTGTTCGAAGACGTCTATGACTGGTGCGAACTGCAGGGCCTGGACCTCGACACGCTGATCCACGAAGACGGCCCGGCGCAGATGTAAATCAACTTCCGCCATGGCGATGCCCTCGACCTCGCCGACCAGATCACCGTGTTCAAACGCACCCTGCGTGAAGCCGCACTCAAGCACAACGTGGCCGCGACCTTTATGGCCAAGCCAGTGGCCGACGAGCCGGGCAGCGCCATGCACCTGCATCAGAGCGTGGTGGATATCGCCACGGGCAAGCCGGTGTTCGTCGACGCCGACGGCAAGATGAGCCAGCTGTTCTTGCATCACATCGGCGGCCTGCAAAAGTACATCCCCAAGCTGCTGCCGATGTTCGCGCCCAACGTGAACTCGTTCCGCCGCTTTTTGCCGGACACCTCGGCGCCGGTCAACGTGGAGTGGGGCGAAGAAAACCGCACCGTCGGCCTGCGTGTGCCGACCTCCAGCCCCGACGCGATGCGCGTGGAAAACCGCCTGCCGGGCGCGGATGCCAACCCCTACCTGGCGATTGCCGCGAGCCTGCTGTGCGGCTACCTGGGCATGATCGAGCAGATTGACCCGAGCGCACCGGTGGAAGGCCGCGCCTATGAACGCCGCAACCTGCGCCTGCCGTTCACCCTCGAAGATGCGCTGGCGCGCATGGAGGACTGCGACACGGTCAAGCAGTACCTGGGCGATAAGTTCGTGCGTGGCTATGTGGCGGTCAAGCGTGCCGAACACGAGAACTTCAAGCGGGTGATCAGTTCCTGGGAACGTGAGTTCCTGCTGTTGAGCGTCTAACAAACCAATAAAGGGGTGTCGATATGCGTCTTGTGAAAAAGCTTCTCCCGCTGGCTCTCGTCGCGGCGTTCAGCAGCACCGGCCAGGCCGCCCAGACGGTCAGCGTCTATAACTGGACCGACTATATCGGCGAGACCACCTTGGCCGATTTCCAGGCCAAGACCGGGATCAAAGTGATCTATGACGTGTTCGACTCCAACGAAACCCTGGAAGGCAAGTTGCTCGCCGGGCGCACCGGCTATGACGTGGTGGTGCCGTCCAACCACTTCCTGGCGCGCCAGGTAAAAGCCGGGGCGTTCTTGAAACTCGACCGTTCGCAGCTGCCCAACTTCAAGAACCTCGACCCCAAATTGCTCAAGCTGCTGGAGAAAAACGACCCGGGCAACGCGCACTCGGTGCCGTACCTGTGGGGCACCAATGGCATCGGCTACAACGTCGACAAGGTCAAGCAGGTGCTGGGCATCGACCACATCGACTCATGGGCGGTGCTGTTCGAGCCCGAGAACATCAAGAAGCTGCACGAGTGCGGCGTCGCCTTCCTGGATTCAGCCGATGAGCTGTTTCCGGCGATCCTCAACTACATGGGCAAAGACCCGCGCAGTGAAAACCCCGAGGATTACAAACAGGCCGAAGCCAAGCTGCTGACGTTGCGCCCGTACATCACCTACTTCCATTCTTCCAAGTACATCTCGGACCTGGCCAACGGCGATATCTGCGTGGCCTTCGGCTATTCAGGCGACGTGTTTCAAGCCGCCAACCGCGCCAAGGAAGCCAAGAACGGCGTGAATATCGCCTACTCGATTCCCAAGGAAGGCTCCAACCTGTGGTTCGACCTGCTGGCGATTCCTGCCGACGCCGGCAACCCGAAAGAGGCCCACGCCTTTATCAATTATTTGCTCGACCCAGAGGTGATCGCCAAGGTCAGTGCCTCGGTCGGTTATGCCAACGCCAACCCGGCGGCCAAGCCCTTTATGGCGCCGGAACTGGTGAATAATCCTGAGGTGTACCCGTCCCAGGAAGTGCTCGACAAACTGTATATTTCCACCACGCCGACCCCGGCGACCATGCGCCTGATGACCCGCGCCTGGAGCAAAGTGAAGACCAACAAATGATCCAGTCCAATGACCATGCCCGGTCCTACTACCGGGCTTCGGCCAACGCCATGCCGGAGCGCCCGCCACTGGGCGCCGACCTTACCGCTGATGTGTGCGTGATCGGCGGCGGGTTCACCGGCGTCAACACCGCCATCGAACTTGCCCAGCGTGGGCTCTCGGTGATCCTGCTGGAAGCCCGGCGCATCGGTTGGGGCGCCAGTGGGCGCAATGGCGGGCAATTGATTCGTGGTATCGGCCATGACGTGTCGGGCTTCGCCAAGTATGTGGGCGAGGAGGGCGTGCGTTACCTGCAGCGCGCCGGGATCGACTCGGTGGCGCTGGTGGGCGAGCGTATCGCCCGGCACAGCATTGACTGCGATTTGCGTTGGGGCTTTTGCGAACTGGCCAACACCCCGGCGCAGTTTGCCGCGTTCAAGGGCGAGCAGGCGGGCCTGGCGGCGCTGGGGTATGCCCCTGAAACCCGCCTGGTCGGCCCGCAAGACATGGCGCAAGTGGTGGGCTCCAGCGTCTACGCTGGCGGCCTGGTGGACATGGGCTCCGGGCACTTGCACCCGCTGAACCTGGTGCTGGGCGAGGCACAGGTGGCCGAGTCGCTGGGGGTGAAGATTTTCGAACAGACCCAGGTGCTGGAGCTTGTACACGGCGATACGGTGCAGGTGCGTTGCGCTGGCGGCACGGTGCGCGCGGCTAATCTGGTACTGGCCTGTAACGCGCATTTGGAGGAACTGGAACCGCGCTTGAGCGGCAAGGTGCTGCCGGCGGGCAGTTACATCATCGCCACCGAGCCGCTGTCGGCCGAATTGGCCCAGCAGTTGATCCCGCAAAACCTCGCCCTGTGCGACCAGAAAGTCGGGCTCGATTACTACCGGCTCTCGGCTGATCGGCGCCTGCTGTTCGGTGGCGCCTGCCATTACTCGGGGCGTGACCCTGCGGATATCGCCGCGTATATGCAGCCCAAGCTGCTCAAGGTGTTCCCGCAGTTGGCAGGCACTGCCATCGAATTCCAGTGGGGCGGCAAGATCGGCATCACCGCCAACCGCTTTCCCCAGGTCGGGCGCCTCAAGCAGTACCCGAATGTGTTCTACGCCCAAGGCTATTCCGGGCATGGCCTGAACGTGACCCACTGGTGCGCGCGCCTGCTGGCCGAAGGCATTCACGCCGGCGCCAGCCATGGCCTGGATATCTTCAGCCAAGTGCCGCACATGACCTTCCCCGGTGGTAAAGCCTTGCGCTCGCCGCTGCTGGCGTTGGGTATGTTGTGGTATCGGTTGCGGGAAATGCTCTGACTGGCAGCCGCGTTTAACCGGATGAGCCTGAGAGGAAAAGATTGAGGTAAGGGCGTGAGTGGCTGACATTGGATCGAGTATGGCCGGGGCGATGTGGTCCTCCGCTGCCCCGGCCCTTACAGGCTTTCCGTCAGCACCTTCCTGAACGTTTCCACCAACGGCCGCAAATTGACCCGATGCCACGCCGCCCATAGTGGTGTGGTGTAGGTCAGCCATGGCAGTTCACGCAACACCACCCCAGGCGGCGCATTGCGGCTCAGCCCCTTTTGCACCATCGCCACACCCAACCCCGAGGCCACCAACCCCAGGGCCGTAAACGGCTCACTGGCTTCCATAGGGATCTGCGGCGTGAAGCCTGCGCGAATGCACGCAGCCACGAAGTCATCGGCCGGGTTGGCGCCAGGCTTGCGTTGCACGCCGATCCACTCCTGATCCGCCAGATGCTCGGGTAACAACTCGCTTTGGCGCGCCAGTGCATGGTGCTCCGGCAGTGCCAGCAGCATCGGGTCGTCCAGCACCTGCAGCGCCGTCAGGTCCGGGTCATCGGTGGCCGGTGGCTCGCTGACCAGGGCAATGTCGAGACTGCGTTGCCGCAAGCCTTCGAGCTGTTCCAGCGACGGTAAGTTGTACAGCTTGATATGCACGGTAGGCCGGTCATCGCGCAATACGCGCAATGCATTGGGCAGCACGCCCGCATGCATGGCGTTCTCGATGTAGCCGATGCACAAGCCGCCTTCTTCGCCGCGTCCCAGGCGCTTGCCCAAGGATTCCAAGCGATTGGCGTGGGTCAACAGCGCCTTGGTTTCCGCCAGGAATGTCTGGCCATCGCGGGTCAGGCGGATGCGTTGCTGGCTGCGTTCGAACAGGGTCAGGCCCAGGCGCTCCTCCAGTTGGGCGATCTGTCGGCTCAGCGGCGATTGCGAAATATGCAGGCGCTCGGCGGCACGGCCGACGTGTTCTTCTTCAGCGACCACTTCGAAGTAGCGCAGTTGGCGAAGATCAATCATGTTAGACCTATGAGGACTCAAGTTGGTCGCAGTATGTCTTGGACGGTCCGATCTTGGCAATCTAGGATCGGCTCAACGGTCACAGCGACCCACCACCCCATTGAGGATCCACCATGAGCTTGAAAGATAAATTGCCCGGCCAGCTAGGCTTTGGCACTGCACCGCTGGGCAACATGTTCCGCGCGATTCCCGAAGACGAAGCCCAGGCCACAGTCGAGGCTGCCTGGAACCAAGGCGTGCGTTACTTCGACACCGCCCCCTTCTACGGCTCGGGCCTGTCGGAAATCCGCCTGGGCAAGGCCCTGTCGCAGTACAACCGCGATGACTTCGTGCTCAGCACCAAAGTCGGCCGGGTGATTCTCGATGAAGTCGAAGAAAGCGCCCGCGACCTCGGCGAAAAAAGCGGCGTGTTCGAACACGGCCGCCCCAACAAGATGCTCAACGACTACAGCGCCGACGCCACCTTGCGCTCCATCGAAGACAGCCTCGAGCGCCTGCAAACCGACCGCCTGGACATCGTATGGATTCACGACATCGCCCAGGATTTCTATGGCGATCAATGGCTGGACTACTTCAACCAGGCGCGCACCGGCGCCTTCAAAGTACTCACTCGCCTGCGTGAAGAAGGCGTGATCAAGGCCTGGGGCCTGGGCGTCAACCGCGTGGAACCCTGTGAGTTGACCCTTGACCTCAGCGAAGCCCAGCCCGACGGCTTCCTGCTGGCTGGCCGCTACACGTTGCTGGACCACGAGCGCGCCTTGCAGCGTTTGATGGACGCAGCCGTGGAGCAGAACGTCGAGATTGTCGTCGGCGGGCCTTACAGCTCCGGCATTCTGGCCGGTGGTGCGCACTTCGAATATCAAAAAGCGAGCCCTGCGATCATCAACAAGGTCGAGCAGATCAAGGCGATTGCCCAGTCGTTCGGCGTCAGCGTAAAAGCCGCCGCCCTGCAATTTTCGCTGGCTCACCCGGCCGTGGCGGCGGTGATTCCAGGTGCCAGTCGTCCGGGGCGGATTGCCGAAGACGTTGCGGCGTTGTCAGAGAAGATTCCGGCAGCCTTCTGGCAGGCGCTGCGCGATGCCCGATTGATTTCGGCCCACGCGCCTCTGCCGCTCTAACTTCAGGAGTACCACCAATGAAAATTGATGTAAGCGGCAAAGTGGCCATCGTCAGCGGCAGCACCGCCGGTATCGGCCTCGGTATCAGCCAGGCCCTGGCAGCCTGCGGCGCCACTGTAGTGGTGATCGGGCGCGAATCGGGCAAGGTCGACGAGGCGCTGGCGAGCATTCGCCAGGCGGTGCCAGGTGCTGATCTGCGTGGGCTGGTGGCCGACCTAGGCAGCGCCGAAGGCGCCCAGACACTGTTCGCCGCCGAACCGCGTGCCGACATCCTGGTCAACAACCTCGGCATCTTCAATGATGTGGATTTCTTCGACGCACCCGACAGCGAGTGGACGCGCTTCTACGAGGTCAATGTGATCTCCGGCGTGCGCCTGGCACGGCACTACACGCCCGGCATGGTCGAGCAGGGCTGGGGGCGGGTGATCTTCCTGTCGTCGGAGTCCGGCGTGGCCACACCGGCCGACATGATCAACTATGGCGTGACCAAAAGCGCCAACCTGGCGGTTTCCCATGGCCTGGCCAAGCGCCTGGCCGGCACCGGCGTGACGGTTAACGCAGTGCTGCCGGGGCCGACCTTTACCGACGGCCTGGAGCAGATGCTCAAGGACGCCACGCAAAAGTCCGGGCGCAGTGCGCGGGACGAGGCCGATGTGTTTGTACGTAACGCACGGCCAACCTCGATCATCCAGCGTGCGGCGAATGTGGATGAAGTGGCGAACCTGGTGGCGTACATTGCTTCACCGCTGTCCTCTGCAACCACAGGCGCTGCATTGCGGGTCGACGGTGGCGTTGTCGACAGCATGGCGATCTGAAGTCTTATTTTTTTCCTGGAGTATTTATTGTGGCGACAGCTTCTTCTGTGATTGAAATCCCGGTTTCGGCCGATCAGGTCTGGCAATTGGTGGGTGGCTTCAACGCGCTGCCGGATTGGCTGCCGTTTATCGTCAAGAGCGAGCCGAGTGATGGCGGGCGCGTGCGCCACCTGCAAACCGCGGATGGCGGTGTGGTGGTCGAGCGTTTGCAGCGTTTTGATAACGTAGCGCGCAGCTACAGCTACACCATCGAGCAATCGCCGTTTCCGGTAAGTGCCTACCTGGCGACCTTGCAGGTAGAGGCGCTCACCGACAGCTCGGCGAAAGTGACCTGGTCGGGCGTGTTCACCCCGGCAGCCGGGACCACGGATGCGGCGGTGGAAGAGTTGTTCACCGGTGTGTACAGCGGCGGCCTCGAGGCGCTGCGCGCCAACTTCTAACAGGCAAGGCCGTTCCAGTGTGGGAGCTGGCTTGCCTGCGATAGCGGAGTGTCAGGCAATGATAAGTTGCCGGGTACATCGTCATCGCAGGCAAGCCAGCTCCCACACGGTTTTGTAGCGCCTGGACTATTCGGGCATCAACTGCTGCCGACACTCCAGCACCAACCGCGCACCGCCACTCTGGCTGTTGCCGACCTCCAGCTTGAACCCGTGCAAGTTAATGATCGCCGCCACAATCGACAGGCCCAAACCGAAGCCGCCTTGCTGGTCGCTTTCATCCACACGATAAAAACGCTGGAACACCGCATCGCGTTCCGCCGCCGGAATGCCCGGCCCGGAGTCGTGCACTTCGATGCGCGTGCTGCCGCCGTCATTCACACCACGCAAGATCACCTCGCCACCGGCGGGGGAGAACTTGATCGAGTTACTCAGCAGGTTGGCCAAGGCTTCGAATAACAGCGCGCGGTCGCCGGTGATCCACGGCAGCGTTTCCGGCACTTCGAGGCGCAGCTGCAGTTCGCCTTCTTCGGCCAATGGCAGATAAAAGTCATGCAGTTCGCGCAGCAGCGGCAGCGGGTCCATTACCAGGAAACCCGAACGGCGCTGGTGATCTTCCAGCTCCGAGATGCGCAACAGCCCGCGAAAGCGCGCCATCAGCGTGTCGGTCTCGGCGATGGCGTCGTCGAGCTTCACCGCGTACACCGAGTTCTCCTCGGCTTCCTGTTTGATGCGGTACAACTGCGCGCGCAAGCGTGTCAGCGGGGTGCGCAGGTCGTGGGCGATGTTGTCGCACACGCCCTTGACCTCGTTCATCAGCTTCTCGATGCGGTCGAGCATCGCGTTGACGATGGCCGCGAGCATGTCCAGTTCATCACGCCGATTCGACAGCGGCAAACGGTGAGTCAGGTCACCGGCAACGATGGCCTCGGCACTCGCCTGGATCCCGCGAATACGGCGCAACGGGCGGCGGCGCAACAAATGCCAACCGGCCGCGCCCGGAATAATCGTCAGCGACAGCGCCCACAGCAGTGCATGCCAGATGATCCGGGTAACGCCGAACAGCGAACCGTTGGCCCGCACCAGCACCAGCCAGCGCCCGTCTTCGGTGTGGGTGGCGACGGCGTCGCAGCTGTCTTTAGGCAGTTTGGGGTCGTCGGACTCGACGCAATTGGCCAGCGCATGGATCTTGCCGTCCAGCGGCAGGTCTGGCGGCACGGCGCGGATCGGCCCGCTCAAGGGGCGAAATTGCTCATCGAACAGGCCGTAGGCGTCCACGCCCTTCATGTCGAAGGTCATGCTGGTGGTCAGGGCTTCCACCAGTTCTTCGCCGTCGAAACGCTGAAACAAGTGCTGGCGCTGCATCAGCGAGTGGCGGGACAGGTCGCCCAGGTAACCCGACACTTCGAAATACAGCACCCCCATGAGGATGCAACTCCAGGCCACGAACAGCGAACTGTAGAGCGCCAGCAAGCGGCTGCTGGAGGAGCGCCAGCCCTTAGAGGGGTTCAGCAATGACATAACCGGAACCTCGTACCGTGCGGATCAGCGGCGTGAGGCCCGGTGGGTCGATTTTCTTGCGCAGGCGACCGATGTGCACATCGATCAGGTTGGTGCCCGGGTCGAAGTGATAACCCCAGACTTCCTCGAAGATCATCATCCGCGACAGGATCTGCCCGGTGTTGCGCATCAGGAACTCAAGCAGTTTGTACTCGGTGGGCAACAGGCTCAGCGGCTGCTCGGCGCGGCTGGCTTCGCGGCTGATCAGGTTGAGTTCAAGGTCGGCCACGCGCAGGGCGGTTTCGAACTCCTTGACCGTGCTTTTGCGCCGCAGCAGGACTTCGACACGGGCGGCCATTTCGTCGGAGGCGAACGGCTTGGTCAGGTAGTCATCACCCCCGGCCCGCAGGCCGCGCACGCGTTCGTCGACATCGGAGAGGGCGCTGATCATCAAGATCGGCGTCGACACCCCAATGGTGCGCAGGGTCGTGACGATGGCCAGGCCATCCAGCTCCGGCAGCATCCGGTCGAGGGTGATCAGATCGTAATCACCACTCACAGCACGGACCAGGCCTTCGCGGCCGTTGTCCACCCAATCCACATCCAGTCCATGGCTACTCAGCTCTGCGACGATCTCGCGGGCCGTTACGGCGTCATCCTCGATGGTCAAAATACGGGTCATAGGATTACCTGGTGAGCGATTCACACTAGAAGTGAGGTCATTTTGCCAAGAAGTAGCTGAATGTTTCCTAAATTAAACTTCATCTTGGCAAAACCACCACAAATTTCCTGCTTGGACACCTTCATTGTCGGAGCTGGCTTGCCTGCGATAGCGGTCTTCCAGTTTGATATTTTGTGTCGGATACACCGCTATCGCAGGCAAGCCAGCTCCCGCAGTGAGCGGGTTTGCCATGAGATTGCATAAAGCACGCCCGCCATTGTTGTTTCTTGCAAGTTGCACGGTCTTAAGAAGTTCAAATTACTTAACTTATTGAAATAAAAGGATTTTAATTTTTAACCCGACTGGCACGCTGCCTGCACTGTCCCTTTTGAGACTTGTAACACTATTTTTCCTGCCGGGAGCAAAACAACAATGATCACATCGTCATCCACGCTGCAAGAGTCAAGCGCGCGCTCTGGGGTTTCCTGGGGCGCAATCTTTGCCGGGGCCGCTGCGGCGGCTGCACTGTCGCTTATCCTGGTGCTGTTGGGCTTCGGCCTGGGCTTTTCGGCGGTGTCGCCGTGGGCCGACAGCGGCATGAGCGCCAAGGGGCTGGGTATTTCCACGATTATCTGGCTGGCATTCACCCAAATCGTCGCTTCAGGCCTGGGCGGTTACATTGCCGGCCGGTTGCGTGTGAAGTGGGCGAACATGCATGGCGATGAAGTGTACTTTCGCGACACTGCCCATGGTTTCCTCGCTTGGGCCGTCGCCACTTTGGTCACCGCAGTACTGGTGGTCGGTTCGGTCAGCAGCGTGGTCAGCGGCGGCGTGAAAGCCGGTGCCAGCGTAGCGGCAGGTGCCGCCAGCGGCATCAGCCAGGCTGCCGGTAGCGCAGCCAAGGGCGCCAACAGCGGCGACTTCGACTACTACGTCGACAGCCTGTTCCGCGATGACCGCCCAGCTGCCGTCAGCGATGACGCGGTACACGGCGTGGTTGCACGTATCCTCACCCGCACCCTGAGCAACGACGGCCAACTGGCACCGGAAGACCGTACTTACCTGGCCCAGTTGATCAGCCAGCGTACCAACCTCAGCCAGGCGGATGCTGAAGCGCGTATCGACAAGGTCTACGGCGAGGCCCGTAAAGCCATTGACGATGCCAAGCTCAAAGCCAAGCAAGCGGCCGACACAGCCGCCAAAGTCGCCGCCTACACCTCGTTGTGGACCTTTGTGGCCCTGCTGATCGGCGCGTTCTTTGCCAGCTTCGCGGCTACCTTCGGCGGTCGTCGTCGGGATGCTGTGGTGTACGTCGAAACCGAAAACTACGTTCGTTAATTCAAGGAGAACATCATGCGCTCATTACTACTGTGGTTCCTCGGCGTGCCGATTCCGGTGATCATCCTGATCGCGATCTTCATGCACTAAACCAGAGCTTGGCTCGTTCCCCTGTGGGAGCGGGCTTGCTCGCGAAGGCGGTCTTTCAGCTATTCATGAGCTGACTGACACACCGCTTTCGCGAGCAAGCCCGCTCCCACATCTGGTTTTGCGCAGGGTCAGCCAGCTTGTGATCAGCAGTGCGCTCGCCGCTGCGGTCATGATCACCAATGGCAATGAAGTGCCATCCGACAACAACCCCGTCACCCAACTGCTCACCGCCGTCAGGAACATCTGGATAAAAAAGAACAACCCCGACGCCGTCCCCGCGATCGCGCCATAGGGCTGCAGCACTGAGAGCTGGCAGGCCGGAATCACCATCCCCACCGACACCATGATCACCACCATCGGCAGCACAATCGCCAGCCATTCTCCCGGCAGCGCGAGGGTCGCCATCGCCAGCAAAACGCTGCCCAGTACATTCAGGCCGATCCCTGCGTTGATCAAGCGGTCGGGTTCGAAGCGCAGCACCAGGCGCCGAAACAGGTTCGCCCCCAGCATATAGCCGCTGATCGTCGCGGCGAATACCAGCGCGTATTCCGTGGCCGTCAGTTGGTAGCCGCGCTGCAACAGCGAAGACGACTCGCTGATGAACGGGAAATACGTGCTGTACACACAGCCGATGGCCAGGGCGTAGCGCAGGAAATAGCGATCGCGCAGCAACTGGCCGTACACGCGCAGCAGGTTGCTCGGTGGCGCAGCGGCCACTTGCGGCGGGCGGGTTTCCGGCAGGCGGCGGTAAACCACCAGGCATAGCCCGGCGCCGATCACGGCCAGCAGCACAAACAAGCCACGCCAATTGATCAAGGGCAGCATCAGGCTGCCAAGTACTGGCGCGGCCATCGGCGAGATCGCCATGGCCATGGAGATCAGGCCCAGCAGGCGCGCCTGTTCGTGGCGGTCGAAGTAATCGCGCACGATCACCCGGCCGATCACCGTGGTACAGCAACCGCCGAGGGCCTGGAACAGCCGGGCGATCACCAGCACGCCGAGGCTGTCGGCCTGGGCGCAGGTCAGGGTTGCCACCACGTACAGCAGCAGCCCGGCCAGCAAGACCGGGCGCCGGCCGAAACGGTCGGTCAACGGGCCGCTGACCAGCAGGGAAATCGCTGAACCCAGGGTGTACAGCGTGAGGGTCAGCTGCAGTTGGCTGTCGCTGCTGTGGAAGTAGTCGGCCATGGCGGGCAGGGCCGGCAGGTGCAGGTCGAGGGTCAGACGGGGCAGGGCGATCAGCACGGTCAGCAGGACCAGCCAGAACCCGGTGGAGAGGGCGCGTTGAGTCATGGGAAGCTTCTTCGCTAACGAGTAGAGCCTGAACTCTAACGACTTTGTGGTTTAATCCTTTGAGCCGCTTATGGCTTAAAACACTGGACCACTTATGCGCCGAGGAAAAACTGCCGTCACCCTGGACCTGCCGCGCCCGGACACGCTGGGCGCCGGCAAGCAACAGGGCGCCTATGATGCGTTGCGCGCCGCTATCCTCAATCGGCAGTTGCCGGCGGGCAGCCGCTTGCCGTCGACCCGTAGCCTGGCCGAGCGCTGGCTGGTGTCGCGGGGCACCCTGGAAGCGGCGTTCGAGCGCTTGCACAGCGAGGGTTACGTAGAACGCGTGGCGGGCTCCGGTACGCGAGTGAGTGCGGTGGTCCCCGAGCAATTTATCGCGGCCCCGGCGCCGAGCAGCCACCTACGCCGCCAGGCGGTGCCTGATCAGCCCGATGCGGGCGTGCAAAGCCACGTGCCCTTTGTGGCCCGGCGCCCGGACGCCAGCCTGTTCGACTTGAAAGCCTGGGCGCGCTGTATTTCCCGTGGCTTGCTGTCGGCGCGGCCGGGTGCCCTGGAGGCCGCGCACCCGGCCGGGTTGCCGGCATTGCGCGAGCAAATCGCCGACTACCTGCGCAGTTATCGCGGCATGCGCTGCGAGGCGGATGAGGTGATTGTGACCACGGGCATTCGTCACGCCCTTGACCTGATCGCGCGCACCTTGCTCAAACCCGGCGACACGGCGTGCGTCGAAGACCCAGGTTACAAGCCCGCGCGGCGCTTGTTCAGCCTGGCCGGCGCGCAGGTTCAATCGATCCCGGTCACGGCCGACGGCCTCGACACCGACCACCTCCCAGGTACGGCGCGGCTGGCTTACGTGTCGCCTGCACACCAGGCGCCGTTGGGCATGACCTTGTCGGTCTCGCGCCGCCTGGCATTACTGGACTGGGCTGCCCGCGCTGATGCCTGGGTGGTTGAAGACGATTACGACAGCGAATACAACTACAACAGCGCGCCACTGGCGGCGCTTAAAGCCCTGGACTCGGGCGACCGGGTGATCTACTGCGGCAGCTTCAACAAGAACCTGTTTCCCGGCTTGCGCGTGGGTTTCATGGTGGTGCCCAGGACACTGCGGCCCGCGTTATTGCGCACCTCACAATTGACCGGGCATTCGGTGGGCGCCACGGATCAATTGGGCCTGGTCGAGTTCCTGGGCAGTGGGGCGTTCGTGCGGCATTTGCGCGCTTCACGCCAAGCCTATCAGGCACGCCGCGATGCATTGCTCGCCTGCCTGCCGCAGGGCTGCAGGGTCAGCGGCCAGCAGGCCGGGTTGCATTTTGTGCTGTGGTTGCCGGCAGGCACCTGCGAGGCGGATTTTTGTAGCCGCGCGGCCGCCGTTGGCCTGAGCTTGCAGCCGTTGGGCAAGTTCTGTGACGAGGCCAGCCTGAAGCCTGCGGTGATCATCGGCTACACCGCGCTGACCCTGGCGCAGATCCGCTTTCACGGGCGAGTGCTCACGAAATTGTTAATGGCGGCTTAACCGCCCCTTGGCTAGACTCGCGCCCCATGAGCCGCCTTCTGCGTTTAATCCTGGTCATGCTGTTAAGCCTCACGCTTCCCCTGACCGGGATGGCGGGAGTACCGTCGAGCACCGAGCCGTGCCCGATGAAGATGGCAGACATGCAGGTGATGACCGACATGAGCCCCGACTGCTGCCAGGACGGTGGCGACCACGGTAAAGTCTGCAAGCCGGGCCAGGAATGCAAAACCGGCGGCCTGCTGCAACTGTCCCTGGCGGTGCTCAAGGCACCGCTGACACGCGCTCATCCTTTGGCCATCGGCCACACATCTGATTTTATCCCCGACCGCACGCCCTCCGGCGTCTGGCGCCCGCCGCGTAGCTGATTCCGGTTGCATCTGAACATCCATCCCCACTGCGGGATGGCCTTGCTGTGGGCCGCTTAACGCGGCGCGCAGTGGCACAGATCAGGAATCTTCACGATGAATTCCCTCTATGTGCGCGCCCTGGTGGTGGGCGTGCTGGTGTGGCCGGCGCTCGCCTCGGCGCTGACCCTGGATGAGGCCCTGCGCCTGGCGCAGAACAACGCGCCGTCGCTGGTGGCCGAATCCGCCAAGCTGCAAGCTGCGACACAGGCAGCGATTCCGGCCGGCGAATTGCCCGATCCGAAATTGCTGGTGGGCCTGCAGAATTTTCCCATCGGCGGGCCGAATCGCGGCACGTTGTATGGCGATGACATGACGCAACAGATGATCGGCCTGCAGCAACAGGTGCCCAGCCGCGACAAGCGCAAAGCCCGGGTCGAACTGGCTGATGCAACCATAGAACGCACCGCCGCCGAAGGGCGCATCGAGCGCCTTAACGTGCGCCAGGCCACTGCCCAGGCGTGGATCCGTGCTTACGCGGTGGAGCGCAAAGAGGCCTTGTTTCAAGACTTCTACCAACAGAACCGCCTGCTGCAAGACAGCGTGCGCGCGCAGTTGGCCGGTGGTCGCGGTCAGGCTTCCGATGCGGTGATTCCCAAACAGGAAGCCGCCGAGTTGGCGGGGCGTGAGGACGAGCTGACTCAGCAGCGTGCCCAGGCCCGCGCCGCCCTCAAGCGCTGGATCGGTGCCGCTGCCAATCAAGCCCCCAGCGGCCAGTTACCCAACTGGAGCATCGACAGCCACGGCTACAGCCACAACCTGCATCAACACCCTGCACTGCAAGCCTTCGTGCCGCGTACCCGCGAGGCGCAGGCGCGCGTGCAGGAAGCCAAGGCGCAAAAGACCTCGGACTGGAGCTGGGAAGTCGACTACGGGCACCGCAGCCGGGAGTACGGCGACATGCTCACCCTGCAATTGAGTTTCGACCTGCCGATCTTTCCCGGGCGCCGTCAGAACCCAGGCATCGCCGCCAAGCAGGCCGAGCTGGATCAACTCGACGCCGAACGCGAAGCCGCTACCCGCGAACACACGCAGATGCTCGACGACGACCTAGCGGTTTACCAGCGCCTGGACCGCGCCGTGCAGCGCAGCCAGGACAGCCTGGTGCCGTTGGCCGAAGAAAAAGTCGCCCTCAGCCTGGCCGGTTATCGCGCCGGCAAGGGCGATTTGCTCACGGTGGTCAGCGCTCGCCGTGACCTGGTCGAGGCCCGTTTCAAACAGATTGATGCCATCGAGCAGCGCGCCCTGATCGGCGCCCAGCTGTATTTCGCCTACGGAGAACCCAGCCATGAATAATTCAATCGTCGCCGCACTGGTGCTGCTGGGTCTGGGCGCGGGCTATGGGCTGGCGCAATTTCACCCGGTGGCTTCTGTTACACCCAAGGACGACAAACCGGCGCTGTACTGGTACGACCCTATGTACCCGCAGCAGAAGTTCGACAAGCCCGGCAAGTCACCGTTTATGGACATGCAACTGGTGCCGCGGTATGCCGAAGGCACGGCGGCTGCGGATACGCCGGCCGTGCAGATTGACCCACGGCAAACCCAGAACCTCGGCGTGCGCCTGGCGAGCGTCACCCGTGGTGTGCTGACCTCGACCCTGGAGCTGTCGGGCATCCTCGCGTTCAACGACCGTGATGTGGCGGTGGTGCAGGCGCGGGCTGCCGGGTTCGTCGAGCGCGTCTATGCGCGGGCACCGGGTGATGTGCTCAAGGCTGGCGCGCCGTTGGCGGACCTGTTGATCCCCGAATGGGCGGCGGCCCAGGAAGAATTCCTGAGCCTGCGCCACAGCGGCGACAGTGGCTTGATCGCGGCAGCCCGGCAACGCCTGCGCCTGAGCGGCATGCCGGCCGGGTTGATCGAGCAGATGGAGCGCAACGGCCGGGTGCAGTCGGTGTTGACCGTCACCAGCCCGTTAAGCGGCGCCTTGCAAACCCTGGACGTGCGCGAAGGCATGACGCTGGCGGCAGGGCAGACCCTGGCGCGTATCAATGTCCTGGATTCGGTGTGGCTGCAGGTCGCCGTGCCCGAAGCCCAAGGTGCGACCCTGGCCGTGGGCCAAACCGTGCAGAGCCGTTTTGTCGGTTTACCGGGCAAAACCGTCGACGGCACCATCAGCGCGATCTTGCCGGCCACCGCCATGGACAGTCGTACCGTGCAGGTCCGCGTTGAACTGCCCAATCCCGACGGCAACCTGCGCCCCGGCATGACGGCCCAGGTGCGCCTGGCGCAAACCAGCGGGCAAGCGGTGCTGCAAGTGCCCAGCGAAGCCTTGATCCGCACCGGCAAGCGCGTGCTGGTAATGCTGGCCGAGGAGGGCGAACGCTATCGCCCAGTAGAGGTTGACGTCGGCGCAGAAAATCAGGACCAGACCGTGATCCGCAGCGGCTTGCAGGAAGGCCAGCAGGTGGTCGCCTCCGGCCAATTCCTGCTCGATTCTGAAGCCAGTTTGAGAGGCATAACCGCACCCACGTCCGACATGTCGGGCATGAGCATGCAACCAGGAGCCCAGCCATGATCGCCTTGCTGATTCGCTGGTCGGTGGCCAACCGGTTTCTGGTGCTGCTCGCGACCTTGTTCATCACCGCGTGGGGCGTGTGGGCGGTGCAAAATACGCCGGTGGATGCCTTGCCGGACCTCTCGGATGTGCAGGTGATCATCCGCACGCCGTACCCGGGCCAGGCGCCGCAGATTGTCGAAAACCAGGTCACTTACCCGATGACCACCACCATGCTGTCGGTACCGGGCGCCAAGACCGTGCGCGGCTTTTCGTTCTTCGGCGACAGCTACGTGTACGTGCTGTTCGATGAAGGCACCGACCTGTACTGGGCGCGTTCGCGGGTGCTGGAATACCTCAGCCAATTGCAGGCGCGGCTGCCGGCATCGGCCAAGCCGTCGCTGGGGCCGGACGCCACCGGGGTGGGCTGGATTTACCAGTACGCCTTGGTGGACCGTAGCGGCCAACACGACCTGGCGCAATTGCGTGCGCTGCAGGACTGGTTTCTCAAGTTCGAACTCAAGACCCTGCCGAATGTGGCGGAAGTGGCGACCATCGGCGGCCAGGTCAAGCAGTACCAGGTGCAGCTCGACCCGCTGGCCATGGCGAGTCGCGGCGTTACCCAGGCGCAGGTTAAAGAGGCGATCGACAAGGCTAACCAGGAAGCCGGCGGCTCGGTGCTGAACCTGGGCGAGTCCGAATACGTGGTGCGCGCCTCCGGCTACCTGAAAAGCCTGGCGGATTTTCGCGCGATTCCCCTGCGACTCGGCACCAACAACGTGCCGGTGAGCCTTGGTGATGTGGCAAACATTCAACTTGGCCCGGACCTGCGTCGCGGCATCAGTGAACTGGACGGCGAGGGCGAAGCGGTCGGCGGCGTGGTGATCCTGCGCAGCGGCAAAAATGCGCGCGAGGCCATCGCAGCGGTCAAGTCCAAGCTTGAGCAACTGAAAAGCAGCCTGCCGCCCGGGGTGGAAATCGTCACCACCTACGATCGCAGCAAATTGATCGACCGCGCCGTGGATAACCTCAGCCATAAGCTGTTGGAGGAGTTTTTGGTGGTGGCGCTGGTGTGCGGGATTTTCCTCTGGCACCTGCGCTCATCCCTGGTGGCGATTATTTCGCTGCCGGTCGGCGTATTGATCGCCTTTATCGTCATGCGCTTTCAGGGCATCAACGCCAACATCATGTCGCTCGGCGGCATCGCGATTGCCATCGGCGCAATGGTGGATGCGGCGGTGGTGATGATCGAAAACGCCCACAAGAAAATCGAGGCCTGGCACCATGCCAATCCTGGCCGGGAATTGAAAGGTGACGAACACTGGAAAGTCATGACCGACGCGGCGGTGGAAGTCGGGCCTGCGCTGTTTTTCTGCCTGCTGATCATCACGTTGTCGTTTATTCCGGTGTTCACCTTGCAAGCCCAGGAAGGCCGCCTGTTCGGCCCGTTGGCTTACACCAAGACCTATGCCATGGCGGCAGCGGCCGGGTTGTCGGTGACCTTGGTCCCGGTGTTGATGGGCTACTGGATTCGCGGGCGTATCCCCGATGAGCAGCGCAACCCGCTCAATCGTGGCTTGATCAAACTCTACCAACCGGCCCTAGACGCGGTGCTGCGCTGGCCGCGCCTGACCTTGCTGGTGGCGCTGCTGACGGTGGCGAGCGCGCTGTGGCCGGTGGCGAAACTCGGTGGTGAGTTCCTGCCGCCGCTGGACGAGGGCGACTTGCTCTACATGCCGTCGGCGCTGCCGGGGCTGTCGACGCAAACCGCCGGTGAGTTGCTGCAACGCACTGACCGGCTGATCAAGACCGTACCGGAAGTGGCCCACGTGTTCGGCAAGGCCGGTCGCGCCGAAACCGCCACCGACCCGGCGCCGCTGGAGATGTTTGAAACCACGATTGAGTTCAAGCCCAGGGACCAATGGCGCCCCGGCATGACCCCGGAAAAACTGGTGAAGGAGCTGGACCGTGTGGTGCAGGTGCCGGGCCTGACCAATATCTGGATCCCGCCGATCCGCAACCGCATCGACATGCTCGCCACCGGCGTGAAAAGCCCGATTGGCGTGAAGGTTGCGGGCACCAGCCTGATGCAGATCGACGCGGTGACCCAGGCTGTGGAGAAAGTCGCCAAGACCGTGCCTGGTGTGAGTTCGGCACTGGCTGAGCGGTTGACTGGCGGGCGCTATATCGACGTGGATATCGACCGTGCGGCCGCCGCGCAATATGGGCTGAATATCGCCGATGTGCAGTCGATTGTGGCGGGCGCGATTGGCGGTGAAACCATCGGCGAAACGGTCGAAGGGCTGGCGCGCTTCCCTATCAGTCTGCGTTACCCCAAGGAGTGGCGCGACTCGGTGCAGGCGCTGGGCAACCTGCCGATCTACACGCCGCAGGGCAGCCAGATCACCCTCGGTACGGTGGCCCGGCTGAAGATCAGTGACGGCCCGCCGATGCTCAAAAGCGAAAACGCACGGCCGTCCGGCTGGGTGTATATCGACGTGCGAGACCGCGACCTGGCCTCGGTGGTGAAGGACCTGCGTGGGGCGATCGAGCAGCAGGTGCATTTGCAACCGGGCATGAGCCTCAGTTATTCGGGGCAGTTCGAGTTTCTGGAGCGGGCTAATGAGCGCTTGAAACTGGTGGTGCCGGCCACGCTTATGATCATCTTTGTGCTGTTGTACCTGACCTTTCGCCGTGTGGATGAGGCCGTGCTGATTTTGGGCACCTTACCGTTCGCACTGTCTGGCGGTGTGTGGTTGCTCTACTGGCTGGGTTTCAATCTGTCGGTGGCCACGGGCGTCGGGTTTATTGCGCTGGCGGGGGTGTCGGCTGAGTTTGGGGTGATCATGCTGTTGTATTTGAAAAACGCTTGGGCTGAGCGTAAGGATGGTGATCTGTTGGCGGCTATCACCGAGGGGGCGGTGCTGCGCGTGCGCCCCAAGGCGATGACTGTGGCCGTTATCATCGCGGGGTTGCTGCCGATTCTGCTTGGAGGCGGGACTGGCAGCGAAGTGATGAGCCGCATTGCTGCGCCGATGATTGGGGGGATGTTGACGGCGCCGTTGCTGTCGCTGTTTGTGATTCCGGCGGCTTACCAGTTGATGCGTCGTTCTAGAGCTAAGTGCTGAATGGGATGTATGGTGGTTTGGTGTGCATATCCATTGTTTTTGTGATGGCTGCTTGGGGTTCCGCCCTGACGGCGGGTCACTTTTTGAAGGACCAAAAAGGTAACCAAAAAGTCCTCGCCCCACCACTTGGCACCTCGCTAATGCTCGGTGTGCCAGAACGAAGGCTTGAATCCGTGGGCCGCCGCGATGGGCCATCCTTGGCCCAGCGCGGCTAACCCGGCGTCCTGCCGGGTTACCCACGGATTCAAGCCTGCGTTCGGCCATCGTGGTTAACGGGGCGTCTCAGATCAAGATCAAAATCTACAGCACGGCGGCCTGAAAGCCGACCTGAGTGGTTGAATCAAAAGCCAGATCAAGTGCAAAGCAAAAGCCTATCTACCTGATGCAACGCGATCTAAATGTGGGAGCGGGCTTGCTCGCGAATGCGGTGGGTCAGTGACAGATGAATTGACTGGCACACCGCATTCGCGAGCAAGCCCGCTCCCACAGTTGACTGCATCCAACCTTGATGGTGAGGTCGGCTGTTGCTGTTGCTGTTGCTGTTGCTGTTGCTGTTGCTGTTGCTCTGGCCCTTACATCCTTTTCGATGACGAAGTCAGCGGTCTTTTGATCTGCGCTTTTGATCTTGATCTTGATCTGAAATCGCCCCGTCAAACACGATGGCCGCAATCTGACAGTGATTTGGGGGGTAAACCGGCAGGGATGCCGGTTTAGCCGCCCCGCGCCATGGATGGCGCGTGGCGGCGGCCCCCAAATCACTGGCGGATTGCGGGCATGCCGAGCCACAGCGAGGCACCGAGTGTTGGGGGCGTGTACGGGACAACCACATGGGTTACACAAAAGTGCATTCACATAGGTAACACTTTGAGTGAAATATAGCCGTCCTTGTCTGCTTTTCTTGCATCCACTTGACCGAGGATCACTGGGCCGAAAATAACAGCCCACACATCGTCGCTCAGCATCTCCATTCCAATAGTCTGGTATTTCAGTAAATGCCCCACATAAATCCGCAGACCTGACCGATAAATCATCCCGTTTGAGTCAGTCCGGTAACACTCAATATGACTTGCATAACCCATCTCCGGCAGTTTCTCAGGATAGGCTCGAGGTGAAGGTGAATAGCATGAAGCCGGTGTTTTCTGGCTCAGCGCTTCATGCCCTCGCTCGTAATTGTAGTGCTGTATGAAACGATCAAAGTGTTTCTGCTGAGACTCCCAAGCAACCGCAGGTGGATTGGGCAAAGTACTTTTCAGTGTTCGGTGCATACGCTCGTGCCGGCCATTTTGGTCTGGCCGACCGGGCTCGATACGCTCTGGAATGATCCCCAGCCGTAGCCACCAGATCGACAACTGTGACAGCCCTCCACGGCCTGTGCTGGCAAACGGCACTCCGTTGTCAGTACGGATCCGCTCAGGCAAACCATACTCGCGAAACACCCGTTCGAACGTCTCCTGGGTCTCCTTGAAATTGGTGCTGGGCATGCTCTGACAGGCAAGCAAGAAACGACTGGCATGGTCCATGATTGTTAGCGGATAACACCATACGCCCGCTCCTGTCAGGTACTGGCCTTTGTAGTCAGCACTGAAAAGCTGGTTAGGCACATCTGCCTTGCGTAACGGTTTTGGATAGACAGCAACTCTTGGCCGCAAGGGTCGAGGCGTGATCAGATCAGCTGCTTTGAGGATGTTATAAATAGTCGTTTTCGAGGGCGGATCCTGGCCCGGAAAGCGCTTTATCAGATCACTCTGGATTTTTTTCGGACCAGGGATTGTCTCGCCTATAGAACGAAGTTCGATAATCGCCTGCTTTACCGCCAAAGGCACCACATAAGTCTGGTGGTGCCGACGACGACTACGCTCATCAAGCCCACTGGGGCCTTCTGCTTTGTATCGCTCGACCCACTTGTAGCCGGTCTTTCGGCTGATTTCATAGTCTCGACATAGCTGGCTAAGGCTGTGTTTTCCAGTCAGATATTCAGCGACAAACATCACTTTGAGGTCCATAGGTTTCAGCTCTTTCCAGGGCATGGTCAGATCCTCACGAAATCGACCCTGCCAGTTAAAAACTGTTACCTATGTGCGTGAACTGATTTGTAACCCATGTGGGTGAGTCATACCGGCGAAGACCTTTTGCTTACTTTTGGGTCTTTCCAAAAGTGAGCCGCCGTCAGGGCGGAACCCTAAGCCGCCATCACCCAAATAACGGATATGTACACCAAAAGAATCACAGTATTACCCGGTCAGTCGTCAAACCCGACCTGCTCATGAATCTCATCCACCTTCAATTCCAACCGATACGCCACGGCAATAAACAACGCCTGGCACAGGCACAACGTCGCGCTCAAGGAGCGGAAGGCAAACGACGACCCCTCATTCACCAACAGCACCGCGTTCGCCCGTTTGGCCAGGGGCGACAGGTTGCTGTCGGTGATGATCAGGGTCTTGGCCTGATGATGCTGGGCGATGCGCAGGCAATGCTGGGTCTCTTTGCCGTAGGGCGTAAAGCTGATCGCAATCACCAGGTCGTTGGCACGCACGCTGCGCATCTGTTCGCGATAACTGCCGCCCAGGCCCGAGATCAGGTGGATGCGCTTGTTGGTGTGCTGCAGGTTGTAGACCAGGTAATCGGCCACGGCAAACGAACGGCGCACGCCCACTACGTAGATATTGTCGGCATTGACCACCAGGTCCACCGCCTTCTCGAATGCCACATCATCCAGCTCCAACCCCAGACGCTCGATGCCGGAGAGGGTGGCGTTCACGCACTCACGCGCCAGGTCGCCGCCACTGGCCTTCTGCGACTTGTTGGCGATCATGCTGCGGATGCGCTGCTGGTAGTTCTGCACCGGCGTGGTCTTGTGGGTGTAGGCCTCGCGAAACAGCGCCTGCATCTCGCTGAACCCACTGAAACCGAAGCGCTGGGAGAACCGCACAATGGCCGAAGGGTGCACTTCGCATTCGCGGGCGATGTCGCTGATGCGGTCGACCATGATGCGGTCGCTCTGCTGGCTCATGTAGCTGGCAATGCGTTTGAGCTGGCGCGGCAGGCTTTCGTATTCGTCCGTGATCAGCTGCAACAGGCGTTCGGCATTGATCGGAGGGCTGGCGACCGTATCTTCCAGGGTGGTCTCGGGATCGGTGCGGGACATGGGCAATCCTTCTGGCGTGTTCGTCTGATGCGCTGATGGGTGGCGCAAGTCTACAGGGTAGGCGCAAAAAAATACCTCGGCATCACGGCGCCCGTGGGCTGCTGAAACGATGCACGGCGGCTGGGATGCCATTATGCTGGCTTATTGGAAAAAATATTCCACTAAAAATAATTATGGAATAAATATTGATTGCCGCCGCTGGACGTTCTAGTCTGCTTGCACCAAGAGCGTGTGCCGTCACCACGGCGGCACCACGCAGGCTGATAAAAATAACAGGAGCCAGCATGGGCCAGACTCGTTTTGCCAGTGGGCGTCAATTGGATCTGATTTGCCTCGGGCGCCTGGGCGTCGACCTCTATGCACAGCAAGTCGGTGCGCGGCTTGAGGACGTGTCCAGCTTTGCCAAGTACCTCGGCGGTTCCTCCGCCAACATCGCCTTCGGCACGGCGCGGCTGGGCCTCAAGTCGGCGATGTTAAGCCGCGTGGGCGATGACCATATGGGCCGCTTCCTGCTCGAATCCCTGGCCCGTGAAGGCTGTGACGTGAGCGGCATCAAGGTCGACCCGGAACGCCTCACCGCCCTGGTATTGCTGGGGCTTAAAGACCGCGAAACCTTCCCCCTGGTGTTCTACCGCGAAAACTGCGCCGACATGGCCCTGCGCGCCGAAGACATCAGCGAAGCCTTTATCGCTTCCAGCAAAGCCTTGCTGATCACCGGCACACACTTCTCCACCGATGGCGTGTACAAGGCCAGCATCCAGGCGCTGGATTACGCGGCCAAGCACAACGTCAAGCGTGTACTGGATATCGACTACCGCCCGGTGCTGTGGGGCCTGGCGGGCAAGGCGGATGGCGAAACGCGGTTTGTCGCCGATCAGAACGTCAGCCAGCATGTGCAAAACATCCTGCCGCGTTTCGACCTGATCGTCGGCACTGAGGAAGAGTTCTTGATCGCCGGTGGCAGTGAAGACCTGCTGACGGCGTTGCGCACTGTGCGTGAACTGACCCCGGCGACCCTGGTGGTCAAGCTCGGCCCGCAAGGTTGCACGGTGATTCACGGCGCCATCCCGGCACGCCTGGAAGACGGCGCGATTTACCCCGGCGTGCGGGTTGAAGTGCTCAATGTGCTGGGTGCCGGTGACGCCTTCATGTCCGGCTTTCTCAGCGGCTGGATCAATGACGCCAGCGATGAGCGCTGCAGCCAATTGGCCAACGCTTGCGGCGGGCTTGTCGTGTCCCGCCATGCTTGCGCGCCCGCCATGCCGACGCCGGCCGAACTGGATTACCTGTTCAACAGCCCGGTGCCCATCACCCGGCCGGATCAAGACGTAACCCTGCAACGCCTGCACCGCGTCACGGTGCCGCGCAAAACCTGGAAACAGCTGTTTGTGTTTGCCTTCGACCACCGCTGGCAGCTGGTGGACCTTGCACAAAAAGGCGGCCAGGACCTGACCCGCATCAGCGACATCAAGCAGCTGTTTATCCAGGCCATCGAACGTGTGGAAACCAAGCTGGCGCAGCAGGGCATCGAAGCCGATGTGGGCCTGCTGGCCGACCAGCGCTTCGGCCAGGACGCACTGAATACCGCCAGCGGCCGCGGTTGGTGGATCGCCCGGCCAGTGGAGGTGCAGAACTCGCGCCCTTTGGCGTTTGAACACGGCCGCTCGGTGGGCAGCAACCTGATCGCCTGGCCCCAGGAGCAAATCATCAAGTGCCTGGTGCAGTTCCACCCGGACGACGAGCCGATGCTGCGCCTGGAGCAAGAGGCGCAGCTCAAGGCGGTCTACGAGGCTTCCCTGGTCAGCGGCCATGAACTGCTGCTGGAAGTCGTGCCGCCCAAGGATCACCCGTCGACCTATCCTGATGTGCTCTATCGCAGCCTCAAGCGCCTGTACAACCTGGGTATATATCCTGCGTGGTGGAAGATCGAGGCGCAGTCGGCCGAAGACTGGAAAAAGCTCGACGAACTGATCCACGAGCGTGACCCGTACTGCCGGGGTGTGGTGCTGCTGGGCCTGAATGCGTCGGCGCAGTTTCTGGCCGATGGCTTTCAGCAAGCCAGTCAAAGCACTACCTGCCGAGGGTTCGCGGTGGGCCGCACGATCTTCCAGGAGCCCAGCCGTGCGTGGATGGCGGGGGAAATTGATGATGAAGGGTTGATTGAGCAGGTGCAGGGCACGTTCGAACAGCTCATCAATGCCTGGCGCAGTTCCAGAAATTAAACGCAGTCAAATGTGGGAGCAGCTTTGTGTGGGAGCCGGGCTTGCCCGCGATGGTATCGCCTCGGTCTAGCAATGAAACCGCGGTGATGCCATCGCAGGCAAGCTAGCTCCCACACAAGCCCGCTCCCACATAGAGCAGATCTAATCAGGCTTAAGTCAGATAAAAACAAAAGGTGCAGCCATGCCCGCAATCCGAATTGGCATCAACCCGATCTCCTGGAGCAACGACGACCTGCCGGCCCTGGGCGGTGAAACGCCGCTGAGCACAGCGCTCAGCGAAGGCAAGGAAATCGGCTACGAAGGTTTCGAACTCAACGGCAAGTTCCCCAAAGACGCCAAGGGCGTCGGTGATGTGTTGCGCCCTTATGACCTGGCGCTGGTCTCCGGCTGGTATTCCAGCCGCCTGGCGCGGCGTTCGGTGGCCGAAGAAATCGAAGCCATCGCCGGGCATGTCGAGTTGCTCAAGCTTAATGGCGCCAACGTGCTGGTGTACGGCGAAGTCGCCGACTCGATCCAGGGCTCGAAAGTGCGCCTGATCGAACGCCCGCGTTTTCACAGCGAGCACGCCTGGCAGGAATACGCCGACAAGCTCACGGTGCTGGCGCGTTTCACCCTGTCCCAAGGCGTGCGCCTGGCGTATCACCACCATATGGGCGCCTACGTCGAATCCCCTGAAGACATTGACCAGCTGATGAGCCGCACCGGCCCGGAAGTCGGCCTGCTGTTTGATTCGGGCCATTGCTATATGGGCGGCGGCGAACCCATCGAGGTTCTGCGCAAACACATCGAGCGCGTCTGCCACGTGCATTTCAAGGACGTGCGCAAGCCGGTGGTGCAACTGGCGCGCAACCAGATGTGGAGCTTCCCTGACTGCATCGTCAACGGCACTTTCACTGTGCCTGGCGATGGCGACATCGATTTCGCCGAACTGCTCGATGTGCTGTTGGCTGCCCACTACAAGGGCTGGCTGGTGGTCGAAGCCGAACAGGACCCGGCCGTGGCGCCCAGCTACCTCTATGCCAAAAAAGGCTATGACACCTTGCGCGCGCTGCTCAACGAGAGGACAAAGTGATGAGCTTGTTGGTCAAAAGCAGCAAACGCGGGCAAACCATGGTGGCCCTCGAAGACGGGCGCCTGGAGTATGTGGGCTTTGCCGCCTATCGCTTGAGCCTGGGCGAAACCCTGCCGGTCACCGCCGGGGATCAAGAGCTGTGCCTGGTGTTGCTCAGCGGTCGCGTCAATATAGAAGGCGAAGGCTTCAACTGGCAGAACCTCGGCGACCGCCAGTCGGTGTTCGAAGACAAATCCCCCTTCGCTGCGTACCTGCCGCCAGGCACCGATGCGCAGATTAGCGCCTTGAGCGATGTGCAGATCGCCGTCTGCGCCGCGCCCGGTGCGCCGGGCTTTGAACCGCGCCTGATTCGCCCCGAACACTGCAAGCGCAGCGTGCGCGGCAAAGGCGCCAACACCCGCTACGTGTGCGACATCCTGCCTGACAGCGAGCCGGCCCATTCGCTGCTGGTGGTGGAAGTACGCACGCCGTCCGGGCACTCGTCGAGCTACCCGCCGCACAAGCACGACACCGACGACCTGCCGCACCAGAGCTTTCTGGAAGAAACCTATTACCACCAGATCAACCCGCCGCAGGGCTTCGTGTTCCAGCGCGTGTACACCGACGATCGCAGCATCGACCAGGCCATGGCCGTGGAAAACAGCGACCTGGTGGTGGTGCCCAAGGGGTATCACCCGGTCAGTGTGCCGTATGGCTACGAATCGTATTACCTCAACGTGATGGCCGGGCCAAAACGCGCCTGGCATTTTCATAACGACCCGCAGCACAGCTGGCTGCTGGACCTCTAAACGGTTTTGGACGGAGAACAACAACAATGAAGTCGCCGCTACGTTTTGCCCTTAACCGCATGGTCGCACCCAACCTGTCCCTGCCGGACTTTATCCAGTTGGCCGCGGCCCTCAAGTGCGATGCCATCGAGATTCGCAACGACCTGAAAGGCCATGAAATCGAATACGGCACCCCGGCCAGCCGCGTACGTGAATTGTGCGCGGTGCAGGGCATCACGGTGCTGTCGATCAATGCGTTGTACCCGTTTGACGTATGGAATGACGAGCGTCGTGCCCAGGCCATCAAACTGGCCACTTATGCCCGTGAATGCGGCGCGCAAGGCTTGGTGATGTGCCCGCTCAATGAACGCGGCGACACCCGCAACGAAGCCCAGCGTGCCGCCGGGTTGCGCACGGCGCTGAGCGAGCTGGCGCCGATCCTGCGCGAGTACGGCATCCTCGGGTTTATCGAACCGCTGGGCTTTGAAGAATGTGCCCTGCGCCGCAAACGTGTGGCGGTGGATGCAATTCAGTCGATTGGCGGCCTGGATGTGTTCCGCCTGGTGCACGACACCTTTCACCACCACCTGGCCAGCGAGCAGGAGTTCTTCCCGCAACTGACCGGGCTGGTGCATATCTCTGGCGTAGAAGACGCCGAAGCGCCGCTCAATTCGATTCGTGACGGCCACCGCGTGCTGGTGGGCGAGGGCGATATCCTCGGCAACGCGGCGCAGATCGACACCTTGCTCAGCAGCGGGTACGGCGGTTACCTGTCGTTTGAGCCGTTTGCCGAGAGTGTGCATGGGTTGGCGGATATCCAGCAGGCCATTGGGGCCAGTATCGCCCACCTGCAAAACCCCCGAACCTGACGCCGATTAACCTGTGGGAGCTGGCTTGCCTGCGATAGCGGTCTGCCAGACATATATTTGTCGCCTGACACGCCGCCATCGCAGGCAAGCCAGCTCCCACATTGAAGCAGTGTTAATCAACCCAATTGCATTCACACAAGGTGCAAGTGATGACCACAACAAGACTGACCATGGCCCAGGCCCTGGTGAAGTTCCTGGACAACCAATACATCGAAGTCGATGGCGTGCAGAGCAAGTTTGTCGCCGGTGTATTCACGATTTTCGGCCACGGTAATGTGCTGGGCCTGGGGCAGGCGCTGGAGCAGGACAGCGGCGACCTGGTGGTGCATCAGGGCCGTAACGAGCAAGGTATGGCCCACGCTGCCATCGGTTTCGCCAAGCAGCATTTGCGTCGCAAGATCTACGCATGCACCGCCTCGGTAGGCCCCGGCGCGGCGAATATGCTCACCGCTGCCGCCACCGCCACGGCCAACCGTATCCCGCTGCTGCTGTTGCCCGGTGATGTGTACGCCAGCCGCCAGCCGGACCCGGTGTTGCAGCAGATCGAGCAATTCCACGACCTGAGCATCAGCACCAACGATGCCTTCCGTTCCGTGAGCAAGTACTGGGACCGTATCAACCGCCCTGAACAACTGATGACGGCGGCGATCCATGCCATGCGCGTGCTCACAGACCCGGCGGAAACCGGCGCCGTGACCCTGGCGCTGCCGCAGGACGTGCAGGCCGAAGCCTGGGACTACCCGGATTATTTCCTGCAAAAACGCGTGCACCGCATCGAGCGGCGCCCCGCCACGGCGGCGATGATCGGCGATGCGCTGGCGGCCTTCCGGGGCAAGCGCAAGCCGCTGATTATCTGTGGTGGCGGGGTGAAGTACTCCGGCGCGAATGCCGCGCTGCAAGCGTTTGCCGAGCGTTTTGAGATTCCCTTCGCCGAAACCCAGGCGGGCAAGAGTGCGGTGGTGTCCAGCCACCCGCTGAACCTGGGCGGCATCGGTGAAACCGGCTGTCTGGCGGCGAACCTGTTGGCGCCCGAGGCGGACCTGATCATTGGCATCGGCACGCGTTATACCGATTTCACCACCTCGTCAAAGTCGCTGTTCAAACATGCCGAGGTTAAGTTTCTCAACCTCAATATCAGCCCGTGCGATGCGTTGAAACTCGATGGCGTACAAGTACTGGCCGATGCGCAGGTTGCCCTTGAAGCGTTGGCTGACGCCTTGGGCGATTACCGCGCGGGCTGGGGCGAGCAGGTCCACGATGCCAAGGCGCGGTTGGACGCGGAAGTGGATCGCGTGCACCAGGTGGAATACCACGGCGACGATTTTGTGCCGGAGGTGGATGACCACCTGGACCGCGCCGTATTACGCGAATTTATCGAACTGACCGGTTCGTGCCTGACCCAGAGCCGTGTGCTTGGCGTGTTGAACGACACCCTGGCCGACGACGCGATCATCGTTGCCGCCGCCGGCAGCCTGCCCGGCGATTTGCAACGCGCCTGGCGCAGCAAGGGCGTCAACACCTACCACGTCGAATATGGCTATTCGTGCATGGGCTACGAGATCAACGCCGCCCTCGGTGTGAAGCTGGCCGAGCCGAGCAAAGAGGTGTATGCGCTGGTCGGCGACGGCTCCTACATGATGCTGCACTCGGAGCTGGCCACCTCGATCCAGGAGCGACGCAAGATCAACGTGGTGTTGCTCGACAACATGGCCTTCGGTTGCATCAACAACCTGCAGATCGGCAACGGCATGGACAGCTTCGGCACCGAGTTCCGCTTTCGTAACCCCGAGAGCGGCAAGCTCGACGGCGGGCTGGTGCCGGTGGATTTCGCCATGAGCGCGGCGGCCTATGGCTGCAAGACCTACAAGGTCAGCAGCGTGGAACAGCTCCAGGCGGCGCTGGCCGATGCGCGCACGCAAACGGTGTCCACGCTAATCGATATCAAGGTACTGCCCAAGACCATGGTCCACGGCTACTTGTCGTGGTGGCGGGTGGGCGTGGCGCAAGTATCCACCAGTGAACGCACGAACGCAGCCGCGAAAAAACTCAATGAACAGCTGGCCAAGGCCCGGCAGTACTAATAACAAGAGGAGTTGTGTATGTCGTTAAAGCTTGGAGTGATTGGCACTGGCGCTATCGGCCGTGACCATATCCGTCGTTGCAGCCAGACCTTGCTCAATAGCCAGGTGGTGGCGGTAACCGACATCAACCTTGAGCAAGCCGCCAAGGTCGTCGCTGATTTGAAGCTGACCGCTGAGGTCTATGCCGATGGCCATGCGCTGATCAACTCGCCGCAGGTCGAAGCCATTCTCGTCACGTCCTGGGGGCCGAGCCACGAAGAGTTCGTACTGGCCGCCATCGCCGCCGGCAAGCCAGTGTTCTGCGAAAAACCGCTGGCGGTGACCGCGCAGGGCTGCCGCAAGATTGTCGACGCCGAAGTGGCCTACGGCAAGCGCCTGGTGCAAGTGGGCTTTATGCGCCCGTATGACGAAGGTTATCGCGCCCTCAAGGCCGTGATCGACAGTGGCCAGATCGGCGAGCCGCTGATGCTGCATTGCGCACACCGCAACCCGACGGTGGGCGAGAACTACAAGACCGATATGGCGATCACCGACACCTTGATCCACGAGCTGGATGTGTTGCGTTGGCTGCTCAATGACGACTATGTGTCGGTGCAAGTGGTGTTCCCGCGCAAATCGAGCAAAGCCCTGGCCCACCTGCGCGACCCGCAGATCGTGCTGCTGGAAACCGCCAAGGGCACGCGCATCGATGTGGAAGTGTTTGTGAACTGCCAGTACGGCTACGACATCCAGTGTGAAGTGGTGGGGGAGACCGGCATCGCCAAACTGCCGGAGCCTTCGCAGGTGCAAATGCGCAGTGGCGCTAAGCTGTCGAACGCCATTTTGATGGACTGGAAGGACCGGTTTATCGGGGCTTACGACGTGGAATTGCAGGCGTTTATCGACAGCGTGCGTGCCGGGCAGGTCGGCGGGCCGTCGGCGTGGGATGGTTTTGCAGCGGCGGTGGCGGCGGATGCGTGCATCGAGGCGCAAAACAGTGAGCAGATTGTGAAGGTGAGCTTGCCGGAGCGTCCGCACTTCTACGGCTAGTCACAATCTGTCAGGTGGAATGCAGTCAGTGTGGGAGCGGGCTTGCTCGCGAATGCGGTATGTCAGATACAAGTGCTTTAACTGATACACCGCATTCGCGAGCAAGCCCGCTCCCACATTTTTGATTGGGTTTGCACTTCATATTAAGGAGTGAACTATGCGAATCGGACTAGTCGGCTACGGTCACGGAGGGCGCTTCTTTCATGCGCCGCTGATTGCAACCTTAGCCGGTGCGACTTTTGTTGGCGTGGTGACCCGTTCAGCGGAGCGCCGCCAACAGTTGAGCAGCGACCTTCCCGGCGTAAAAGCTTTTGACAGCATTGGCCAGATCGTCGAGGCCGGCGTGGATGCGCTGGTGATCTCCACCACCCTCAAAGGCCGCCCGGCCCTGGTGCTGGAAGCCATCGAACACGGCGTGGCGGTGGTCAGCGACAAACCCTTCGCCAGTAACGCCGAACAGGCCCAGGCGCTGATCACCGCCGCCGAACGCCAGGGCTCACTGCTCAGCGTCTATCAGAACCGCCGCTGGGATTCGGATTACCTGACCCTGCGCAAGCTGATCGACGCCGGTGCCCTGGGTGAGATCACGCGCTTTGAATCCCGTGTCGAGCGCTACAGCCCGCAGGCCGTCGGCAACGCCAGCGGCGGCGGCTGGTTGCGTGACCTGGGCAGCCACTTGGTGGACCAGGCGCTGCAATTGTTCGGCCCGGTGGATCGGGTGTTTGCGCAATTGCAGTTCAGCCCCGAACACCCGACCCTCGACCATGGTTTTTTTGTTTCCCTCACTCACGCCAATGGCGTGATTTCGCACCTGTGGGGCAGTGCCCTGCAAAACAGCCAGGCGCCGCGTTTTCGCGTCAGTGGCACGCAGGGGTGTTACACCGTCGATGGGCTGGACGGCCAGGAAGACGCATTGATGGCTGGCAAGTCACCGAAAACCGAAGGCGAGCACTGGGGCGCCGAGGAGCATCGACGCTGGGGTTGGTTCGAGCAAGGCCAGGAGCGCGAGCGCGTGCCCTCCGAGAAGGGCTGCTGGACCCAGTTCTATCGCCAGTTGCAGCTGGCTGTGCAAGGGCAGGGGCCGCTGCCGGTAAGTGCCTATGATGCGCTGGAAACCACCCGTATATTGGACGCCGCACGCCTCAGCGCCGAGCGCCAGCAGGTGGTTTCGACAAAAATAGAATAAAATTCTAAAACAGGTTGATATGGAAATTATTTTCTAATAAAGTCTTTTCCAGGTTGCATAAAGTACGTTCGGACTCGATTCGCACGGCTCAACAAAAACAAGATCAAAAACAACCAGGTACCGTCAGATGAAAATCTTCAACGCTGTACTGCGAGTTTTACGCCCTGCCCACACGCCACGCGGTCTGCCCCGCGCCCGGCCGTTCTACTTCTCCTTCCTTAATGTGCTGTGCGTCGAAAACCACGGCGCGCTGGTCTGCTGCATCCCTGGGGCACCGGTGGTTCGATTGCCCGCCGAACGCTGATAAACGCAACGTCCAAAAAACCAACAAGAAAGTGGAGACAGACCGTTCATGAAGACCCCGATCCGTTTTACCGCGCTGGCCCTGTCGATGTTGCTGGCCAGTGGTTTTGCCTCAGCCGCCGACCTCAAGATTGGCGTGACCATGTCCGCCTTCGATGACACCTTCCTGACCTACCTGCGTGAAGACATGGACAAGCAAGCCAAGTCCTATCCCAAGGGCGACGGAGTGCAATTGCAGTTTGAAGACGCCCGCGCCGACGTGGTGAAACAACTGAGCCAGGTCGAGAACTTCATCAGCCAAAAGGTCGACGCGATTATCGTCAACCCGGTGGACACCGCGTCGACGGCCAACATCATCAAGGCCGCCACCGCGGCGAAAATCCCGCTGGTGTTCGTCAACCGCCGCCCGGATAGCCCAACCCTGGCCCCAGGCGTGGCTGCGGTGGTCTCCGATGACGTCGAAGCCGGCAAACTGCAAATGCAATACATCGCCGAAAAACTCGGCGGCAAGGGCAACATTGTGATTCTGCTGGGCGACCTGGCGAACAACTCCACCACCAACCGCACCAAGGGCGTGAAGGAAGTTCTGACCAAGTACCCGGGCATCAAGATCGAGCAGGAACAGACCGGCATCTGGTTGCGTGACAAGGGCATGACCCTGGTCAACGACTGGCTTACCCAGGGCCGCGATTTTGACGCGGTACTGGCCAACAATGACGAGATGGCCATTGGTGCATCCATGGCGCTGAAGTCGGCGGGCAAAAAAGGCGTGCTGATCGCCGGCGTCGACGGCACGCCGGACGGCCTCAATGCGATCACCAAGGGCGACATGACCGTGTCGGCCTTCCAGGATGCCAAGGGCCAGGCCGACAAGTCGGTGGAGACTGCGCGCAAGATGGCTAAAAACGAGCCCATCGAGCAGAACGTGGTGATCCCGTTCCAGCTGATCACGCCGGACAACGTCAAAGACTTCAAGTAGCCCGCACACAACAACAATAAGCCGGCAGGGCGGCCACGGTCGCCCTGCAGTCGAGGTACTTTTCTATGCTCGCTCAAGCCACTGTCTCGCAGCCTCCCGGTCTCCAGCCCGCGCTGCTGGAAGAACCCTACCTGCTGGAAATCGTCAACATCAGCAAAGGCTTTCCCGGCGTCGTGGCCCTGGCCGATGTGCAACTGCGCGTGCGCCCCGGCTCGGTGCTCGCGCTGATGGGCGAGAACGGTGCGGGCAAGTCGACGTTGATGAAAATCATCGCCGGCATCTACCAGCCCGACGCCGGGGAAATCCGCCTGCGCGGCAAGCCGATCGTGTTTGAAACACCGCTGGCGGCGCAGAAGGCCGGGATCGCGATGATCCACCAGGAGCTCAACCTGATGCCGCACATGAGCATCGCCGAAAACATTTGGATCGGCCGCGAGCAGCTCAACAGCCTGCACATGGTCAACCACCGCGAGATGCACCGCTGCACTGCCGAGTTACTGGCCCGATTGCGCATCAACCTGGACCCGGAAGAACACGTCGGCAACCTGAGCATCGCCGAGCGGCAGATGGTCGAGATTGCCAAGGCGGTGTCCTACGACTCCGACATCCTGATCATGGATGAACCGACGTCAGCCATTACCGAGAAGGAAGTGGCCCACCTGTTTTCGATCATTGCCGACCTCAAGTCCCAGGGCAAAGGCATTGTCTACATCACGCACAAAATGAACGAAGTGTTTGCTATCGCCGATGAAGTGGCGGTGTTCCGTGACGGCCAGTACATCGGCCTGCAGCGTGCCGACAGCATGAACAGCGACAGCCTGATCTCGATGATGGTCGGCCGCGAACTGAGCCAGTTGTTCCCGGTGCGCGAGACGCCCATCGGCGATTTACTGTTGTCGGTGCGCGACTTGAGCCTGGACGGCGTGTTCAAGGACGTGTCGTTCGACCTGCATGCCGGTGAAATCCTCGGCATCGCCGGGCTGATGGGCTCGGGGCGTACCAACGTGGCAGAGACCATTTTTGGTATCACTCCTAGCTCCGGCGGCCAGATTACCCTCGACGGCAAAGCGGTGCGCATCACTGACCCGCACATGGCCATCGAGAAGGGCTTTGCGCTGTTGACCGAGGACCGCAAGCTCAGTGGCCTGTTTCCGTGCCTGTCGGTGCTGGAGAACATGGAGATGGCCGTATTGCCGCATTACTCGGGTAACGGCTTTATCCAGCAAAAAGCCCTGCGCGCGCTGTGCGAAGACATGTGCAAGAAGCTGCGGGTGAAAACCCCGTCCCTGGAGCAATGCATCGATACGCTGTCCGGCGGCAACCAGCAAAAAGCCCTGTTGGCGCGCTGGCTGATGACCAACCCGCGCCTGCTGATCCTCGATGAGCCGACACGCGGCATCGATGTGGGCGCCAAGGCCGAGATCTATCGCTTGATTTCCTTCCTCGCCAGCGAAGGCATGGCGGTGATCATGATTTCCTCCGAGCTGCCGGAAGTGCTGGGCATGAGCGACCGAGTGATGGTGATGCACGAAGGCGAACTGATGGGCACCCTGGACCGCGCCGATGCGACCCAGGAAAAAGTCATGCAGCTGGCTTCCGGTATGACCGTAGTCCACTGACGAACCGCACAGAATAAGAAGGTGATTGGCTATGAACGCAATAACAGACAACAAGCCTGCCACGGCACCGGTCAAGCACCGTCGGCGCTTACCCACCGAGCTGAGCATCTTCCTGGTGTTGATCGGCATCGGCCTGGTGTTTGAGGTGTTCGGCTGGATCGTGCGCGATCAGAGCTTTTTGATGAACTCTCAGCGCCTGGTGCTGATGATTCTGCAAGTGTCGATTATCGGCCTGCTGGCGATTGGCGTGACCCAGGTGATCATCACCACCGGTATCGATTTGTCTTCTGGCTCGGTGTTGGCGTTATCGGCAATGATCGCCGCCAGTTTGGCGCAAACCTCGGACTTTTCCCGGGCAGTGTTTCCCAGCCTGACTGACTTGCCCGTGTGGATTCCGGTGGCGATGGGCCTGGGTGTGGGGCTGCTGGCGGGGGCAATCAACGGCAGTATCATCGCGGTGACCGGCATCCCGCCGTTTATTGCGACCCTGGGCATGATGGTCTCGGCCCGTGGCTTGGCGCGCTACTACACCGAAGGCCAGCCGGTGAGCATGCTCTCGGATTCGTACACGGCCATCGGTCATGGTGCGATGCCGGTGATCATCTTCCTCGTGGTGGCGGTGATCTTCCATATCGCCCTGCGCTACACCAAGTACGGCAAGTACACCTACGCCATCGGCGGCAACATGCAGGCGGCGCGTACCTCGGGTATCAACGTCAAGCGCCACCTGATCATCGTCTACAGCATTGCAGGCTTGCTTGCGGGCCTGGCCGGTGTGGTGGCCTCGGCACGTGCCGCCACCGGCCAGGCCGGCATGGGCATGTCGTATGAGCTGGATGCGATTGCGGCGGCGGTGATCGGCGGCACCAGCCTGGCGGGCGGAGTAGGGCGCATCACCGGTACTGTGATCGGCGCGCTGATCCTCGGCGTGATGGCCAGCGGGTTCACCTTTGTGGGGGTGGATGCATATATCCAGGACATCATCAAGGGCTTGATCATCGTGATTGCGGTGGTGATCGACCAGTACCGCAACAAACGCAAGCTCAAGCGCTGATACCGAGTTACGGGCAACATCCATCCAGTGTGGGAGCTGGCTTGCCTGCGATGCAGACGACTCGGTCCTTGGGGACTAACGAGTTGATGCAATCGCAGGCAAGCCAGCTCCCACAGTTAGTCTTTATCAGACCGTTCTAACCGTTTGTCTTCTATATAGCTCCACAGCACTGAATTTCTTGCTATAAACGCACTCCGATGACCGTTCGCCAAGCCCGTCCTGGTGCCTTTGGGGGTTAATTGGGAAAAAATGCCTGTCTTTTCAGTTGCTGACGCCTCAAACCGGCCTTAGACTGCCGCCCCTCGTAAATTGAGTGCCGGGTGGCGCTTGAAATGGACGGCGCCTTTCCGAGGCCTGCGAAGGTCTGCCGGAACGCTCCCTTATTCGCCTTAATGCACGTATTTTTTATAGAGAAATCAATGACAAAGGAAAAGTTGCTGGCCATGCCGGCGGATGACTACATGAATGCCGAACAGCACGCTTTTTTCGAGCAGTTGCTGCAAG
The DNA here is from genome assembly GCF_005938045.2 of Pseudomonas sp. KBS0710. Classification (GTDB taxonomy): domain Bacteria; phylum Pseudomonadota; class Gammaproteobacteria; order Pseudomonadales; family Pseudomonadaceae; genus Aquipseudomonas. The sequence goes on along the minus strand of NZ_VCCF02000001.1, from coordinate 3,047,179 downwards.
ACATGAAAGTGGAACACCACGAGCGCATTGAGCAGAACCGCATCGCCATCGAAAGCCTGGATACCCCGGCTGACCCGGCTGACGCTGCCTCTGTGGAAGAAGAGCGCACCTGGCTGGTAAACGCCATCGATCGCGACCAGCGCATGCTGCCGCAGCTTGAGCGTGCCCTGGAACGCATCAAGGAAGATTCTTTTGGCTGGTGCGATGACAGCGGCGAGCCGATTGGCCTCAAGCGCCTGCTGATCAGCCCGACCACCAAGTACTGCATCGAAGCGCAAGAGCGCCACGAACAGATCGACAAGCACCAGCGCCAGGCTTGATGCGCTGAAGTCGGGCATCGCACCTGTGATGCCCGAGAGAAATACCGGTTACGCCCCTGTCTATTGATCTACTGCAAAGACCCCCACCAAAGGCCCATGGATAATGGCCCAGTAGTGGCGTTTAATGCAGCAACAATAACTACAAACAGCGGGGTAACAACGATGGCTGGAGACGGATCTCTGATGGGCGCAGCAGCGCCACCGCAAACGGTGGTGCGCGTGCTGCCCGGCTGGCTGACGCCGCTTATGCAGAGCACCGCGCTGGTGCTGGTCCTGCTGGGCCTGGTGTTTGCCGGCTTGCCGCTGTACCTGTGCCTGCCACTGGCCTTGCTGGTGATCTGGCTGCCTGCGCTCAAAGCCCGAGTGCCGCGTGTCGCGCCGTCCCTGGCGATTGATACGATGGGTGAGCTGACGCGCGATCTTTCCTACACCACCAGTCACAACGCACTTTCCGCTGCCGGCGTGGCCTATTCGGTCAAGCAACTGGCTGCGCGCGTGCAATCGCAATTAAGCGCCGCCCAGCAAATTGTCAGTAGCGCCGAAGTGATGATCGGCACCGAGCAAGTCACCTCCCAGCTCAGCCGGCAGGCCTTGGGCGCGGCCAGCCAGGCGCATCAGCGCAGCACTGAAGGGCGCGAAATGCTGGCCCAGTCGATCACCCGCATGCACCAGCTAAGCCTGCGCGCCAATGCCAGCCGAGAGTTGATCGAGGCGTTGAGCCAGCGCAGTGAAGAGATCCAGCGCGTGACCCTGGTGATCCAGTCCATTGCCAGCCAGACCAACCTGCTCGCGCTGAACGCCGCCATTGAAGCGGCGCGCGCCGGTGAGCACGGGCGTGGCTTTGCGGTGGTGGCCGATGAAGTACGTGGCCTGGCCGGGCGCACGGCCACGGCGACCGATGAGGTCGGCGTGATGGTTGCCGATATTCAACAGCGCACCGCTCAGGTGGTGGAACAGATTCGCCAACTGTCGACCGACCTGCACATCGGTGTCGAGCAGGTGGAGCAGGCCGGTGAACAATTGGAAAGTATCGCCAGCCTGGCCGCGGATGTAGAAGGGCAGGTCAACGAGATCGCCCAAGGCACCGACAACAACCGCGCGCAACTCGACAGCCTGTTCCATGCCGTGGAGCAGATGCGCAGCGATTTGTCGGTGAGCGACCAGCAGACGCGGCAACTGGCCGAGGTCGCCGTGCAGATGGAAGGGCAGGCTGAGACCATCAGCGAGCGCCTGGCCGAAGTCGGGCTGGATGACTATCACCAGCGCATCTACGACCTGGCCCGCGAAGGCGCGAGCCGCATTGGCGAACAGTTCGAAGCCGATATCCTGCAAAACCGCATCAGCCTGGAAGACTTGTTCGACCGCAGCTACACACCGATCCCTAATACACAACCGAGCAAATACCACACGCGTTTTGATGGCTACACCGACCAGGTGCTGCCCGCGATTCAGGAGGCGTTGCTGCCGCGCCATGAGGGGCTGGTGTTCGCGATTGCCTGCACACCGCAAGGCTATGTGCCCACGCATAACAAGGCGTTCTCCCACGCCCTGACCGGCGATGCGCAGGTTGATGCCGTGCAGAACCGTACCAAACGCAAGTTCGACGACCGTACCGGCATTCGTTGCGGCAGCCATCAACAAGTGGTGCTGTTGCAGACCTATACCCGCGACACCGGCGAGCTGATGCACGATTTGTCGGTGCCGATCATGGTTAAAGGGCGGCATTGGGGTGGCTTGCGACTGGGTTACAAACCAGAAGGGGCCAAGGCTGCGCACTAGGATTGTTACTGTTTATGCAATGGAGCTATTCCGGGGATAGCTTTTTCCAACTGGAATAAAACCGTAGCATGGCCAACATTGTTAGGTAGCTAACTAATGTGGCGGAGAAGCTCCATGCAAAACAAGGTCGATGTCGCCGTAATGATCGGCAGCGGTGTTCCCGAAACCCTGCGTGCGCTGGGCCAGAAAGCCTGTTGGGTGGTGTTGCTCAATGGCGAGCAACGCGGCACGGCGTTCGCCAGCCGCAGTGAAGCGGAGGAGTGCAGGGCTGCCTGGCAGGCGCTGATGCACCTAGAACAGTCAGACAGCCTGCATTGAGGCGTGTTATCGAGGCTGGTGCAGGCGCTGGTTCAGCTCATCCACCGGGATTGCCCATTCGGCGTCTTCGCGCAGTTCTTCCTTGAGAAACGCCGCTTGTTGTGGCGACCAGAACGGTGCGTCGATCAGCTTCACGTCTTCAGCCAGAGGATGCGCGACGATAAACGCGTCGATGGCTTCGGGTGTCGAGTCCAGGCCTAGTTGGTCAAACAAGGTTTCAAGAGTAGGGATTGGCGCGTCCATGGTCGGTTCTCCATGCGTGGTAGGGGATGTTGTGCATGTGAGGCCACGGACGCTACAGAGTTCAGGATTTGCACAGCTCAGGAGTTGAGTGCACCCGAATCAACCGCGGATTTCAGCGCTATGGCAGCCTCTTTGCCGGCCTCGGTTGCGGCGTCGACGGTTTTGAACCAGCGATCTTTTTCGACCTGATGCGTGGTGACCGTGGTCAGCGGGGGCTTGGCCCGCATGATGATCACCGCTTGAAACTCACCGTCTACCTCTCGCGCATCGCCATGGATGAAAAATTCGCCAATATCAAATTCCGTCACGTATAGCCTTCCCTTCAAGTTAACTGCATCAAGGTACCTGCACTGATGAAACCTGACCCGCAAGGGGCAAACTTCATGGACGGGGCAGTATGGCAGCAGTTGAAGGGCGGCGGCGCGGTAAAGTCAGCCGGGTGACGAAACGATTGCACCGTGAATCGCCTGCAGGCGGGCTTCAAGCTGTTTGGCCAATTCGCAGGCCTTGGAATGCGTGCTGCGAAAGCCTTTGATCCTGCCGCTGGTCACTTCCAGGATATGAAAGAAATTACGCCCGGCCGGTACCACTTGGTAAAGAACGTAATTGGAGTACCCGTCGGGGTTATGTAAGCAGTAGTATTGACGCTCGTCTGGACATGATGAACGAGTGCGGGACGACATAACGGCGTGTTGACGTGGTTGCATGCTCAGCTCCTGTCGATCGATCTTGTGGGCTCACCCGTAGCGTTTCAGGTGGTTTTGAACCGGGTTGCTGTTTTAGTATTGTCGTCGGCAGTTCATGCCTGGTTCCATCCCTGGTATTTTGGAATGTGTAGGTTGTCGGAAACCGCGTTTTTTTCTGGGTTATTCTCTGAAGTTGGTCGGCCCGTGTTCTCGGGCTGCTGAACCTGTGATTTGCTGTGCTGCCAGATGACCTTGCATAAGGCCCATCGTGCATGTCTGTACTAGTCTTATGGTGCAGCAGCAGGTTTCTTCAGTTTTTTACCAATAAGTGATCGAGCCGTAACGGCCGTTTTTTTGTGCTGCCCGCTCTGGCGGTCAGTGCCTTTTTTGATGTGGGGGCGTTTCCTTGGCAGTCAGTAATCTGGATATGCACGCGTTATTCGTGCTGGGTGATTTGCGCGCAAAGTTGGTCAAGCAGTTTCAATCCCGTTTCGTTTACATCACTGAACAGACGCCGGAAGGCATTTACATCGCCGAGATCGATACTGAGTCGGCGTTGGTCGTGGACGATAAACCGCGCCTGGAACTCAAGGTAGGTGATCATTTTCGTGCCGCCGTATTGCCGAGCCGCGAAGGTGGCAAGTTTGAATTGAAGTTTCGCGACATCAAGTTGACGGTGTATGGCTTGGGCGATTACGCCTTTGTTTCTTCGGCCGAAGGCCAAGGCATTGTCTTCAAGGAAGGCCACAGCGTGATGCTGGTGTTCGCGGCCAATGAACAATTGCAGGAAGGCTTGACCAAAACCCTCAAGGCCGTGACCGGCAAGGCCGCCAAGTGGCGCAAGGGTGAACTGGTGACGTTCAAGGCCAGTGAGTAACTGCTAAACGCCAGGTGTATTCTTGCTCCTCCGGAACCTCTACTACAGTTGAGTTGACTTAACTATTCAGAGGCTTCGCGCATCCGCAGCAAAGCCGCCCGCTATGGCTGTTAAAACGCGAGGTGCAAAGGCATGAAAGGATTGAGAACCCTAGTGGTTGCGGCTGCGGCTGCGGCGCTGACGACCGTGAGCCTGTCGTTGCCCGTATCGGCTGCGCAAAAGCCGGTGCACTTTGCCGACCTGAACTGGGAAAGCGGCAGCCTGATCACCGAAGTGCTGCGCTTTATCGTCGAAAAGGGCTATGACCTGCCCACCGACACCTTGCCCGGTACCACCATCACTCTGGAAACCGCCCTGGCGAAAAATGACATCCAGGTGATCGGCGAAGAATGGGCCGGCCGCAGCCCGGTGTGGATCAAGGCCGAAGCCGAAGGCAAAGTCATCGGCCTGGGCGATACGGTCAAAGGCGCCACCGAAGGTTGGTGGGTTCCGGAGTACGTGGTCAAGGGCGACCCGGCCAAAGGCCTCAAGCCGCTGGCGCCGGACCTCAAGACCGTACAGGACCTGGCGCGCTACAAGGACGTGTTCAAAGACCCTGAGTCGCCCGGCAAAGGGCGTTTTCTCAACAGCCCGATCGGCTGGACCTCGGAAGTCGTCAACGCCCAGAAGCTCAAGGCGTATGGCCTGAACGACAGCTATGTGAACTTTCGCAGCGGCTCGGGTGCGGCGCTGGATGCGGAGATTGCGTCGTCGATCCGTCGCGGCAAACCGGTGCTGTTCTACTACTGGTCGCCAACGCCCTTGATGGGCCGTTACAAACTGATCCAGCTGGAAGAGCCGCCATTTGACGCCGATGCCTGGAAGACCCTGACCGATGCAGACAACCCCAACCCACGGCCAACCCGCTCGTTGGCGTCCAAGCTGAGCATCGGTGTGTCGACACCGTTCCAACAGGCGCAGCCGCAGATTGCCGAGTTCTTTACCAAGGTGCAGTTTCCGATTGAGCCGTTGAATAAGGCTTTGGCGGCAATGAGCGAGAATCATACGGCGCCGCGTGAAGTGGCGCAGGTGTTCCTCAAGGAACATCCTGAAGTGTGGAAGGCATGGTTGACGCCGGAGGTGGCGCAGAAGGTTGAGGCGAGCCTCAAGTAACCGCAGCTCTTTCTATCGTATAAAGATCCAAATGTGGGAGCGGGCTTGCTCGCGAATGCGGTGTGTCAGTCATTGGATAGATTGACTGAACCACCGTATTCGCGAGCAAGCCCGCTCCCACATTTTTATTGCATTGCAGGTTTAGAACCTGGTTTGTACCGCCAACTCAAACGTCCGTGGCGAGCCCAAATAGTAAGCCGGTGACACATGCGCAAACTCGGCATACACCTCATTGGTCAGGTTACGCACCCGCCCGGTCACCGAGGTATGTGAATCCACTTTGTACCGCAGGAACGTGCCGAACAGCGTATAGGCCGGCACCGTCTGGGTGTTGGCATTATCGGCATACACCTGGGCCACATACCGCGCGTCCACACCGCCTTGCCAGTCCTCGGCAAAGTCATAGGTCAGCCACAGGTTGCCCACACGCTTGGGCACGTTGGTGGGCGTATTGCCCTTGCGTGAGACCACCGCGCCGCTGGCGATTTTCTCATTGAAGTCATCGTATTCGGCGTCCACCCAGGCAACGTTGCCTTCGGCCAGCAGCCGTGGCGTGATGCGCAGCGAGCTGGCGAACTCGATGCCCTTGGAGGTCTGCGCACCCACTGGAATGCTGTTGTTCGGGTCCAGCGGGTCGGTAACGGCAAAGTCCTTGCGCTCGATCCTGTAGGCGGCGACGGTGGCCGAACCGCGCCCGTCGAGGTAGTCGAACTTGCTGCCGACTTCCCACTGTTTACCGGTCGACACGTCGAACACTTGAGTGGTGGTGGAGGGCTGCTCCGCTGCGGTGCTGTATTGCACATACACATTGGCCGATGGGATGAACTGATACGTCAGGCCCACGCGGCCGGTGACCGGCTCCCAACGGCGCGTGAAGTGCCGTGGGTTGGTGGCGGTGATCACGCGATGGTTAGTTACATCCAGGTCGATGGCGTCGTAACGCAGCCCCGTGAGCAGCGAGAGTTTATCGGTGAGGCCCAGGCGGTTCTCCACAAACAAGGCTTTGGTGGTGACTTCGTTGGTCTTGTCTTTGACAAAGCCTGGCTTGGTGCCCGGAATGTCGTAGAAGTGCCCGGGGTTGTAGCCATTCGGGTCCACCGTGCTGTTGCCCGGCACATTCAACGGGTTGTTGGTGGTGCTGTTGACCTTGTATTCGAAACCACCGGACCAGGTGGTCGACAGCCCGAACACGCTGTCGTCATGGCGCAGCTCGAACTGATTGCCGTGCTGCTCGCCCTGATGGCGCACCTGGTAGGCAGTCGAGCGGTTCACCGCGCTGTTGTCGGCGTTGTATTGGTAGGTTTCCAGGTTGCGGTAGTCGCGCTGGCTGTCGAGGTGATAGAGGGTGTTTTTCAGGGTGGTGCTGTCGTTGATCCGGTAGTCAATGATCGAGCGCATCCAGATCGTGCGTTGCTCGTAACGACCATCGGCAACGTTGTAGTTGTTAAAGCGGTTGTGCTTGTCGATTTTCAGCTCGCCAGCCTTGGGGTTGAGCACCGGCGTGCCCCAATACGGACTGTCTTCATGTTCATCCTGGTATTCCAGGGCCAGAGTGTGGGACAGGTTGGGGGTGAGGTCACTGAGCAAGGAAAACGCCATGCTCCAGGCATCGCGCTGGTCGCGGTCGATGTAGCTGTGGTTGGTATTGCGGCTCACATCCAGGCGCGCGTAGTGCTGCACTTCGGCACCGGGTTCGGTCAGGGCGTGGTTGAGGCCAAAGGCCATGCCGGCAGTGTCGTAGCTGCCATAGGTGAGCTGGCCTTCGGCGACTTGTTCCTCGCGGGTGGCCAGCTTGGTCACGTAGTTGAGCGAACCGCCCACGGAGCCGGCGCCGTTGATCAGTGAGGAGGGGCCGCCGACCAGCTCAACCCGGTCATAGATCCACGCATCCACCGGCCGCGCCAGGCCGGTTGCGACGTTGATGCCGTTGAACATCTGGGTGATCTGGCTGCTGGTAAAACCACGATAGGACACAAACCCGCCAAACCCCGGCGGCGCACTGGCGTTGACGCCGGGCAAGGTGTTGGCCGCATCGCGGAAGGTCTTGGCGCCATGGCGCTCAATGTCGTTACGGTTGGCAATGGCTACCGACGCCGGGGTTTCGCGCACGCTTAAACCCAGGCGTGATGCCGTGCCGCTGGATTGGTCCAGGGCCAGGCCCGGTTCGCTGGTTTGTTCGCCATCGATGGTGGTGGGGGCTAGCTCGAGCGCCCAGCCACAGACAGGCAGGCAGCCGAACAGGCCCGCCAACAAGGGTAAATGTTTCATGGTTGTATCCTGAAAAACTTGGCTTGAAAACAACGCACAGCCGCAGGTATTCCCGGTTGGGAACGTTGGCCAGTGCAGATCAGAAAGCGCAGGAATCAGGCGAAAGCGGGCGGCGCGCGCGGGTTGGCCGTGGGCCAGGTGAAGCGGGCAGGAATATCAGCGGCAAGCACCACCGCCGGCGGCGGCGCGTGCGGTTGGGGCAACACTGCCACATTGAGGCTGGAACTGAGTGCCGGCCCCATGCCGCCGGTCGAACACAATGGGCAACCAAACGCCTTGGACAGCGTTGGCAGGTTCTCGTCGGTGGAGTTCTTCTGCGCAGGCGCCTGGGTGCGCGGGTCGACCGTACAAAACTGGCCGCCGATGCCGTTGAGCTGCATGCCCAGCATCTGCCCATGGCCAATACTGCACGCGAACACATTGAACAGGACGCAGCAATACAGCATCCAGGCAATGAGTGAGCGGTCGGCACGGGCGATTTTCATGGGGCGGCACTTTACCATCAGCCGCCGACGAAATGCCTACAAAAAATCTCAGGGCGACTATCCTCATTCGCACCTTTGAGGGAGCGCCTGCCATGAGCTTTTTCGTCGCACGCTGGATCGTCGCCATTTTTACCTGCATCAGCATGGTGCATCTGTACTGGGCCGCCGGTGGCAAGCTCGGCAGCCTGGCCGCCATCCCCGAGCTGCCCGGCGAGTTCGCCCGCGGGCCGCGGCCGGCGTTCAAACCGTCGGCACTGGGCACGTTCCTGGTAGCGATGGGGTTGGTGGCCATTGCCTTACTGGTATGCCTGCGGGCCGGGTTGTACTTCTCGCCGGTGTCCCACGGCGCACTGCAATGGGGCATCAGTGCGATTGCCTTGGTGATGTTCGCCAGGGCGATTGGCGATTCGGAATTGGTCGGCTTTTTCAAGAAGGTAAGCGGGTCGCGATTTGCCCGTTTGGATACCTATTTCTACTCACCCTTGTGCCTGGTGTTAGGCGCGGGGTTGTTGATCGTGGCGTGGAGCTGATAACAAAACACACAAAAACCACATACCCAACAAAACCCACTTGACACGCCCCCAGGCTCGGGCGTTTATTGACGTACCCACCGGACCCATGTGCAGACGGCCCAGGATACTCAATGAACAAAGACCTCTTGATGCCCACTGTGATCGATGCTGCCGAAGCCATTCGCTCGGGCACGCTGTCTGCGGTACACCTGGTCGAGCAAAGCCTGCACGCGATTGAAACCCACAATCCCACACTCAATGCGTTTGGCGACGTCTACGCCGACTCGGCGTTGGCGCAAGCGCAGGTGCTGACCGCAGAAGCCAGAGCAGGGCAGTTACGTGGCCCATTGCACGGCGTGCCGTTTGGGATCAAAGACCTGTTTTCCACCGCTGGCCTGCGCACCACCCGGGGCTCGTTGACCGGGCTTGAGCATGTGCCCAGCCAGGATGCGCCGATTATTCGCCGCCTCAAGGACGCTGGTGCAATCATCCTCGGCAAAACCGCCACCACCGAATTCGGCTGGACCGGTGCCAGCACTTCACGCGTGTTCGGCAACGGCCGCAATCCCTGGAACCCACACCTCACCAGCGGCGGCTCTAGCTCCGGCTCGGCGATTGCCGTGGCCGCACGCATGGTGCCGGGCACGCTGGGCTCCGATGGCGGTGGCTCGGTGCGGATTCCGGCCGCGTTCTGCGGGGCGTTCGCCATGAAAGGCTCCCTGGGCCGCATTCCCACCTGGCCGTGGTCGGCCACCGAAATGCTCAGCCATGCGGGGCCGATCACGCGCACGGTGCGCGACAGCGCCTTGCTCTTCGACCTGCTTTCCGGGCCTGACCCGCTGGACCATCAGGCCTTGCCGGCCTTGACCGAATCCTGCCTGGCTCGCTGCGACCAGCCACTGGGGCCGCTACGAGTGGCGTATTGCCCGACATTGTTCAACACCCCGGTCGACCCGGTCATCACCGCTTGCGTAGAGGCCGCCGTGTACAACCTCGCGGAACGCTTGCCGGTCACCGTGACCACCCTGGAAGTGGGCTGGCAGGATCCGCTCGCCACGTTCGAAACCTTGTGGGTCGGCGGGCGCGGCATTGCCTACGGCAAAGCCCTGGCCGATCGCCTCGACCAACTGGACCCAGGCTTTGCTGCGCTGATCCAGCGCGCGGGTGACTACGACCTCGGTGACTACCTCAACGCCGTGCAGCAGCGGGCGCACTTCGCCAACCAGGTACATGCGCTGTTTGCCGATTACGACGTATTGCTACTGCCGACGTTGCCAACCCTGCCATTCGCCGCTGACCAGGTCGCGCCCGACGGCTGGCCGGGTGCCGACGGCGCCGTGCCCTGGGCACGTTGGACGCCCTTTACGTACCCGTTCAATATCAGCGGCAACCCCGCCGCCAGCCTGCCTTGCGGCTTCAGCCCGAGCGGCTTGCCGATTGGTCTGCAAGTGGTCGGCCCGCGCTTTGCCGACGCCCAGGTGTTGCAGTTCTGCGCCGCCGTAGAAGCCATTGCGCCGTGGGACCAGCACCTGCCGCCCCTGTTGTTGTAAGGCCTGATTGCCCCGTGGAGCCGGCTCGTTAGAAGCCTGCCCTGGACAGATCCTTTTGTAGTGTTTCTGCCCTTTCACACTCTGAAAAGTGAGAGGTACCCGTGACCCGATCAACCGCCTTCAATCGTCCTTTTCTCCCTGCCGGAGCGGTGCATGCCGCGTACCGTGGCGGGCGCAAAGCGCGCGATACTGATGGCTCGAATTTGCCTTGGAATGCACCTTTTATGCTTAACCAGCCGCGTCTCGACGAAATCATGCTCATGCTCACCCAACATCAGCGCGTCAAAGCGTCGGACCTGGCGCAAGCGTTGTTTGTCAGCGAAGAAACCATTCGCCGCGACTTCAAATACCTGGAGGAGGCCGGCAAGTTGCGCCGCATCCATGGCGGCGCGATCTTGCCCAGGCTTAACGAAGAGCAGCCGCTGCAAGTGCGCACCCGCATCAAGGCTCAGGCCAAGAACCGCATGGCTGCCTGCGCGGCAAAATTGGTCAGCGAGGGCATGGTGCTGTTTCTCGATACCGGCACCTCGACCTTGGCCCTGGCCCAGCAATTGATCGGTTTCAGCCAGCTGCGCATCATCACCAACTCGCTGGACATCGCCCAGTTGATCACCCAGCAAAGCAGTAACCAGGTGCTGGTGGTGCCCGGCGACGTGCGCCGCAATGACAATGCGCTGATCGGCGCCCATACCCTGGAATTCGTCCGGCAGTTTCACTACGACATCGCCTTCATGGGCATCGGCGCGGTGGACCTGCAGTTGGGCTTTATGGACTACCAGGAGCCCGAGGCGCTGCTGCGTCGCACCCTGACCCAGCACTGTCTGCGCAGCGTCATCCTCGCGGACGACGCCAAGTTCGGCCATCGCACGTTCATCAACACATTGCCATTCACTGCCATCACCACTTTGGTCACTAATCGCCCTCCGTCCGCGGAGTTTGCGACTTGCCTGGAGCACGCCCATGTCGACATCCTTTACCCCTGAGTGGCTGTCTCCCAGTGAGGCGGACATCGAGGCGTTCGAGACGCTGTTTCGCGACAGCTCAGCCATCGGCGCAACGCCCGCTGGTGGCTTGCACCGCCTGGCCGCGTCAGCCGAAGACGGCGCGGTGCGTGACTTGTTCAGCGCGTGGCTGCGCGAACGTGGTTTTGAGGTGCGGGTCGACGCCATTGGCAACCTGTTCGGGCTGATCACCTTCAACCCGGACGCCCCCTACGTGCTGTGCGGCTCACACCTGGACAGCCAGCCCAGCGCAGGGCGTTTCGACGGTATCTATGGGGTGCTGGCCGGCGCAGTTGCCATCGCCAGCCTGGCGCGCCAACTGCACGCGCGCGGCGAAACCCCGGCGTGCAACCTGGCGGTGGTCAACTGGACCAACGAAGAAGGCGCGCGCTTTCAACCCAGCCTCATCGGCAGCAGCGTGTTTACTGGCGACCTGGCCCTGCACGAGGCCTGGGACTGCCGCGACGGCGACGGCATTCGCCTCAAGGATGCGCTGCAAGCAATCGGCTATCTTGGCGACGGCTCGGTTGAACTGAATGTGGCCGGTTACGTGGAAATCCACGTTGAACAAAGCGATGGCCTCGAAAGCCAGGGCCTGGACATTGGCGTCGTGCGTGAAACCTGGGCGGCGCTCAAGCAGCGTATCCGTTTCGACGGCGAACAGAACCACACCGGCCCAACCCCGATGGCCGCCCGCAAGGATGCCTTGCTCGCGGCAGCCCATGCGATTACCACCGTGCGCGCCGAAGCGGACGTGCACGGGCTACAGTTCCACAGCTCGGTAGGGCGCCTGGAAATTTACCCCAACTCGCCGAACGTGGTGCCCTCGCGCGTCACCTTGCATGTGGAATACCGCTCGCCCGACACGGCGTTGCTGGCGGTTGCCGGCTATCGTCTGGATGCCAGCCTCAAGGCCGTCGCCGCCTCGACCGCAACCACTTACGAAGTCGAAAGCCGGGCCTTGCGCGCACCGATTGCGTTGCACCCTGGTTTTGCCGATTTGGCCTACGGCGTCGGTCAACAGCTGGGGCTGGCAGTCGGCAACAGCATCACGGTCTCCGGCCACGACGCCATCAGCCTCGGCCGCCATTATCCGGCGTGCCTGTTGTTCATTCCGAGCAGCAACGGCGTGTCCCATAACGAAGCGGAATTCACCCACGACCGCGACATGCGCACCGGCCTGCAGATGCTGACCGCGCTGCTGCATTGTGCGTGTACTTGCCCCAACGCTTACCGGTGAGGGACGCCATGTCGAACCGTACTGATGCACTGTCGCGCCTGATGGGCGCCCTGGAGTCCGCCGGCCTGTCTGCCCATGTCGAGGTCACTGACGGCACGGCCGGTATTGCCTCGCCGATACGCCTGGCCACCGAGTGGACCGGCTTTCACCTCACGGCGCCCTGGGGCCGGTGCTACGCCAAAGTGCTGCACGACGACATGCGTGCGCTGATCGACATCGAGCGCACCGGCCGCGCCACCCAACTGGCGGCTGACTGTGACGTAACCCCCGGCGTGCGCCTGGTGGACGTAGCCGCCGGTGTGTTGCTGCTGGATGCCTTGCCGGCCCATGAATGGCGTTGGGCACGGCTCGATGAGTTGCTGCAACCCCAGCGCCTGCAAGCGTTGTGGGCCTTGAAACGGCAGTTGCATGTCGGCACCTCCCCAGGCTTCAACCGCTCGCCGCTGCAGGATATCCAGCACCTGCGTGAGCTGTGCAGCCGCGACGGCGTGGGCTTGCCCGCTGATCATGGGTGGATCGAAACCTGTATCGATCTGGCCTGGACCGCACTGCAATTGAACCCTGGCACCTGCGTGCCCTTGCACGGCGATGGGCTGGCGAGCAATGTGATGATCGGCCCCGGCGGCGCGCTGCAATTGATCGACTTCGACTACGCTGGCTGCTTTGACCCGTGGTACGACGTGGCCGTCAGCCTCAACGAGTTGTATGCCTTCGAAAGCCAGTGGCGTGACGGCATCAAAGCGTGGGCCGGTGAGTGTCGCGAGTGCGATTACGCCCGCTGCCGCCTCTATGCGCTGATCAATGATTGGTATTGGACACTGTGGGGCCTGTGGGTCGGCGCAACATCAACACGGCCCCTGGAGTTTTCCAAGGTCGGGCAGTGGACCTTGCTGCGCTGCCGGCAAAGCTTGCAAGACCCGCGATTTGAAAGTTGGTTACGTCAGGTACAGGAGGGGCAGGCATGAAAGCAATGGGTGAGGCCTGTACGCCTCAGGAATGCCAATTGGAGGCCGCCGTACGCGGTGTGCGTGGTTGGGGCGGTTCGGGCATTCGTTACGAGCCGGTCAGCGGCGGGATCTCCAACAGCAACTGGCGGGTCGAGGTCAGCGGGCTCAGTACCGCCTACTTCTTCAAAGTGCCCGGCGCCGGCACCGAGATGTTTATCGACCGGCGCACCGCCCATGACGCCAGCGTCAAGGCCGCGCAAACCGGCTATGGCGCGCCGGTGTTCGCCTTCCTCGAAGAGTTTGGCGTGGAAGTCTTCGAATTCATGGAAGGCTGGCGAGCCTCTTCGAATCAGGATTTTCTCGACCGCGATGTACGCCATAACGCCTTGCATGCGCTCAAGGCGTTCAACGACCAGTCGCCGCTGTGCCAGACCAAAACCGTATTCGACATGATTGCCGAACACCAGCGCCAGGTCGAAGAACTGCAGGGTTGCAAGCCCAGCGATGATGCCTGGCTGCGCCGTCAGTGCGACCGCGCGCGTGGCGCGTTGCAAGCCTCGGGCATCGACCTGGCGCCGTGCATGAATGACACGCTGGCGGGCAATTTCATGCTCAATGACCGCCGCCAGATTCGCCTGGTGGACTTTGAGTACGCCTCCAACAACGACCGTCATTACGAGTTGGCGCTGTGGTTTGGCGAGATGTTCTTCACCGACGAGATGGAACTGGCGCTGATCGAAGACTATTTCGGCCAGGTCACCCCGCAACGGCTGGCGCGGATCAAATTGCACAAGGCCCTGGCCGATATCAAATGGTCGACCTGGGCGATGGTCCAGCACGCGGTGTCGCAATTGGATTTCGACTTCTACAAATACGGTGCCTGGAAGCATATGCGCGCGCGTAGCGTGATCAATGATTCGCAATGGGAAACCTGGCTAAGACAGGCCTGAGCCTGCGCCAGCACAATAACGACGCGTCACCCTGTAGCTCCTTTGGCGCTGGTTTGCGCTGACGTTTCACTGCTTGATTTTTTGATTGATCACACAACAAACCGATCCAGAAATTCAAGGAGCACCCTTCATCATGAAATCCGCAAGCGCGTCACCCGCACGCCTGAGAAACCAGATCTTTGGCGGCTACTTTTTCCTGTTATTGATGCTGGCGTTATTCCCGCCGTTTTACTTGAGCGTGAGTGGCAGCCGCGCCTTGGTGGTGGGCATTCCGCTGCCGATCTTCTATTGGATCGCCATTGCCGTACTCGCCGCCCTGGGTGTGTGGGCGTTGTATCTGGCCGAACTCAAGGCCGGCGAGATTCCTGACGAGGAGGGCGTGTGATGATCAGCACCAGCAGCGATGCCCACTTGTTCATTACCTTCGGTGTGATCGGCCTGTTCCTGGCCGGGATGATCGCCGTGCTCTATGCCACCAACCGCGAAAGCACCAGTTTCTCCGACTACGCCGTTGGCGGGCGCTCATACGGGCCTTGGTATATCGCCATGTGCTACACCAACTCCTGGTGGCCGGGTTCGACCTTTACCGCGTTTTTTGCCCTGAGCGTCGGCGGCGCCCTGGGCTTCTACGGCATGGTCTATGCGACCCTGGGCGTGACCGCGATGTACCTGATGGCCAGCCGCGCCTGGACCTGGGGCAAACGCTTCAACCTGCGTACCCAGCCGGACCTGCTGGGCATGCGCTTCGACAGCCCGGCGGTCAAACGGGTGGCCTCGATCATCGGCATCATCTCGGTGTTTCCGTGGGTGGTGATGGGCATCCAGGCCCTGGCGATGCTGTTCCAGTTCGCCAGCTTTGGCCGCTGGGGCGTCACCACCTGCCTGTTCGCGGGCGTGGCGGTGGTACTGATCCGCCAATACTGGACAGTGAGCATGGGCATGCGCGGGTTGATCATGACCGACATGTTCCAGGGCCTGATCGCCTATGTGGTGTGCGCCGGCGTGTGCGTGTTCCTGTTGTTCGGCGATCAGGCCGCGTTTTCCAACCTCGCGCAATTGCCGGAAAAAATGCTGCAAATCCCCGGCGCCACCGGCACCGGTTATGGCCCGATGTACATGTTCAGCCTGATCTTCACCGGCGTGATCGGCTCGATGTGCTGGCCGATGAGCTTCCAGCGCATCTACACCGCCAGCGGCGTGCGCTCGGTGAAAAAAGGCACGCTGTACACCATGCTGCTGGTGGGCGGCTTCTACGGCATCCTCATGCTGTTTGCGGCCGCCATCAGCCAGGACCCCAACGTGCTGGCCCACCCGCAACAAGGCTGGTTCCTCTCGCTGTTCGACATTGGCGGGCCCTGGCTGCTGGCGCTGGCCATCGTCATCGTACTGGCCGCCAGCATCGGCCACGTCGACGGCTGCGTACAAGTCTGCGGCACCCAGTTCGCCAACGACCTGGCCACCTGGAACACCCCGCGCACCGACCGCCAACTGACCCTGTTGGCCAAGGCCGGCATGGTGGTGTTTATCGTCGCCGCCTCGGTGCTGGCCTACCTGACCTTTGATTACTCGCGCCTGCAATTACTGGCGCAGATCTCCTACCAGGGCATCATTCAACTGGCCGTACCACTGTTCTTCGGCATCTTCAGCCGCCGTGGCAACAAACAAGGCGCGATCGGCGGCATGTTGGCGGGAATTGTGGTGGCGATTGTGCTGACCACACTGTACCCGGATGACATTCCGGCGCTGGGGTCGTTAACCAGTGGGATTGTGGGCTTAGTGGTGAATGCTGCGATTTTTGTGGTGTGTGCACTGGTGATCAAGCCGAGCGCGGTTGAGAAAGCGCGGGTGGAGGGGTTGTTTGAGATGGCGGCGAGTGGGCGTGGAGTGCAGGTGGGGGCTGCGCCGGTTATGAATTGAAGGTGGATCGGGGCTGCGGGTTGTGGCCCCGGTTTGAGCGTGTGACCTATGTGGACTCAAATATGTGTTGGGTAAAGTTGAATTGCGGTAGCGCTGAGTTCAACAAATCCTGATTTCTGCGATAGGGGGCCATCCAACTCAATCAGGATTATTGAATCGCCGAGTTTTAATGCTGCACATCCGTCTTCGTCAGCTTTGACCAGTTCGGCGGTTATTTGGATGAGGCCGTCCTTCATTTTGATTTTTGAAGATTTTTCAGCGGCTGGCTTCACGTTTATATTCCATGAGAAAACCTGCTCAAAATCAAACTCAACGTCGATAATTTCACCGATTTTTGGCGCAATATCGCCCCATAGTGCTGTGGCTTCTCCGATCGGGGAGTGGAAGCTCACATGCAATATATTCTGTTTGAGAAACGTATCGGTGACCCTTATCTTCATTTTATTTCTTCGGTAGAGGGACTCTTACAACAGTATTGTCTACATTCATCGTGTTGCTTCTGAGTTCGAGTGTCCACGTTTCCTCATGATAGTGATGCTTGTTTGGCTTACTGTTCATTTCATGAGTGCCGTAACGAATACTTCTTTTCGCGTCGCTAGAAACTATCCTGTTGTCGTCGAGTTTGCCAGTTCGAGGATTAGTATTCGTATGGGGGCCAGGTCCTAAAAACTCATCCCACTTCGTGGTGGCTTCTTCAGGTTTTACTGGCTTTTTAGCGTAGATCTCCTTGTGATAACCCATTCCAATGTTTGAGGTCGTGGGGTTGAGTGGCTCTCCCTCCGCGACTGTCGTTTTGGGTGTTGGATCGTCAACTTTGTTTTTTGGTTTGCACTTATCTCCACCAGGGCAAGTACTTAGCCCCAGCGGGTCGACCCACCCCGTAGGGTTAGGCACATACCGGTAAGCATTAATCCCACCCGCCAGCTTCACCGGGTCCGGCGTCAGGTAACGGCCAATATCTGGATTGTAGTAGCGATGGCGGTTGTAGTGCAGCCCGCTTTCCGCATCAAAATATTGGCCCTGAAAACGCAGCGGGTTGTCGATTTTTCTTACGTCTAGGCGAGCGATTTCACCGTAGGCGCGGTAGTGCGCGGACCAGACGATTTCGCCTTCAGGATTTGTGAGTTCCTGCGGCGTGCCGAGGTGATCGAGTTGGTAGTGGAAGGGCTTGGTGTCTTGAGGGCCAAAGCCTTCCAGCAGTGCCAACGGCCGAAAACTGTCTGGCTCGTAAAGGTAGCTGCGATGCCGATCCGCATGGTGTTCAGCAACTACCTTGTCGCCTTGCCAGAAAAACTCCGTGGTTTTCCCGTCCACCGTTTTGCTGATCCGCCGCCCAAACGGGTCATAGCGATAGCTGGCGGTTTGCCCGTTGGGTTGTGTAATACCAATCAACCGATGCTGGCAGTCGTAGCGGTATTCAGTAACCAGCTGATGACCCTTGCCGCGTCGCTGGCGGATTAAATTGCCGAAGGCATCGTAGTCGTAGTGATGATCGCCTTGAATCATCAACCGATTCCCGGCCACGATGTCCGGGCCGGGGCGGTCTTGCATGAGCAGGTTGCCGGCGGGGTCGTGGCCGAAGCGTTCCTGTACGTCTTGCGAGTGGTCGGCGCGGGTCAGGCGGGCGAGGGGGTCGTAGCGGTAGTGGTGCTCGCCTTTGCGGGTGTCGAGCAGGCGGGTGAGGTTGCCGGTGGTGTCGTAGTCGTATTGGCGTTGGTAAAGGGTGTGTTGCTGCTGGCTGACCGCGTGGGCGTGCAGGCGGTTTTGGTCGTCGTAGTGGTAGTGGCTGAGGAGCTGGCCTTGTTGGCGTTGGTGTTCGCGGCCGGTTTTGAACAGGTGGGAGGTGAGGGTTTCGCCGTTCAGTTCGACGGTGGAAAGGTGGCCGCCTTTGTCGTGGTTGAACACCAGCCGGTTATTGTCGGGCAGGCGTAGGTTGTGCAGTTGCCCGCAGGCGTCATAGCCGTAGCGCAAGCTGCCCCAGCCCTGGTGTTCGGCGGTGAGGCGGTTTTGTAGGTCGTATTCGTAGGCCAGCGCCCAGTGGCCGTCGTCGACGCTGAGGAGATTGCCTTGGCGGTCGTAGGCATAGTCGACAATGTTGCCGTCTGGCAGGGTTTTTCTTACGAGGCGCCCGGCGTGGTCTCGCTCGTAGTGGGTTACGAGCTGACTGCCGTCGTCGCCGTGTTCGGTTTTTTCCGTCAGGTAGCCGTTTAGGTCATACACGTAAGCCGTGCGCTGGCCGTCAAAGCCGATTTCCTGCTGGATCAGGCCGTTGGGGTGGTAATCGAGCCGGTAGGTTTCGCCTACCTCGTTTTCGATTGAAGTCAGCAGCAGGCGTGCATTGTCGTAGCGGTACTTGACCTGGCTGCCGTCGGCATTGATACGGCGGCTGATCAAGTGCAGGCCGTCGGCGTATTCGTAGCGGGTGACGTGGCCGAGTTCGTCGTGTTCGGCGGTGATTTTTCCGTAGGCGTTGTAGCTGTATTCGCGTGTTGCGCCGCCTGGAAGTACGACGCGAATCAACCGATCCACGCTGTCCCACTGATACTGGGTCAGCGCTCCCTGTTCATCCTCGCGGGCAACCTGTCGCCCAACGTCGTTATAGCGATAACGCTTGATACCCCCATTGGGCAGCAGCTCCTCAAGCAGCTGCCCACGCTCATTCCACACCAGCCGATGGCAACTGTTGTCGGGAAACCAAACCCCCGTCAGTTGCCCATATTTGTTGTAGCTGTAGTCCGTGACATTGCCGCCAGGATCGGTTTTACGAATGACGTCGCCCTGATCGTTACGCTCGTATTTCCAGACGGCGAGCCCACGCCTTACGACCCGTACGAACCCGTTGTCATGCTCGTAGGACGTCGGCTCATCGTCCCCCGGAAACAGCGCCACCAAACGTCCGGCTTCGTCGTACTGGTACGCCGTCACCGCCCCAAGCGGATCCTGCTCGACCGTCAGCCGGCCCTTATCGTCATAAGATTTGAAGTGCTCAGCACCGTCCGGATCAATGCGCTGCACCAGCCGCGCACGGTCATCGTGAACATAGACTTCCCGGCTGCCATCAGCGTTATGCACCGTGACACGGCCGTCATCCCCCCAGGCGTACCGCGTATCCATCTGCGAAAAGCTGGCCCAGTGCCGAACACACCGCGCCGCCTTGCCAGTCCGTTCCCATTCCCAAAAGAAACTCGTCCCACCGGCCAACCCACGCTCAAGAATGACGTGCTGCTCGTTGTAGCGATAAACCTCGCTTTCACCCACAGCATTGGTCGCAGAAACCAGTCGGCCAAGATCGTCATAGGCGTAGGAAACAACTTTCTGCTCGGTGACCCACTCAAACGGCTCGTGCCCTTTGGCGCGATGAACCTGATAGTCCACCGCCACAATGCGGCCCGCCTCATAACGCAGAAACAGCGAGCGACCCACACCGTTATCCAGCCGCTCAACCCGCCCCAAACGATCACGAAAAACCCGCAACCGGTTGTCATACGCATCGCTGATGGCAACCAGCACGCCATCGTGAAAGTGATAGAACCGCGACGCCTGGGCCAGCACCAGTTCATCGGGCAAGTCGCCCAAATAGATCGCCGCTTCAGCCAAGCTATTGGTAATCGCCGGTCGAGCAGCGGTAGGCAACGGAAACTCGGTACGGCGATTCTCATGATCGGTCCACACCACCGAATCACCGGAAACAGAAAGCCTGTGCGCCAGCGAATGGCTCCAGCCAAACCCCAACCCGCAGTCCACTTCCACCGCACTGGTGCGATACAACCGCGTCCACTCGAACGGCAAAACCCCGTCCAGGGTGCCGTCGGTAAGTGTCAGTAATTCCTCGCCGGTGACCATCGACACCGGGCAGCCGTTGGTAACGGTTTTGTCCGCAGGTGCCGCCGCATCGCCATTAAGGTTCTTGCCCGAAGCCGGCACATCATCCACAGACTCTTTCTGCTTCAGCACCGCGTTCTGCCGCGCCCGCCAGCGCATCTGCAGCGTGCCTTGCTTCAACCCGCCGACCACACCGCGAACCGCCACCGCCTTGTAACGGTCCACCGCCTGCATGAGTGTGTTCAGCATCCCGAGCAGGCTCTTGACAAAACCCACAGCGGCATCCAGCACCCGCGCGCCGTACTTGGCCAGACGCAAGCCGAGGTAAGCCACGCCCGCCGCCGGCAATGCGATGGTCAGTACCGCGCCGATCACCAGATCAATCAGCAGCGACACTACAAACCCTGCCGCGGTCTCCGCGATTTCTCCGGGTGGTAACGCATCCAGCCAGAGCATCGCGGTACGCAGGATCAGGTACAGCGCAGCCTCGTCGCTGGCCAGTAACATGGCCTGTTCCATAACCTTGGGCGTATCGGTAGCCAACTGCGCCAACTTGGTGGCCTCGGCGCCGAGTTGCTCAGCGAATTTCAGCGGGTCTTCAAGAATCGCCTGAACCAGCTTGATGCTGTCCCATACATCGCGGATTGCCGCCCAACTGCCCGCCAGCACGCCGCTGCCAATCGCGCTGGCGGTCGATTGCTGCCAGTAGGGTTTGAACCCTTTCCACTGCTCGCGCAGCCACTGCTCAAGGTCGGCTGTCAGCCCGGCGTAGGAGGCAAACAGCGCGTCCACTTGCTGCGCAGAAACGCCACCCTGCACCCGCACCTGATAGCGCCCACCCGCGGCGCAAAAATGCGAACCCTTGCCTTGCTCATCGAGCATGACGAGCGTGGAACTGCCGTCATCCAGTCGGATAACCTCAACCGGGATATCGCCGATCGGCACGTCATACACTGATTCGAACAGGCTCTGGATTTTCAGCTCGCCGCCCGCCGGGCATAGGGCCACGGTGGAGAAGCCCCTATCGGAAATACCGACGCTCTGTTGCGCATCGCCAACCCGCAGCACGCGGTCCATCCCCAGCAGCGACGGCATGTCCGCAGCATGGCTGAGCGTATCCACCGCCCGCGCATACCAGGCGCCCATCTGCTGGCGATACTCCGCCAGGCTCTGATGAAAGCCATTCAGCTCATGTTCGATAAAGGCGATGTGGGCGGCGTTGGTCATCCGTGACGTCTCGGCAAAAATGGCAAGGCGTCGGAGTCTGCTGCAGGAAAAAGCCGCTGGACGAATGGTTGGAAAAATCAGAATGGGATGACGCAGTACGGGTAAAAAACGCGAAAAACTATCCCGAAGGACTACGCAAAAAATCGATCCGGCGCATTGCAATAGAGCAACTCAAATAAAAATGACTCTCATCCTTGCCCGATTTCGCGACATGCCCGTCATGGTTAATAGAACCTCCATTACGCAGGATTTCCCATGTCGCGCCTTGCTCGTCCCTTGCACCCACTGGCCCTGTCAGTGGCGATGGCTTTTGCCGCTGTGCCGTTGTTCGCTGTCCAGCCATCCTTTGCCGAAGAAACCGGCAGCGCGTTGCGCCGGTTCTCGATTCCTGCCGGTGATTTGAGCCAATCCCTCAATAGCCTCGCCGAGCAGGCCGGGCTGGTACTGGCGTTTGATCCAGGCTTGACGCGCGGCAAGCACAGCAACGGCGTGAGCGGGCAATACGACACTGACGTGGCACTCGCGCAAGTGCTCGCGGGCAGTGGCTTGCAGGCCTTGAAGATCTCTGCCGACCGCTATCGCCTCGAAGCGATCCCGGACGATGGCGGCGCCATGCAGTTGCAGGCCACCACCATCAGCGGCGCCTATCAGGGCGAAAGCCCGACCGGGCCGGTGGCGGGTTATGTCGCCACCCGCAGCCTGTCGGGCACCAAGACCGATACCGCGCTGATCGAGACGCCGCAGTCGATTTCGGTGGTCACCAAGGATCAGATGCGTGCGCAAAACGCCGAAAGCCTCAACCAGATCCTGCGCTATAGCGCTGCTGTGGTGCCTGAAACCCGTGGGGCTACGGCCTCGCGTCTTGATCAGTTGACCATCCGTGGTTTCGCCCCGGCTACTTATCTGGATGGCCTGCGCATGCCGTCCAGCCGGGATGCCTTGCCACAGAAAGACGCCTTCGACCTGGAGCGCGTCGAAGTGCTGCGCGGCCCGGCCTCGGTGCTGTACGGGCAGGGCACGCCAAG
Organism: Pseudomonas sp. KBS0710; assembly: GCF_005938045.2. Taxonomy (GTDB): domain Bacteria; phylum Pseudomonadota; class Gammaproteobacteria; order Pseudomonadales; family Pseudomonadaceae; genus Aquipseudomonas. The sequence continues at coordinate 3,024,860 of NZ_VCCF02000001.1, read as the reverse complement.
CGGGGTGATCAACATGGTCACCAAACGGCCACTGGACACGCCGTTTCATGAAGTCGGCGTGGAGTACGGCACCTTCAACAAGAAGCGCACCACCTTCGATCTGAGCGGCCCGCTTGATGATCAAGGTGTGTATGCCTACCGCGTGGCGGGGTTGTTCGATGACGCCGATGGCCAGGTCGAACACACCGAAACCCGCCGTCAGTCGCTGTCCAGTGCCTTCACCTGGCGCCCGGACGAGGCTACCTCGCTGACCTTGCTCGGGCATTTCCAGAAAGACCCGAAGGGCGCGTCGTACGGGTCGGTGCCGGCCTGGGGCTCGGTGCTGCGCAGCCCTACCGGACGCAAGATCGATGTGGACTTCTATGACGGTGAAAAGAATTTCGAGAAAAGCGACCGCGAGCATTATTCCCTTGGCTATGCCTTCGAACATCACTTCAACGACGTGTGGACGGTGCGCCAGAACGCCCGCTACCTGCGCGCCGAGGGCGTCTATCGCAGCATCTACAACAGCTACCTGATGGGTGATTACCGCACCTCCAAGCGCTCGACCATCGCTGCCGATGTGGACATGGACGCTTACACCCTCGATAACCAGGTGCAGGCCAAGTTCGACACCGGGCCGTTGCAGCACACGCTATTGATGGGGCTCGATTACCAGAACACCCGCACCGACACCAAAACCGGTTATGGCAGTGGCCCGAACCTGGATATCTTCGACCCGGTCTACGGCGCGCCGGTCACCACGCCCGCGTTCATCACCGACGCTACCGCGCGCAGCGAGCAGACCGGCGTTTACCTGCAAGAGCAAATGAAGTGGGACCAATGGGTGCTGTTGCTGGGCGGCCGCTATGACTGGGCCAGCACCGACAGCACCACCAAAACCATCAGCTCCGGCGCCAAGAGCAAGTCGTCTCTGGACAGCAAGGCGTTCACCGGGCGCATTGGCCTGGTTTACCTGTTCGATAATGGCCTGGCGCCGTATGCCAGCTATGCGGAGTCGTTCAACCCGCAATCGGGCACGGGTTACGGCGGGTCGGTGTTCAAGCCCACCGAAGGCAAACAGTACGAAGTCGGCATCAAGTACCAGCCGCCGGGCAGCAACAGCTTTATCACCGCGGCGATTTTCGACCTGCGCCAATCCAACGTGCCGACCATGGACCCGGACCCGACGCACCTGTGTGGCAGTGGTCGCTGCCAGATCCAGGACGGCGAGCAACAGTCCCGTGGCTTTGAACTGGAAGGCAAGGCCAGCCTCAACGACAACCTGGACATTACTGCGGCTTATGCCTACCTGGACAACCGCGCGAGCAAATCCAACAGCACTGTCCGCTACGCGCCGATCAGCGATGTCGGCACCGGGCCGGCAATTCCCGTAGAGGGCACCACCACCTACGGCGTGCCACGCCATACGGCTTCGGCGTGGGCCGACTACACCTTCCACGACGGCCGGCTCAAGGGCTTCGGCGTGGGTGCCGGCGCGCGCTATGTGGGGTCGTCCTGGGGCGATACCGCCAACACCCTGAAGGTGCCGGGCTACACCTTGATGGATGCGGCGGTGCACTATGACATCCCGAATATCGCCAACCCCAAGGACAACCTGCGCCTGGCGCTGAACGCCACCAACCTGGCAAACAAGGAATACGTGGCCTCTTGCTACTCCTATTCGTGGTGCTGGTATGGCTCGCAGCGTACCGTGCAGGCGAGTGCGACTTACCAGTGGTGATAATTGCCGATAAGGCAATTTAATGGCCCCTTTGTAACAAAATCCCCGCCAAAATCACTTTTATTTTCAGGTGGTTAGGTGGGGATGCAAATGCGCACTGTTGGAATGATGCTGATCGCCTGTTCCCTGGCTGGCGGCGCAGCGAGCGTGCAGGCACGGGAGTTGCGCGAGGGCGACAAGTACATGTGCAGTTGGGGCGCCGGTACCGCCGCCAGGGCTCAGGAACTCAAGCTGTCGGGCGTGTCGCTGTATGCCGCGCGGCAGAAGATCCAGACCATCAAGTTCAGCAAATCGTGGATGCGCATGATGGCCATGGGCATCACCGAGCAGACCTACGACAGCCGCTCACGGCTCAAGCCCGAGGTCATCCGCCAGAGTTTTTACCAGGATTGCCTGCGCTACAAAGTGGCGCGTAAATGATCGCTGCGTCGGTTCAGCGTGACAGCGGCGAACCGGCGTCCTCTTGGAAAAACGCTCGGGCTATTTCGATAAAACGCCGATTGGCCTGCGACAGGTACTCGTTGGCGCGCCAGCACAGGTTGAAATGCATGAACTGTGCGGGCTCGAATGAAACACCCACCAGTCCCGCTTCCTGGACTTGAACCGAACGCAAGAGGGTGGACGCGCCCATGCCGTTGCGCGTGGCGGCGATCACCAACGGCACGAAGTTGCTTTCCAGGGCAATGCTGAACTGCACGCAGGCGTTGCTGCAAAAAGCATCCAGCAGGTGGCGTTGCAGGAAGGTGTTGTCGAACACCAGCATGGCCTGGCCCTGCAAGCGTTCTGCCGGGATTGAGGCGCACCCGGCCAATGCATGCTCCTGGTTCATGCACAGCACCATCTCATCACTGCCGAGCCATTCCGATTGCCACTGCGGATTGACCCGCCGTGACTCCAGCAGCGCCACGTCAATGTTGCGTGTGGCCAGGCGTTCGCTGATGTCATCGGCACTGCCCTCCACCACATGCATGGCAATCCCCGGATAGCGCGCGCGAAACTGCATCAGCAATTCGGGAATGTGCCGGATGCCGTACATGGGCGGCACGCCGACGCGGATTTCGCCGCTGTGCAATTGGTCCAGGTCCTGCAGTTCGCGGCGAGCGCCGGCGAGCCCCTGCAAACATTTTTCGGCATGGGCCAGAAACAGTTGGCCTTCGGCCGTGACACTGATCTGGCGTGTGGCCCGGTTGAACAGCGCCACCCCCAACTCATCTTCCAAGCGACTGACCGCCATGCTCAGGGCCGGCTGGGCTACGTGCAAGGCCTGCGCGGCTTTAGTGAAACTGCCTTGGCGAGCAATCTCAACGCAGTACTCCAGCGCTTTAAGATTCATAGGGCTCACATAACAAAGAATGATAATAGGCTTCACAAATGGATATTTTTTGTGATGAGCGCAAGTCTATAACCTGTCGGCATTCTTCTCCATGTCGGATTTCATCATGCCCCGTGACCCTCGCTTTTACTGGCCTGTAACGCTGATCGTCGGTGCCTTGAGCGGCGGCCTTGCCCACTGGGCGGGCTGGCCGTTGCCTTGGGTTACAGGTTCATTGCTGGCAGTTTTGCTGACACGTTGTGGCGGCGGCCTGGTACCGCAAATACCTCACGGGCGCAAAGCCGGGCAGTTGATTGTGGCGGTGGCCATCGGTTGCCACTTCACGTTGCCGGTCATGCAGGAAGTGGCGGCCCACTTTGGCTTGATCGGCATGGCTGTCCTGCTGACGCTGGTGCTGGCATTGTGCTCGGTACTGGTCCTGCATCGGTGGGGCGTACCGCTGCCCACCGCATTTTTCGCCTTGATGCCTGCCAATTCCACCGAGATGGTGCACCTGGGCCAGCAGCGCCAGGCCGACACCAGTTTCATCGCCGCCGCCCACAGTCTGCGGTTGTTGCTCATCCTGCTGGCAGTGCCTGCTGTCGCAACCTTTGGCGTGGCACATAGCGTTGTGCGCACGCCGTTGCCGGTGGTCTGGCCGTGGCTGATTTTCATCCTGGCCATGGGCTTGCTGGCGGCGTTGGCGTTCAAGCGTTGCAACCTGCCTAATCCTTGGACGTTTGGGCCGCTGCTGATCTGTGCGGTCGGTGTGGGTTGCAACAATCTGTCGATGAGCATGCCCGTTTGGCTCAGTGGCTGCGGGCAACTGTTGATAGGGTGTGCGCTGGGCGCCACGTTCGACCGCAGCTTTTTACGCCGCGCCCCCGGTTTTTTGTTGAAGGTGCTGTTGCTGCTGGCTGGCTCGGTGATTGCTACCGCAGTGGCCGCATGGGGCCTGGGTGCCGGTTTGGGATACTCGTGGTTGTCGCTGGCGCTGGGCATGATGCCCGGTAGTGCGCCGGAAATGAGCTTGACCGCCGAGGCGCTTGGGCTGGCAGTGACATTGGTGACAGCGATGCAGATTATCCGCATGTTATTGATCCAGGCCGCCTGCCTGCCGCTGTATCGCTGGCTTGATCGAGCGTTGCGGATACAAACACCGGCCAGTGCAAAATCTGCGTAAGCCTGTCCAACTTTGCCTTGGCGCTGCTGGCCATACTGGCGCCAGGTAAACCAAGAGGCACAGGCCATGACTGATTACGTATTCACCCCCGCGCCAACTCCATCCCTGGCCGTACAGGGCAGCGCCGCAGGTTTCCCGCTGCGCCGTGTGTTCTGTGTGGGCCGCAACTACAGTGAACACGCTCGCGAAATGGGGCATGACCCGGATCGCGAACCGCCATTTTTCTTCATGAAACCGGCGGATGCGGTGGTGCCGGCCGAAGGCGTGATCGCTTATCCGCCACTGACCGCCGACCTGCACCATGAGGTGGAGCTGGTGGTGGCCATCGGCACGGGTGGGGTGAACATCAGCTCAGAAGACGCGTTGTCTCACGTATGGGGGTATGGCGTCGGCATCGACTTAACCCGTCGCGACCTGCAGGCCGAGGCGAAAAAACTCGCACGCCCGTGGGATTGGGGCAAGTCGTTCGATGAATCGGCACCCAGCAGCGCCTTACAACCTGCGAGCGTCATTGGTCACCCAGCCAGCGGCAAGATCTGGCTCAAGGTCAATGGTGAGCAGCGCCAGGTCGGCGACCTGGCTGACCTGATCTGGTCGGTAAGCGAGATCATCAGCTACGCCTCAAAATCCGTGGCGCTCAAGGCCGGTGACCTGATCTTTACCGGCACCCCGGCGGGCGTCGGCGCGTTGCAGCGTGGGGATGCGGTGACCGCCGGCATCGACGGCATCGGCCAGTTGAGTTTCACCCTGAGCCAGGGTTGAGGCTAAAGTGGTGCCCAGGCCATTCGAGAGACCGTTATGCCAGGCACCCGCGTCACCACCTATGGCATGGAACAACGCAGCGACCGCCCCGACTTCTATATCCGCGACAAGCGCGGGCGGGCGGCGCTGACCAGCCCGCATCGGCATGAGTACTTCCAGATCCAGATCAACCTGGGCGGCGACACCGTGCAACATATCGGCGGCGCGGTGCGTCCGTTCCCGCACAAAGCCATGGCGTTTATCCTGCCCCATCGCCTGCATGTAATTCCCCACCCGCAAGACGGCGAGTTCATGCTGATCAACTTCAGCCAGGCGTTCTTCCTGCCACAGCTCACCTGCGATCCGTTGGACCTGGAAGACATTCCCATCAGCCAGGCGCCGGAGCTGTCACCGTTTCGTTTTCAGGAACACCTGGACTTCATCCTTGACGACGCGGACTTTGAGCTAGTACACACCTGGCTCGGCCATATGCGCACGCTGGACGCCCAACGTACCTTCGGCGCCCGTGAGCGCTTGAAGGGCTACTTGTTCCAACTGATCGGGTTGGTTTGCCAGCAGTACGCCGAACCCTTGCAGGCGTTCGCCGCCAATAACGCCACCCGGCGCGGGCGCAAAGACGCGTTGGCACGGGTACACGGCTATATCCGCGAGCATCTGCACGAGCCGAGCCTTAATCTTACCGACGCTGCGGCCGCTGCGTTCCTGTCACCCAACTACCTTACCCATTTGCTGCGCAAAGAAACCGGCAAACCCTTCTCCCAGTGGGTGCTCGACCGCCGCATGCAGTTGGCGCGCACCTTATTGCTCAACTCCGCGCAGATGATCGGTGCCGTTGCCCTGCGTTGCGGGTTTACCGACGAGGCGTATTTCTCCCGCTGTTTTCGCAAGGCCCATGGCCTGGCGCCAGGGCAGTTTCGGCGTCAACAACAGGCAAAACCCCTGTAGTCGAGTGCCTTCTCTTACAAATCCACGACAATCTCTGTGTTTCTATTTACATACAATTGCGTGCATCCCCGGAGGAGGCATCTATGCAAACCCTTATTCGGCTGGCGACGTTGGCGGATATCGACACGTTGTTCGCCATTCGCACCGCCGTGGTGCAGAACCACTTGAGCCGTGAGCAGATGGCGGATCTGGGCATTACGCCACAGGTGCTGGCAGACAGCATCCGCGAAGCGCCGTGTGTCTGGCTGGCAGAAGTGGAGGGCGAGCCGGCTGCTTTTTCGATGGTCAACTTTGACAGCGGCGAGGTATTTGCGATGTTCGTACTGCCCGCCTATGAAGGCCGGGGTCTGGGCCGCCAACTGATGGCGGTGGCTGAAGCCGCGCTGTTTGAGCACCACCAGACGCTGTACCTGATCACCGATGGGCGCGATGAGATCCGCGCCAACGGGTTTTATCAGCGTTTGGGTTGGACGCAGGTGGACCGGGTCGATGGCGACGATGTGCGCTATGAAAAGAGCAGGGCGCCCTGAATCATGAACCCGGCAGAACCTCCGTCCAACAACGGCCTTCGCTATGCGGCGATCGGGGTTGTGTGCGCCGCGGTGCTGCTGGGCGTCTTGTTTATGCGCTTCAATGCTCAGGTCGACCTGGAACGGGAAGAGGCGGCCGAACGCCTGCTGCTGTGCCAACACCTTGAAAGTGTGGCCCGCGCCACTTCGACGACCGCTCTGGAATCGCTTGAGGCCTGTAAGCAACTCAGAAAGCGTTACAGCGAGAGTGTAGCGCCGTTATAGGCAATAACCCCATTTGAATAATGGATATATAGCCACGAAGTGATAAGGGTTATATAGGCTTATTGCACCAAAAAGTGGCACTTTATGGATTGGGTACCTTAAAAATTATGTGGTTATTGAATGACTTACGCGGCTTTTAATCCGACGAAAGGAATAAAATAATCTTGTTACAGGTTTTTACAGTCGTTACTATAGCCGGGCGTTCACCTCCCACGGTTTATGCATTTTTAAATCCCAAGTTTCCATCAGCTACTTGGGATTTTTTTTGCGCGCAATTTGACCTCGATATCAAACTTCACTCTCGGCAAACTCTGCGCGCATGCGTCCATTGCGTTTGGCCTGGTACAGCAACTTGTCGACCGACTCGACGAACGCCAGCAGGTCGCTGTTGGGCGTCACGGTATGCGTGCCCACCCCCAGGCTCAGGCTCAGCAACTTGGAGACCGGCGAAACGGCATGTTCAATCTGCTGCTGGCAAATCAGGTGCAGGCAGCGTTGCGCCACTTGCCGAGCTGAGGCTGCGTCGGTTTCGGGCAGCAACCACACAAATTCCTCGCCGCCGATACGCGCAATAAAATCCCGTGGCCGGTTGGCCGCCTGGGACAAGGTCCGCGCCACCTGGCGCAAGGCTTCATCGCCCTTGATATGGCCGTAGTGGTCGTTGTACTGCTTGAAAAAGTCGATATCCAGAATGATCAACGACAGCGGCAATTGGCTGCGCAGGGCACTGGACCATTCGCGTTCGAGCACGGTGTCGAACATGCGGCGGTTGGCGATGCCGGTGAGGCCGTCCTGGAAGGAATATTCCTCCAGTTGTTTTTGCAGGCGGATCAAGTGCTCTTCGGTTTTCTTGCGCTCGCTGATATCGAACATAAAGCCGACCAAGGCCTCGACTTCGCCGCCTTTGCGCACCACATGCACCACGTCACGGATCCATACATAGTCGCCGTTGACCGTCAGTGCGCGGTAGTCGGCTTCGTGGTCCACGCCGGCGCGCGATTGCGACACGCAAAAGTTCACCACGTATTCACGGTCGTCCGGGTGCATGCGTTCGACCCAGTCATCCACGCTCACCCAACTTTGCGGGCTCCAGCCCAGCAGCGCTTCGATCTGCGGGCCGATGTAGCTGAAGGTCATGCTCTGCCAGTCGATGCGCCACGGGATGGCGTTAGTCGACTCCAGCAGGGTTTTGTACACGTCGCTGTCGGGCTGGGTCGGGGGGGCAATGCTCATGGCGGGCGGCTCGGGGTGATGGCTAAAAGCCAAGAGCGTCTTTTGATACAGATCGTGAGTCAAGCCCTTGCCAAAGCAGCAGACGAGAGGTTGTGTGCTGGCTTTTTGGCGCCAGCGCACTAGCGTTTACCTGGCAAAATGCGGCGCAGGTATCACTTTTGAATTAATTGTTCAGTAGCAGGCAAAACCTTATCTATGCTGGTTGCATCACACCCACAGGGTCGAACCCAGGGACGGGGGCTCAGCATGATTGCGATCGACGAACTCAATAAGATCATGGCCACAGGCTTCATGCCGCTGGCCTGTGATTGCAGCCTCAACAGCGACGGCTCGCTGCGCATCAGCGTGTTCGAGCCGACGTCGGGTCGCGTCGATCTGTTGCTGACCCGGGTCTCGCCCCAAGGCCTGGACAGCATCCGTGCCATCTCAAACCTTATTGGCGAACTGCGCACCGAGATCAAGGCCGGGCGCCGAGGTTTTGCGGCGGTAGGCTAGCTGTTCACGCTGCTGGTCGAGGTGTCGACCGCACCGTAGTAGCGCCAGCAGCAATGCCGGTGTTCGGGCAGGATCACGCAGCCGCTCAGGCTGACAATCAGCAGGGCGGCAACCAGCATAGAGAGTCGACGGGTCATGATATTTCCTCATTGTGTGTTCTGCGTTACGTCTTGAACGCAGCCACCTGCACAAATCCGTCGCGATGCTTTCAAACATTTCATCCAGCGTATTCATCCCCTGAGCAATACTTCCAGCGTCGAGAAAAAACTTGGGTTTCTCGCGACGGATTTTCCTGTGCCCAGCGTTCAACCCATCAGAGGCGAACATTGTCGTGCGCCGTATGAAGGAGTTGCCATGAACCCACTGGCCAAATTGCGCTACGCCTTGCTGGTCCCGCTGGCCTTAGCCGCGCTTGTCAGCACCCCGACCTTTGCCCAGACCGAAGTGATCATCCGCCAGGCCCCACCGGCCGAACGCGTTGAAGTGATCCCGGCTGAACGCCCAGGCTTTGTCTGGGACCGTGGCCACTGGCGATGGGAACGCGGCGCGTATGCCTGGGTGCCGGGCCACTGGCAGGAAGTGGTGCGTAACGCGCGCTGGGAGCCTGGGCACTGGGAATCCCGTGGCCCCAACTGGTACTGGCGCGAAGGGCACTGGATCCGCTGAAACCTCTTAGCCCCCGGACCGAGTATTACCTGATTGAAAGACACTGATCCGGACGTTGAGCTACTGGCGCGTATCGGCAACAACGAACCTGCGGCCGTCAACGAAATGGTGACGCGCAAGCTGCCACGGTTGCTGGCGCTCGCCAGTCGGCTGTTGGGGGATGCCGACGAAGCCAAGGACGTGGCCCAGGAAAGCTTCCTGCGCATCTGGCGCCAGGCGGCCAACTGGCGCCCCGGCGAAGCGCGGTTTGACACCTGGCTGCACCGCGTGGCACTCAACCTGTGCCATGACCGCTTGCGCCGGCGCAAGGCGCTTGCGTTAAATGAGGACGAGGTGCTGGAGCTGGCGGACAGCGCACCGTCGCCTGATGAGCAGTTGGAAATTGCGGACCGCAGTGCAAGGATGGCCGCCGCCCTGGCGGCCTTGCCCGAGCGCCAGCGCGAAGCCATTGTGTTGCAGTACTACCAGGAGCTGTCGAACATCGACGCCGCGGCCCTGATGAACATCAGCGTCGAGGCACTGGAGAGCCTGCTGTCGCGGGCCCGACGCCAGTTGCGCAGCCAACTTGCCGACACACCCGGGCTCGCCCGCCCAGGAAGGGGAAAACCATGACACCTGAACGCTTTGCGCACCTGGCTGATGCTTATGGAGCCAGCCTGCATCGCTGGCCCAGCGCCGAACGAGCCGCTGCCCAGGCATTGCTCGACAGCGGCAACCCCCGCGCCCGCGAGGCGTTGCGCGAGGTCAGTTGGCTCGATGCGCAGTTGGACAGCCATCAGCTGGTTTTCCATGACCCGGCGCTTGCACGCCAGATTCGCGACTCCGTGCCACAGCGAGTGTCGTTCTGGTCGCGCTATGCCAACTGGCTGTCGCCCGCAGGCTTGGTGGGCGTGGGCATTGCCGGGATTGCCGCCGGGGTACTGGTGGCGTCACTGAGTGTGCCGTTGCCGATGTTGTCATCCGACGTGCTGCCCAGCGTCTTCGATCAGGGCGACGCCGATGTCGTCTTCACCGTCAACGCCGAGGAAACCGAGCAATGACCCCAACATCCCTTAAACCCTGGTTGGTCTTTTCGGTATTGCTCAACGTATTTTTGATCGGCGGTGTGGGCGGCGGCCTCTATCACTGGATGGCAACCGTCAAGCCTGCCGAAGCGGTGGTTAACCAGCATGGGTTGCGCCAGGCGATGATCAAGTTGCCGATGGAGCGGCGCAAGGAATTGCGTCAGTTGTTGCGCCACAACCGTGCCGACAGCCAGCCGCTTATCATGGCCGGCCGGGAAGCACGCCTGGGGGTGATCAAGCAGCTCGAAGCGCCGACGCTGGATCGCGATGCACTGGTGACTGAACTGGCCAAGGCCCGCGAGGCGGATGTGGCGTTGCGGGCGTTGGTGGACGCTACGCTGGCGCAGTTCGCGAGCAATTTGCCCCAGGATGAGCGGCAGCAACTGGTCGAGGCGCTGTACCAGCGTGGGCAGGCTAAAAACCGCGAGAAGCTGCAGCAGGTGGCGGGGGCTAGACCGCGTTCTTGAGCGGTTGCTCACATCCGGCTGATGCAATGCGATTTAAGTGTGGGAGCTGGCTTGTCTGCGATGGCGGTGTTTCGGAGTACATATCCGTTGCTGCGGTCAGGGCTACTTTTGTGTAACCCATGTGGTTGTCCCGAACACGCCCCACCACTCCAAAAGCAGAGCACGGCGGCCTGAAAGCCGACCTGAGTGGTTGAATCAAAAGCCAGATCAAGTGCAAATCCAAAGCCCGCTCCCACAGTTGACCGCATGCGGTTTTGAATATGAGGTCGGCTGCGGATTTGCATGCACTGGAGAGCTGCTTTTCTGTGGGAGCTGGCTTGCCTGCGATGCAGACGCCTCGGTGCATCAGGCACACTGAGTTGATGCTATCGCAGCGGTGCGACGATTCGACAAGCCAGCTCCCACATGTCTGACCGAGTGAGGCTCATAGCTTCACCGGTCCGCTCTTCTGTGGGCGCTGGCGTGACGAGTCGTCAAACCGCTGCGATACAGGCACCTCGGTATCACGCCTCGGCAAAAATCCCCACCACTACCTTCCTCAACCACACATGCCGCGGATCCTTCTGATTCCGCGCATGCCAATGGTGCTTCAAGCTATACCCCGGAATCCCCACCGGCGGTTCAATCATCCTGACTGCCGCGTGTTTCTCATAAATATGCGCCACTGATACATCTCCTGACTCCGGCTGCCATCGCGCACTTGCACGTGTTCCAGGGTGCAGAACTCTTCCAGGCTCAGCTGTGGCCCGGTGACGTGGTGGTGGCGGCCGATCAGGCAGACGAGGTCGTGGGAGAACAGGCGTTGCTGGTAGATGTTACCAAAGCCGGTGGAAGCGATCAGGCTAACACGCCAATCAGCACTTGCTGCTCGCGCTGCGCACTGTTGACGTTCACGGTGCGCGCAACGCTCACCCCATTGCCTTCAAACACGCAGATCACGCGATCTCGAAACGCCGTCTGCGGGTAGATCCAGGTCATTTCCAGCGTCACCGCATCCAGCCAGCGAGCTCCGGCGACGATCTGCGCGGCGTTGAATTCATAGCCGTGATGCAAGGCGCGGCCAGGCATGCTGGTGGTGCCTGCGCGCCAATGATCGATACCGACGGTCAGGCGGTGAGTCGTGTGGCTGTCGGTCAACTCAAAGGTCAGCACATCGGCGCTGAAATCGAACGACAACTGCCGCACGGCCAGCCCATTCTCAGCCATTAAAAACACCCGCTTCGAATCGGCAGGTGCCGCGCAGGCCGAGACCAGCGACGGTCGCTGCGCCATGCTCGCCAAACGCGCTTGCAGCCGTGCATCCGCATCGGGCGTTGCATCGCCGTCAAACGCCGCCGGAAAGTGCCGTTCGATAAACGGAACAATTTCGGCCGAGTTCTTCATCCCGCCTACAAGCACCAGCGTTGCACCGTATTCGCGGTACACCGCCGCCATCTGCACAAACACGCCGAGCGCGCTGAAAGCGCCGGCGGGTTTCATCATCCAGTGGTAGCCGTAGCGGCTGTTCGGCCCACCCTGAGGCTGCGTCGCCGCTTTGACCCAGGCTGCAGTCAACAGCTGTTGACCCTTCCACACGCCATCCTGGGCATGCAGTACCGCCAGCTTCAGCACCGCCGAGACCGGCGCCATAAGGCCATTGCCGCCAGGGTTCACGCCATCCGGGCCGATGTCCCAGGTTTCGTTATGAATATCCAGCGGCGCAAACAAGCGCGGCTTGAGGTAGGCGTGCAAGGTCTGTCCGGTGACACGGTTGATCAGCGCCGAGAGCATGTAGCTGGCCGCGCTGGTGTAAACGTATTCGGTACCCGGCGCATAGGCCAGCGGGATCTTGAAGAATTCCGCGATCCAACTGGTGGCGATACCGCGCCACACCGAACCGGACGTATTGGCGGCATGCCCGGTGCGCATGGTCAGCAAGTGTTCGACGGTCATCTCGGCCAGGCGCGGGTCAGCATCGTCCGGTACTTCATCGGGAAAGAACGTCACCAGCCGATCACCCAGCTTTAGCAAGCCTTCTTCGATGGCCAGGCCAATGGCGCAGCCGGTAAAACTCTTGGCCATTGAATGCAGCACGCGCGGCTCGTTGGGGTCGACCGGCCAGGTCCAGCCCTCGGCAACGACGTGGCCATGGCGATGCAACATGAAACCGTGCAGATCGAGCCCGGCAGCCTTGACCTCATCGAGAAACGCAATCACCCGGTCAGGGTCAACGCCAAGGCTGCTGGCGCTGGCACGCGGTAAACCATCGTAGGAAGTTAAAGGCATGAAAAAGCTCTTGAGCAGGGAGGTTCAACGGCTGCGATGCACCAGCCGGGAATAGGAAATCAGCATGCTGGTGAGTTCCTGGCTGACGCCGGTCAACGGCGAGGAACGGCGGCTGATCAGGCACACATCGCGCGCCGCCAGGGGTTCCTCGATCGCAATGGTGGTCAGCGCGCTGGAAAACAGTTTCATCCCCGGCAGCATGCGCGGCTCGATGGTCAGGTAGTCGGTTTCCGAGACGATGTGCAGGGTTTCCAGCAGCGAGTCGGTGGTGATCGCAATTTTCGGTGGCGCCAGGCCCTGTGTGCGAAACAGCTCCACCAGACGGTTTTCGGCGCCGCCGACCACGCCGGAGGGGCGCACGCTGATCCACTGGCAGTCCACCAGCGCCTGCACGGATCTGGCCTGGGCCAATGGGTGGCCCTTGCGCGCAATGATGCCGGCGTTGGAGCTGTAGAGGCGGTCGATGGCCAGGTCGATGTCGGTAACCGTCGGCGCCAGTGGGCACAGCACAAAATCCAGGCGACCGTCGCGCACTTTTTCTACCAGGCCTTTGGTGGTGTCGCTGGCCACATGCACCTGGATGCGCGGGAAGCGCTGGGTGAAGTTGCTCAGCACCGGCAGCAACAGTTCGGCCAGCGGTTCGGAGGTCACGCCCAGGGCAATACTGCCTTCGGGCTCGCCTTTCCAGGGTTGCAGGTCGAGCAGGGCGCGTTCGCAGTCCAGGGTGATGGAGCGCGCGCGCACCAGAAACACTTCACCGGCCGACGTCAGGTTGATGCCTTGGTTCGAGCGTTGCAACAGCACCACGCCGAGTTCTTTTTCCAGGGTCTGGATTGACTGGGTCAGGGTGCTTTGCGCCACGTCCAATTGGCGTGCGGCAGAGCGGAAACTGCCTTTTTCAACCACAGCGCAAAACGCCCGAAGATGGGTGAGTGTCATGAAGGACTGCCTCAGGTTGCAGCGTTTAAACCATTGAATGCCTGCCAGCTTATCTGATGACTATAGGTGCGCACAGATCGGTTTGACCGATCAGGTTCATTATTTTTGATCGTCTGGAACCAGCTCCCACCCCTGATTTTTCGGTAGGCTCAAGGCTAAGTAATGCAAAACTGGTGGGTGATCGGATTGGCCGAGCCTGATCACCTGGAGCGTTCTTCTCAAGCTTGCCGCGTGAAGAATAAGATCGGCCCAGGAACATTCGCCGACCGTGAACGGCGACTAAAACAACAACAACTATTCAGGAGTTCGGCCGTGCCTCTTTTTGGGTCCTGCCAGCGTCCGAACCCATGCGTAAGGAACACTTAAGGTGCATTTATCAATGAACAAGACTTTAATCCTGGCAGGCGCCTTGTCTGCGACGCTGATGGGCACTGCCCAGGCTGAAAGCGTCTTGAAGGTGGCGCTTAACGCCGATATCCGCAGCACCGATCCGGGCGTGAACCGCGACACCAACTCTGACGCGGTGATCATGCACATCACCGAAGGGCTGGTGGCGTTTCGTGAGGACGCGACCGTCGGCCCGCTGCTGGCCAAGGACGTGCAAGTCTCCGACGACGGCTTGCGCTACACCTTCCACCTGCGCGGCGGGGTGAAATTCCAGAACGGCAAGCCACTCACGTCCGCCGAGGTGCTGTGGACCTGGAAACGCTTCCTCGACCCCAAGACCCAATGGCGCTGTGCGTCGGAGTTCGACGGGCATGGCGGCGCCAAGATTACCGACATGAGCGCGCCCGACCCGCTCACCGTGGTGTTCACCCTCGACCAGCCCAATGGCCTGTTCCTCACCAGCACCGCGCTGCCGGAGTGTGGTGGCAGCGGCATTCTGTCACCCGACTCGCTCAACGCCGACGGCACGTGGAAGGCGCCGATCGGCACCGGCCCGTTCAAGCTGGGCGAGTGGAAGCCCGGCCAATACATCGAGTTGTTGCGCAATGCCAGCTACACCTCGCGTGATGAAAAAGACCCTGACGGCTACACCGGCAACAAAACCACCAGCCTGGACCGTGTGCGCTTGCTGGTGATCCCCGACCCGGCGGCGGCCAAGGCGGCGTTGCTGTCGAAAAACGTCGACCTGCTGATTGATGTGACGCCGATGGACGCCACCGAGCTTGCCGCCAACCCCGGCGTGCGCGTGACCTCCAGCGGCACCATGTCTGTCAATGCGTTGCTGTTCCAGACCCGCGACCCGCTGCTTAAAGATGTGCGCCTGCGCCAGGCCATCGCTCACGCCCTGGACTCCGCGCAGATCGTTGAAGCCCTCACTGGTGGCCGCTCCAAGGCCAACAACTCGATGGTTGCGCGGGGCAGTCATTACCACACTGGCGTCGAAGACCAGGGCTACACCTTCGACCCGGCCAAGACCGCGCAACTGTTGCGTGAGGCTGGGTATAAGGGCGAGCTGATCAAGCTGATCGTCAACAAACGCTACGCCGCGATCTTCGACATGGGCGTATTCGTGCAAGCCATGGCCAAGGCCAGCGGCATCAACCTGGAGCTGGAAACCCTGGAGTGGGGCACCCAGCTGGAGCGCTACCAGAGCGGCAACTACCAGATGATGGCGTTCCCGTATTCCGAGCGCCTCGACCCAGCCCTGAGTTTTGACTCGATGACCGGCGACAAGGACAAGGAAGCCCGCAAAGTCTGGGACAACCCCGACGCCCGTCACTGGCTGCGCGAAGCCCAGCGCGAGGGCGACATTACCCAGCGCCAGGCGCTGTTCGACCAACTGCATCAGCAAATGCTCAAGGACGTGCCGCTGATCCCGATGTACAACGGCAACGCGATTGCCGCCAGCCGTGATTACGTGCAGGGCCTGCGCACCTGGCCGGTGTCCAAGCCGCGCCTGTGGACCGTCAGCGTCCCCGCTTCCGGGAGCAATTAAGGATGTTTCGTTTTATCTCTCAACGCCTGGCAATGTCGATTCCGACCTTGCTGCTGATCTCGCTGATGGTGTTCGCGATCATCCGCCTGGTGCCGGGTGACCCGGCGCTGCTGATGCTCGGCGACATGGCCGACGCCCATAGCCTGGAAGTTGCGCGTGCATCTTTGGGCCTGGACCAGCCGCTGCCGGTGCAGTTTGTGATCTGGCTTAAAGCGGTGCTCAGCGGCGACCTCGGGCATTCGATCACCACCAATGAAGCGGTGCTGCCGCTGATTCTGGATCGCTTCCAGGTGAGCGCCGGGATCGTTTTGGTGTCGGTGTTGCTGGCGGCTCTGATCGCCGTGCCGGCGGGCCTGCTCGCGGCCTGGAAGCAGGACAGCGCGCTGGACTTTGGCGTGGTCTCGACGGCGACGCTGCTGCTATCGATTCCCAGCTTCTGGCTCGGCTTGCTGTTGCTGTATGCGTTCGGTATCAAGCTGGGTTGGTTGCCGGTGGTGGGGTATGTGTCGTTCAGCCAGTCACTCTGGCAGGCCGTGACCTTTATCGTATTGCCGATTGTGACGCTGACGCTGGTGGAGCTGGGCGCGATCACCCGCATGGCGCGGGCCAGTGCTATTGAAGTGCTGCGCCTGGAGTACATCACCCATGCCCGCGCCAAAGGCTTATCGGAGCGCGCCGTGTTGTGGCGGCATGCCTTGCGCAACTCGTTTGCACCGACGCTGACCCTGATCGGCCTGATCCTCGGCAACCTGCTCAGCGGCATCGCCGTGCTCGAAACCGTGTTCACGCTGCCGGGCATCGGGCGGCTGATGGTCGACGCGATCTACGCCCGGGACTACCCGGTGCTGCAAGGCTGCCTGCTGCTGGTGACCTTTGTTTATGTGCTGGTCAACCTGTTGGTAGACCTGCTGTACCCGCTCTTCGACCCCAGGGTTAAGTTATGAATAAGCCACTGCCTGTTGCTCCCGAGGTGCTGCTGGCGGCGCCTGCGCGCGCCCCCAGGGCCTGGCGTGTGCCGCCGTTGAACGCGCTGATAGGTGCGAGTTTGCTGGCTTTGCTATTGATCATGGCCGCGCTCGGCCTGGTGTGGACGCCCCACGATCCGCTGGCGCTGAACCTGCTGGCGCGTTTGCAGGCACCCACCGCCGCGCACCTGCTGGGCACCGATGAATACGGCCGCGATGTGCTCAGCCGCTTGATGATCGGCGCACACACCAGCCTGTGGGTGAGTGTGCTGACGGTGAGCATGGCGATTGTCGCCGGCACCTTCCTGGGTCTGCTCGCCGGTTTCCTGCGCGGCTGGGTCGACCGTGGCCTGATGATGATCAACGACGCATTGCTGGCATTTCCCGGCATCCTGTTGGCGCTGGGCCTGATGGCGATCATCGGTCCGAGCCTGTACGGCATCGTCTTCGCATTGAGCCTGGCGTATACACCGTCGGTGGTGCGGGTGGTGCGCGGCACGGTGATGTCGCTGCGCGAGAAGGAGTTTGTCGAAGCCTCGCGGGTGATCGGCAACTCCGAGCTGTACACCATGCTGCGTCACATTGCGCCTAACTGCGTGGCGCCGGTGTGTGTACTGGCCACCAGCATGTTCGGCTGGGCGATCCTCGCCGAAAGCGCCTTGAGCTTCCTCGGCCTGGGCGTGCCGCCACCGGCCGCCACCTGGGGCAACATGCTCGCGGCCAGCCGGCCGTATATCGCCACGGCCAGTTGGCTGGGGCTGTTTCCCGGGGTCTGCATCGCCATGGCGCTGCTGGCGTTCAACCTGTGTGGTGACGCCTTGCGTGACCGCCTCGATCCACGGATGAGTAAATGAACATGACTGACGTACTCTTGGCCGTCGATCACCTCAAAATCCGCGTCGGCGCCCACGGCCCGCTGGCGGTCAATGACTTGAGCTTTACCATCGCTCCAGGCGAAATCATGGCGCTGGTGGGCGAGTCCGGCAGCGGCAAGACCATGGCCGCCCGCGCCGCCATTGGCCTGCTGCCACCGCCGCTGCAGCATTGCGGCGGCCAGGTGCGCTTCCAGGGTCACGACCTCAATAGCCTTGCGCCGGAGCAATTGCGGCAACTGCGTGGGGCCAAGATCGGCATGGTGTTCCAGGAGCCGATGGTCTCGCTCAACCCCTCGATGAGCATCGGCGAGCAGATGGCCGAGGGCCTGCGCCTGCACACCAAACTGACGGAGCAGCAAATCCGCGCGCGCAGTCTGGAAATGCTTGGCCATATCGGCATCAAGGACGCCGAACGCTGCCTGGCGGCGTTTCCCCACGAGTTTTCCGGCGGCATGCGCCAACGCATCATGCTCGCTTCGGTGATGCTGCTGCGCCCGGCTCTGCTGATTGCCGACGAACCCACCACAGCCCTGGATTGCCTGGCGCAACTGGATGTATTGAAGCTGATGCTCGACCTGACCCGCGAGCAGGGCACGGCGATTCTGTTTATCAGCCATGACCTGTCGCTGGTAGCGCGCTACGCCGACAAAGTGGTGGTGATGCGCGAAGGCCGCGCGGTGGAGCAGGGCACCATCGAACAAATCCTGTTGTCCCCCAAGGCCGAGTACACCCGGCAATTGCTCGAAGCCTTGCCCCGCCGTGGCGTGCTTGCGTCATTGCCCAAGGCCAATGGCCCGCTGCTGACGGTCAAGGATGTGTGCATCGAACACCCTGGCCCGCGCAGCCTTTGGGGGCGCAGCCAGTTCAAGCGCGTGGTGCACTCGGCGAACCTGAGTATCGCGCCGGGTGAAACCCTGGCGTTGGTGGGCGGCAGTGGCTCGGGCAAAACCACTCTGGGCCGGGCGATTGTCGGCCTGAATAAAGCCTGTGCCGGCGCTATCGAGTTTGAAGGCGTGGACATTCTCAAGTCCGGCAACCGTGAACATCGCCTGCAGTGCCAGATGATTTTCCAGGACCCGTATTCGTCCCTCGACCCGCGCATGAAGATCGGCGACATCCTCGCCGAACCGCTGCGCCACGTGCCCGGTATGAGCGCCGAGCAAAAACGTGAGCGGGTGACGAAAACCCTGGTGGATATCGGCCTGGCCGAGCAGTTTGTCGAGCGCTTCGCGCATCAGCTCTCCGGCGGTCAGCGCCAGCGCGTGGCGATTGGTCGCGCGCTGGTGCGCCACCCACGGCTGGTGATTGCCGACGAGCCGATCTCGGCGTTGGACATGACCATCCAGAAGCAGATTCTGGAGCTGTTCGAACGCCTGCAGGCGCAGTATGGCTTTGCCTGCCTGTTCATCTCCCACGACCTTGCGGCAGTGGAGCGCATTGCGCACCGGGTGGCGGTGATGAGCGAGGGCAGGGTGGTGGAAATGGGCGCGCGCGATGAGATTTTCGACCGCCCGCAACACCCTTACACCCGCAAGCTGTTGGCCGCTGCCAGCCCTTTGGAGAAACTGGAAAACGGTGGCTATCGCATCCGCCAAGGCCCCGTTCCGCTAGCGCTGTAGCCAGAGCTGTAAACCAGAGCTGACTTTACCCGCCGCGCAAATCGCTGATTTGCGCGAACGGCGAAGCCATGCCCGAAGAACAATAAAAACACCCCCAAACCGACTGCCAGGAGCTTAAAAAAATGAAAAAATCCCTGACTCAACTCATCACCGGCGTAGGCGTCGTGAGCAGCGGGATGATCCCGTTCGCCGCCCAGGCCGACTTCATCAAGGACAGCAGCGGTACGCTGGAATTGAAGAACTACTACTTCAACCGTGATTACCGCGAGAACGCATCGCAGTCGATGCGCGCCGAGTGGGCCCAAGGCTTTCTGTTGGGTATCAAGTCCGGATTTACCGAGGGCACCGTGGGCTTCGGCCTGGATGCGATCGGCATGCTGGGGGTAAAACTCGACTCCAGCCCAGGCCTTTCCGGTACTGGCCTGTTACAGCGTGACAGCGACAAAAATGTCTCCGACGAGTACTCCAAACTCGGCGTGACTGCCAAGGCACGCTTCGCCAAGAGCGAACTACGCATCGGTTACCTGGTGCCGGACCTGCCGATCCTGCAGCCCAACACCAGTCGCCTGTTCCCGCAGTCGTTCAACGGTACGCAACTGGTGTCCAACGATATCAGCAACCTCAAGCTGACCCTCGGTCAGATTGACCAGGCCAAGGACCGCGACTCCACCAACTACGAAGACATGAAGCTGACCACCGTCAGCAAGGTCTACAAAAGCACGGCCCTGAGCGACAAGTTTCGCTTTGCCGGCGGCGATTACTCGCTGACGCCCAACACCTTGCTCAGCTACCACTATGCCGCGCTGGACAGCATCTACCAGCAGCAATTCGTGGGCTTTAAAAACAACTTCGGCCTGGGCGGCGGCACGCTGAAAACCGATATCCGCTACTTCAACTCCGACAAGGACGGCGCGGGCCTGGCCGGCGACGTCGACAACAGTGCGCTGAGCACACGGTTTACCTACCAGTACGGCGGTCACAGCATCGGCGGCGGTTACCAGCGCCAGTACGGCACCACGCCGTTTACCTACCTGGACGGCTCCATCAGCTACCTGTTTACCGAGTACCAGTTCAGCAACTTCACCCAGACCCGCGAGCGTGCCTGGCATGCGCGCTACGACTACAACTTTGCCGACCTCGGCTTGCCAGGCTTGTTGTTCGGCATCAAGTACGCCAAGGGCGACTCGGCCGAAGTGCTCGGCTTTAACCGCGAAGGCCGCGAGTGGGAGCGCGACCTGGACCTGGGCTATGTGGTGCAGAGCGGCACGTTCAAAGGCGTGTCGATGCGCTGGCGCAACGCCCTGAGCAAGGGCAACTACTTCAATGATGTGAACGAGAACCGCGTGATGCTGGGGTACACCCTGGCGCTCTGGTAACCCCTCAGTGTGGGAGCGGGCTTGCCGGCTCCCACCGTGATCGGATTATCAGATCAAGATAGCGGTGGCCGCCCTTACCGGCGATCACTTGGTCTCGTTAGTATTTTCCCCAAGCAAACGTCACTCGAATATCGAGACTTCCGGTTTATGAAACTTAATCAACACCCCTTGCTGCAAGCGACACAAGGCACCCACAGGCACGTGGAGAGTGAGCATTACGGTGCAGTGGGTGCAGGTCGAAAAATCTATATTCAGGCGGCGCTGCATGCCGATGAAACCCCTGCCATGCTGGTGGCCGCACAACTGCGCAGGCACCTGGTGGCGCTGGAAAGTGCCGGGCGCCTGAATGCCCAAATCGTGTTGGTGGCCGTGGCCAACCCGGCGGGCCTGGGCCAGTACATCATGGGCGCACCCAGCGGGCGGTTTGAACTGGGCAGCGGGCGGAATTACAACCGAGGCTTTGCGGTGCCGTACCAGGCGATTGCCGACAAGGTAGAGCATGCGCTTGGACAGGACATCAACGCCAACCGCGAGTTGATCCGCGCCGCCTGGGGCGAATGCCTGCGCGCCGCCCAGCCGATGGACGAATACCAGTCGCTGCAACAGACCCTGATGCTGCTGGCCCACGATGCCGACATCGTGCTGGACCTGCACTGCTCCCGCGAAGCGGCGATGCACCTCTACACCGGCGAAACGGTGTGGCCGACCATTGAGCCGCTGGCGCGCTACATCGGCGCTGAAGCCACCTTGCTGGCCACCGATTCCCAGGCCAATTCGTTTGATGAAGCGCTGTACCTGCTGTGGGTCAACCTGCGTGAGCGTCTGGGGGATCGCTTCCCGATTCCGGACAGCAGCATTGCGGTGACGGTGGAGCATCGTGGTCAGCGGGATGTGTCCTACGAGCTGGCCGAACACGACGCCACGGCGATCATCGATTACCTCACGCACCTGGGCGCCATCGAAGGCACACCGCGGCCTTTGCCTGCGTTGCGCAACCCGGCCACGCCGTTGGCGGGCAGCGAACAGTTTTATGCGCCGAGTGCCGGCGTGCTGGTGCACCGGGCAGCGGTTGGCAGCCGGATTGAAGCGGGCCAGCCACTGTTTGACATCGTGGACCCGCACAGCGGCAACACCGTCACGGTCAACAGCCAC
Organism: Pseudomonas sp. KBS0710; assembly: GCF_005938045.2. Lineage (GTDB taxonomy): Bacteria > Pseudomonadota > Gammaproteobacteria > Pseudomonadales > Pseudomonadaceae > Aquipseudomonas. Next base: position 3,003,083 of record NZ_VCCF02000001.1, on the reverse strand, counting down.
AACATCGGCGTGCTGTACATGCGCCGCGATGTGCGCTTTGTGAAGCCGGGCGACCCGCTGGGACGTGTCTCCGGCGCCACGCCGATTCGCAGCGGCAAACTGCTTAGCGCCTGAGTTGAAATGCATTTAAAACTGTGGGAGCTGGCTTGCCTCCGATAGCGGTATGTCAGTGACCTGCACGGGGCAGGTTTACCGCTATCGCAGGCAAGCCAGCTCCCACATTCGATCTTCATTGTTGGTTAAATCCTCTTTTGGCAGGACATCCCCATGCACCCCAACCCGGCAATCACCCTCGAACACCAATTCTGTGCCCACAACTATTCGCCACTGCCGGTGGTCATCGTCAAAGGCGAGGGCGTCTGGGCCATTGGCGATGATGGCAAGCGCTACCTGGACATGATGTCGGCCTATTCCGCCGTCAGCCACGGCCATGTGCACCCGCGTATCCGCGCTGCCGCCGTGGCGCAGATCGACAAGATCAGCGTGGTGTCGCGCGCGTTCTACAGCGAACCATTGGGTAACTTCCTCAAGGCCCTGTGCCGCATCAGCGGTTTTGATTCGGCGCTGCCGATGAACAGCGGCGCCGAAGCCGTCGAAACCGCGATCAAAGCCGCGCGCCGCTGGGGTTACCGGGTCAAGGGTATCGCCGCCAATCAGGCAAACATTGTGGTGGCGGATAACAACTTCCACGGCCGCACCTCGACCATTGTCGGCTTCTCGTCCGAGGCGGCTTACAAGGCGGATTTCGGCCCGTTCTGCAATGGTTTCAGCGAAGCACGCTTTGGTGATATCGAAAGTTTTCGCCAAGCCATTACCGCCGACACCTGCGCGGTGCTGATCGAGCCAATCCAGGGCGAGGCGGGTATTCGCGTGTCGCCCGCCGGGTTCCTGCGTGAGCTGCGCCAGCTGTGCGACGCGACCAATACCTTGCTGATCCTCGATGAGATCCAGTCGGGCCTGGGCCGTACCGGCAAATGGTTTGCCTTCCAGCATGAAGGCATTCGCCCGGACGCGCTGATTCTGGGCAAAGCCCTGGGCGGCGGGATCATGCCGGTGTCAGCGTTTGTGGCCGACCACTCGATCATGGACCTGTTCGACGCCGGCAGCCACGGCTCGACCTTCGGCGGCAACCCGCTGGCGGCGGCGGTCGGCCTGGAAGCCCTGAACGTGCTGGAAGACGAAGGCCTGATCGACAACAGCGCGCAGCTCGGTCAGTACCTGGTAGAGCGCCTGAAGGCGATGAACTCGCCAGCGATTCGCGAGATTCGCGGGCGTGGCTTGTGGGTGGGCGTGGAGCTGGACCGCGATGCCCGGCCGATCTGTGAAGCGCTGCTCGCGCAAGGCCTGTTGACCAAGGAAACCCACGAAAACGTATTGCGCATCGCACCACCGCTGTCCATCACTCGCGCCGAGCTGGATTGGGGCCTGGCGCGCATCGAACGGGTGTTCGCGCAGCTATGAGTGACTACCTCAACCACCTGACGGTCGACGGCCAGCGCTACGCCTATGTCGACCTGCATAAACTGCTGACGCCGGTGCAGTTGCAGCGGCTGCCGTATTGCCTGCGCATCCTGCTGGAAAACATCGCCCGCTGCGCCCCGGCTTCGTTGCCGCAAGTGCTGGCGCGGGCGATCGGCACGGGGCCGGATTGCGCGGTGCCGTTTCAGCCCAATCGCCTGATGTTCCACGACACCACCTGCCTGCCGGCCCTGGCGGATTTCGCCGGTATGCGCGACGTGGTGGCGCAGTTGGGGGGCGATCCGACGGCGGTGAATCCTTCAATACCGGCAGTGTTGACCATCGATCATTCGGTGATTGTGGAGCACTACGCCGAAGCCGGTGCGGTGCAGGCCAACCTCGACATCGACTTTCGCCGCAACAGCGAGCGTTACCGGTTTATCAAGTGGGCGCAGGCCAGCCTGGACAACTTCAAGGTGATCCCGCCAGGCACCGGGATTATCCATCAAATGAACATGGAGTCGATTGCGCAGGTGGTATGGGAAAGCCCGGCCGCCGACGGTGGCGTGCTGCTGCACCCGGACTGCATGGTCGCCACTGACAGCCACACGCCGATGATCAATGCCATTGGTGTACTGGGCTGGGGCGTGGGCGGGCTGGAAGGGCAGGCGGCGATGCTCGGTGAGCCGGTGCCGATTCCCTTTCCGCAGGTGGTGGGGATTCGGGTGAGCAATGCCTTGCGCCCTGGCGTGACGGCGACCGATCTGGCCTTGACCGTCACTGAGCTGTTGCGCCAGCGCAGCATGGTCGGCAAGTTCGTCGAGTTCACCGGCCCTGGTCTGTCGTCCCTGAGCTGGGCGGCACGCGGCACGGTGGCGAACATGGCGCCGGAGTATGGCGCGACGGTGGTGTTTTTCCCGTTCGACGACGAGACCCTGGCGTACCTGAAGTTGAGTGCGCGACCGACGCCGTTGCTGGCCAAAGTCACGGCTTATATGGCGGCGCAATCATTGTGGCGGCAAGCCGTGGAGCCGCAGTTCGATGAGTTGATCGAACTGAACCTCGCCGAGGTAGAGCCCAGTGTTGCCGGCCCGCATCAGCCGCACCAACGCCAATCCCTGGCAAATGCCGCAGCGTCCTTTCATCAGCATGTGCAGATGGAGGCTGGCCAGCAGTTTTTTGAGCCGTCATTCGCTGCGCCGCTGACCCATGGCGCGGTGGTGATGGCGGCGATCACCAGTTGCACCAACACCGCCAACCCTGCGCAGATGATCCAGGCCGGGCTGCTGGCGCGCAATGCGCGTGCGCGTGGGGTTGGGCGCAAGCCGTGGGTCAAGACCTCGCTGTCGCCCGGGTCGCGGGTGGTGGCCGATTACCTGGAAGCGGCTGGGCTGCTGGAGGACTTTGCGGCGCTGGGGTTTGACCTGGCGGGGTTCGGTTGCATGACCTGCATCGGCAACTCCGGCAGCCTTGAGGCGCATGTCGAAGTCTTCGCCCGGCAAGGGCTGAAGGGCGTGGTGGTGTTGTCGGGCAATCGCAATTTCGAAGGGCGGGTCAACCCGCAAGTTCAGGCCGGTTACCTGGCGTCACCCGCGCTGTGCGTGGCCTACGCGATAGCCGGGAGCATCGATATCGACCTGTCGGCTTACCCGTTGGCGCTGGATGCCCAGGGCAAGCCGGTGTATCTGCATGAGCTGATGCCCAGCGATGCCGAGGTGGCGGCGCAGGTGAGTCAGGTGGTGCGCCCGGCATTGTTTCAGGCGCGTGGCGAACTGTTGTGGCAGGGTACCCATCATTGGCAGGCGCTGGAGGCCGATGGCAGTGTGCAGTTTGCCTGGCACCCGGACTCGACGTATTTGCGCCGCCCGCAATACTTGGCGCACGTGTCGTTATTGCCTGCATCGAGCCTGTCCTTGAGTGGCGCCAAGGCGTTGGTGGTGCTGGGTGATAACGTCACCACCGACCATATCTCACCGGCCGGTACTATCCCCGCCGACAGCCTGGCCGGTGGCTGGTTGCGTGAGCGAGGAGAGGCCGCAGCGGACTTCAACCAGTATTCGACCCGGCGCAGCAACCACGAAGTGATGGTGCGCGGCGCGTTTACCAACCCGCGCCTGAACAACCTGCTGGACCCGCAACAAGCACCGCGCCAAGGCGTTTGGGCGTGGAATGCCGAACGCACGCAGTACCAGCCGCTGTACCTGGCAGCGCAAACTTATACGGGCACGCCGACCGTACTGTTTGCGGGCATCAATTATGGCGCCGGCTCCAGCCGTGATTGGGCGGCCAAGGTGCTGAACCTGCTGGGGATCAAGGCGGTGGTGGCGCGCAGTATCGAGCGCATCCACCGCAGCAACCTGATTGGCATGGGGGTGCTACCACTGGTCTTTGCCGAGGGCGCCTCGGTGCAGGAACTCGCGCTGGATGGGCGTGAGCGCCTGACGTTCCTGGGGCTTGCGCAACTGACGGTGGGTGACAACCCGATCACCCTGCGTATCGAGCGCGCTGACGGCAGTATTGCCACGAGCCTGTTGGCTTTGCGCCTCGACTCGCTGCAAGAGCTTGGGTACCTTGAGCACGGCGGCGTATTGCCGTTTGTGATCCGTAAGACTGTGCAACGGACCCGTCAAGGAGCGCTCGATGATTGACCCGCAAGTACTGCAACAGCTGGCCCCGGATGGCGTGCTGCGCGCCGCTATCAACCTTGGTAACCCGGTGCTGGCGCAACGCGGCGCCGATGGCGAGCCGCAAGGGGTGTCGGTGGCACTCGCACGCGCGCTGGCCGAGGAACTGGGCGCCCGCCTTGAGCTGATCACCTTCGAGGCCGCCGGCAAGGTCTTTGCCGCCTTGGCCGAGGACGTGTGGCGCGTGGCGTTTTTGGCGATCGAGCCGGTGCGTGAGCAGCAAATCGCCTTCAGCGCACCCTATGTGGCGATCAAGGGCACGTACCTGGTGGCGGCTGATTCGGCGCTGACCCAGGTGGCGCAACTGGACGCGCCGGGCAAGCGCATCGCGGTGGGCCAGGGCGCGGCCTACGACCTGTATCTGAGCCGAACCGTGCAGCACGCAGAACTGGTGCGTGCGCCCACTTCGGCGGCGGCGGTGGACTGGTTTATCGAGCAAGGCCTGGATGCGGCGGCGGGGGTGAGGGATTTTCTGCAAACCCGTGTGTCTGCGCACTGGCGTCTGCTTGACGATGACTTCATGACCATTCACCAGGCCATGGCCGTTCCTGTGGCGCACACAGCCGCTGCCGCGTTCGTCAAATCCTTTGTCGAACGGCAGAAAGCCAAGGGTGGGGTCAAGCGTGGGTTGCTGGACAGCGGGCAGAGCGCGGACTTACAGGCGCCTTAGGAACGACTTGACGATGTGGCGGGTAGCGTCGGTGGTGTCCAGTTCGTCCATGGCGCCATAAGCGTGCCAGCGGCAGTCAATGATCTCGTTGCAAGGGCGCGCCTCGCTGATGTTCACCACCGAGGCCTCGAACACGTGGTGCACGGTGTCGCGGGCCTTCAGCTCCTGCAAGTACAGCAAGCCATCCACATTCAAGCCGGTTTCTTCTTCCAGCTCGCGGGCGGCGGCGCCGACCGGGCGCTCGTCACGCTCGACCTTGCCGCCCGGCAATGCCCATTTGGAGCGGGCCTTGCGCACGAAGAGGATATGCCCCTCGTGTTCACAAATAACGGTTGCGCGTATTTTCAATGTCTACACCTGCCTGGCTCAATGACTGTCATGAAAGTGTAATGCAATTGTCATGCTGATTGAGGGTGGCATGCACGGGCGGTCATGTGGATACTGCCCCCTTGATGAAAACGGACGAGGACAACTGATGAATACCGTACGTTGGGGCATGATTGGCTGTGGCAGCGTGACTGAACTGAAGAGTGGACCCGCCTTCTACAAAGCGCCAGGTTCGGCGCTGGTGGCCGTAATGGGGCGCCGCGAAGAAGCGGTGCGCGATTATGCGGCACGCCACGGCATCGCGCGTTTCTATACCGACGCCCAGGCCTTGATCGACGACCCCGAAGTGGACGCGGTGTACATCGCCACACCGCCCGACAGCCACCTCGAATATGCCCTGATGGTGGCGGCGGCCGGCAAGCATTGCTGCGTCGAAAAGCCCATGTCGCTGAATGCCGAGCAGAGCGCCTTGATGCAGCGCACCTTCGAGCGTGCCGGGCTGCACTTGTTTGTCTCCTACTATCGCCGTTCGTTGCCGCGCTTCCAGCAAGTACGCGACTGGCTGCAGCAAGGGCGTATCGGCGAGTTGCGCCACGTGACCTGGAGCCTGTGCAAGCCACCGGCGGCCGCCGATGCCAGCGCTGCCAACTGGCGCACCGACCCGACCATTGCCGGTGGCGGCTACTTTGCCGACCTGGCCAGCCATGGGTTCGATTTGTTCCAGTACCTGGCCGGCGATATTGTCGAGGTCACCGGGTTTACCGCGCGACAGGCCGGCCATTACGCGGCGGAAGATGCGGTAACGGCGTGCTGGACTTTCGCGAACGGCGCGCTGGGCATGGGTTGCTGGAACTTTGTTGCAGACCGGCGCGAAGACAAGGTCGAGCTGATCGGCAGCCGTGGCCGCATCACCTTTGCGGTATTTGACGACCAGCCTTTACGCCTGGAAGGTGAGGTGAATGAGGTGCTGGAAATACCCTGCCATACACATATCCAGTGGCATCACGTGCTGGCCATGAACGCACATATTCGTGGCGAGTCCGAGCACCCTTCACTGGCGATCGAGGCGCTCAAGACTGATCGGATCCTCGATAAGGTGTTACAACGAAACCCCAATTTGCCGGGTTGAGCGGGATATACCTGTTTTTTCTTTCAGGAATAGGCAAATGAAATATTGGATGCTGTTGTGGCTGTTACTCGCCACCAATGTGCTGGCGGCCCCGCGTAGCCAGGGGACGCCTGGGGAGTTTGATTTTTATGTGCTGTCGTTGTCATGGTCGCCGACGTTCTGCCTGACCAACCCCGGCAACGAGCAATGCACAGGTAAAGGTTATGGGTTTGTGCTGCACGGGCTTTGGCCGCAGTACGCCAAAGGCGGCTGGCCGGCATCGTGCGATACGCAATCTCGGCTGTCGGCGGCGGACCTCGCCAAGGGTGCGCTGATCTATCCGACGCAGGCGTTGCTCAAGCACGAGTGGGCCAAACACGGCACCTGCAGCGGGCTGGACGCATCGAGCTATCTGGAGGCAAGTGATACAGCGCTGGCCGCCGTGCAGATTCCGCAGCAGTTGCAGCCGTTCAACGTGCCCAATTACATGCAGGCACGCGAGATCGAGAGCTTGTTCCGGCAAAGCAACCCGGCCATGGGCAACCATGGCATGGCGGTCATTTGCAAGGGCAAGGTGCTGTCCGAAGTGCGCGTGTGCCTGAGCAAGGAGCTGCGGTTTGCCGGCTGCCCCAGGAGTGTAAAAACCCAGTGCAAAGGCGGCGATATCCGTATTCCGGTTCAGCGTTGATCAACTGTCCGGGTGCAACGCGATGGCGCCAGCCGCCGTTGCACTCGACGCGCCGGCGCGATCCGCCAGGTAACGCGCCGGCGGCTGGCCCACGGCTTTACGGAACATGGTGATAAAGCCGCTGGCGTTCTCGTAACCCAGGTCCAGCGCCACCCGTTGCACGCTTTCACCCTTGGCCAGGCGTTGCAGTGACAAAATCACATGCAACTGCCGGCGCCAACGGCCGAAACTCAACCCCAACTCTTCCAGCAGCAGGCGCGTCATGCTGCGCTCGCTCATACCGATGCGCTGTGCCCATTGTTCGAGCGTGGACTTGTCGCTGGGGTCCGCCAGCAAGCTATCGGCCAGGCGCCGCAGGCGCAGGTCCTGGGGCATGGGCAGGTGCAGGTCCTCAATGGGGGCCTGGGCCAGTTCGTCGAGCAATGTGCTGATCAGGCGGCCCTGTGCGCCGTTTTCTTCGTACAAATGGGGAAACGTTACCGCTTTGCTGATCAGCTCATGCAACAGGCCGGACACCGCCAAGGTGCAGCCTTGGGTGGGCAGGGCGCCGGCGGCGTCCGGGTCGATCAGCAGGCAATACACCTCCGCTTCCCCGGCGCCCCGCGCGGCATGGGCCAGGCCACCCGGAATCCAGAGTGCGCACTGGGGCGGCACGATCCAGATGCCGGCCTCGATCTGGCAATGAATCACCCCGCGCAGGGTGTACATCAACTGGCCTTTGCGATGGGCGTGCGGCGTGTGCTCCCAACGCTCGGACGTACTGGTGGCGCCCACGGCCACCACTGCGCGCGGGATCAGGTCGGCGTCCCTGGACCGGGAAAGGTCACGTTCTTCAAGGCGGTGGCGTTGCATGGCGGATTCGCTTATTGGCCGAATTGCGAAACATTCTGGCTATTCTGTGCAATGTCGTCCAGCGCGCTGAGCGCTATGATGAGATTTACTCTCATTAAGGAGCTTTGCCATGCGACTCGACAGTACAACCTTCCCCGTGGTGAAAATCGTGTTTGACGCCCCGAACGAAGGCGGCCCCGAGGATGCTTTTGTTGTGTTCGAAAGCTTGCTCGCTCGCCAGCAGTCCTTTGTGCTGCTGCACGAAAAAGCCGTCGACGAAAACAACCACGAGCACTCCCATGAGGAGCGTAAACACGCTTCGATCTGGATGAAGAAAAACAAACAGGCGCTGCGCACTTACGTCAAAGGCATGATCCAGGTGGAACCCAGCGCCGCGCAACGCCTGGCCCTCAAGCCGTTTGCGGTGATGTTTGGCAAGGCCTGGGGCTACCCGCTGCTGGTGGTGGAGTCCAAGGACCGCGCCTGGGCGCTGGCGCGGGATGTGCTCGATGAGCAGGTGTCGGATGTGGCGTATTTTTGAAGTGCACGGGGTGAAAAAAGTGGGAGCGGGCTTGCTCGCGAAAGCGGTGTAGCAGTCAAAAATTCATCGGTTGACCCGCCGCATTCGCGAGCAAGCCCGCTCCCACATTGGTTGAGTGGTGTTCTTGCGGGCACATTGAAGTATCCTCCGCGGCCCGCTTACCACTGATTCAAAAAGAATGACCGGACAAGACATGCAGGCACTGCTGGATTCGATCCTGGGCGAAGTCCGCCCACTGATCGGCCAGGGCAAAGTGGCCGACTACATCCCCGCGCTGGCCGATGTACCCGCCAACCAACTTGGCATCGCCGTGTACGGCAACGACGGCTCGGCCTATTGCGCAGGCGACGCCGACACGCTGTTCTCGGTACAGAGCATCTCCAAGGTGTTCAGCCTGGTACAGGCCATCGATCATGGCGGCGAAACCATTTGGGAACGCCTGGGCCACGAGCCTTCGGGGCAACCGTTCAATTCCATGGTGCAGCTGGAGTTCGAACGCGGGCGCCCACGCAACCCCTTCATCAACGCCGGCGCCCTGGTGATCTGCGACATCAACCAGTCACGCTTTGCCGTGCCGATTCTGTCGATGCGCGACTTCGTGCGGCGCCTGTCCGGTAACCCGCAAATCCTGGTCAACAGCGTCGTCGCCGACTCCGAAGCGCAACATGGCGCGCGTAACGCAGCCATGGCCTACTTGATGAAGTCCTTCGGCAACTTCCACAACGACGTCGACGCGGTGCTGCACAGCTACTTCAACTACTGCGCGCTGCAAATGAGCTGTCTGGATCTGGCCCGGGCCTTCAGCTTCCTGGCCAACGAGGGCGTGAGTGCCCACAGTGGCGAGCAGATCTTGACCGCGCGCCAGACCAAGCAAGTCAACTCGATCATGGCCACCAGTGGGCTGTATGACGAAGCCGGCAACTTTGCCTACCGCGTTGGCTTGCCGGGTAAAAGTGGGGTTGGTGGCGGGATCGTCGCGGTGGTGCCGGGGCAGTTTACGGTGTGCGTGTGGTCGCCGGAGCTGAATGCGGCGGGGAACTCGCTGGCGGGGATGAAGGCGTTGGAATTGCTGAGCGAGCGGATTGGGTGGTCGGTGTTTTGAAAACGTCTACCTCGATGCTGGTGTCGCTGATACCGGCTGAGAGGACAGGGGATACATATTGAGGTAAAGTCGAACCAGCGATCGACGCTCAGGGTGATCTATGCTAATCGTTATTGATCCTCCCTTGTCCTAAGCCGGAGACCAGCATGTCGCGTAAAAAAGTCAAGCCGCAGATCACCGAAGCACAGGTGCTTGCCCAAGAATCGAGTATTCCCTCTATCGCCGCCAAGGCATTTCGGGACGCTTACGAGGTTGCCATTTCCAAGGGTGAGTCTGTCCTCGTGGTGCGTGCTGGCCAACTCATGAAAGTGTCAAACACAGAGGCCCTGGTTATTCGACCAGTCGAAGCCTACGGGACGATCAAGGCTGGCACGCGCTTGAAAACCAGAAAATCTCTGTTGGATCGCCGATCCGCCCAGGCGCAGATCCAGGCTTGAGTACAACGCCCCGAGTCCGGATGTTCGCCGGACCTAACGGGAGTGGGAAAAGTACGTTCAACTCGAAGGTACCGGCGCACTTGCTGGTTAACTACATCAACCCTGACGCGATTGAGTTAAGCATCCGCGAAACGGGAGTGTTTGAGTTCGCTGCTTTTGGTCTTGAGCGATATGCCAGGCTGGCGCTTCCATTCTTGCGCGGTCATACGCTACTTCTAAAATTCCCCGACTCTCTTGCCAAACTGGATAATCTGGTTGTGGGCGGCGAACAGATCAGCTTTCCTTCCCGGCAAGTTGATTCCTATATTGCGTCTGCTTTATCTGACTTTATTCGCGTGTCACTGATTGAAGAACGCGTGAGTTTTACCTTTGAAACGGTTATGTCGGATACCAGCAAAATTGAGCTGTTACGGCGCGCAAAGGCTGCCGGTTATCGCGTCTATGTTTATTACGTCGCTACGGCAGACGCAGATATCAACGTTGCTCGGGTTGCTTATAGAACTTCCATTGGCGGGCATGATGTCCCTGCCGACAAAATTCGATCTCGATATAACCGCTCTTTGGAGAATCTTTCCGAGGCGATATTGCTATCCAATCGAGCTTATATTTTTGACAACTCGCAGGACGGTGAGCCTAGTTTTGCTCAGCTTGCTGAAATTACAGAAGGCGAAGATATCGATATCGTCTCTGATACCCAGCCGGCCTGGTTTCAGCAGTATGTCATCGAAAAGCTGACATAGAGCAAAGGGTAAGGGCCTTGGCTATTCAAGCGTTTCGCGGTTTTTTGAGCAAATCCACCAACAAATAAAGCGCCCCGGCGGTGATCGCAATATCAGCAATATTGAACACGCCGGTATGTGTGGGCCCCACGTTCAACACCATGTAATCCACGACATGCCCGTCGCGAAACACACGATCAATCAAGTTGGCGATGCCACCCAAGGCAATCGCGTAAAGCGGCAAGACTTTACGCAGCGGCTGGCTCCAGTTGGAAAGCGACCACCACATGGCCCACGCCACCACGACGGCTACTCCAACGATAAAGATCAGCTGTTTGACCTGCGGCGGCAATGCGGCACCCAGGCTGAGGAAGGCGCCTGGGTTGAGGCTCAGTTCCAGCGCAAGGTTGAGAGGGTTGGAGCCGATTTTGAAGCTGCTGGCTTGCAGGGAAATCAGGGCCAGCAGTTTGACTAGCTGGTCCACGGCAATAAAGGCAAGGCCGGCGAGGAGGGCGAAGGTGCGGCTTCGCAGAAGGGGCGACGTGTTCAAGCGGTAACTTCCTGTTCCGGGTCTGTCGATAGAGCGCCTGAAGATAGCTCAGGCGCTCTATCTCGTCCATCTTCAGGCGGCTGGATGAGCCACGTTCAGGGCTTTGTCCACCAGCAGTTGCACACCTTCGAGCATGCGGCAGATGCCCAGCGCGACATTGCGTTGGGAGCCTTCTATTTCAAACGCCAGGTGGTTGGCAATATCACTGATGGACGCCAGATCCTGGGAGGCGTTGACCAGCAGGGTTTCGGTGCCCAGGTCGGCGCGCACGGTGAAGATGCCTTCGCTGGGTTCGGGAATGGGTTTGCCGGGGTTGAGGTAGTGGTTGATCGCACGGTAGGCCACTTCGTGCAGGGTGCTGGTGTCGTAGTCTGACTGGCCTGGGGGATTTGGGCTGTCTTTGATCATGGTAAAGCTCCTTTATAAATGGAACTGCCACGATTCGCGGTCAAACGAATTAGGGTGGCAGCTATACGCGGGTTGACCGACCGGCTAAAGAAGCAAATCCGGCATACCCGAAGGTATCCCGCGTACAGCTACCGCAACACGATACATCAGGCGTAAAAAAAACGCCCAAGATCGGTGTGGGTGCATTTGCTCTTTAAAGTCGGACGGTCAAATCCGGCCGCTGAATTGGCAGCGACGGCAAAGAGATTAGTCAGCCCACTTCCGACCGACAACCTGAAATCGCTGTGAGAAATGTCCGAGAGCGCTCTGCGTCGAGCGCTGTGCAATTGCGTAAGCTGTATCGACTCAAGGAAGATGCCGATCATGCCCAAACCGCCTAATCATTTCGTCCAAACCGCAGCAAAGCGAGTGTTGCAGCAGCTCATCGCGTGCATCACGCCCGACTCGACAGAAACCTCCATCGCCCGAAGTGCCACACAGTTACTCAACGAAGCCGGCTACCCAGACACCTGGTACTACAACTGCCCGGCCTTTGTGTTACTCGGTTCGCGCAGCCTGCTTTCCGTGTCCGGCCGCGACTATCGGCCTGCAGACGAGTCAGTGGGCAGCTACAACCTGATCACCGTGGACCTAAGCCCAAGGTCAGGCAGCCATTGGGGTGATTGCGCGCGCTCTTTTTACATGGAAGAGGGCGTCTGCCGAGCGGTGCCGACCGGAGTTGAATTCAGCCGGGGGCATGCAGCCGAGCACGAGTTGCATGAGCGCATGCGCCGGTTTGTTCGACCTGAAACTACCTTCAATGAACTCTATGAATTCGCCAATGATTTGATCAAGACCACCGGTTTCGAGAACCTGGATTTCGCCGGGAATGTCGGGCACAGCATCTGCACGCAACGTGATCAGCGGCTTTACATTGAAGCGGGCAACCACCGGCGCCTTGAGGAGGTGGCGTGTTTTACCTTCGAACCTCATATCCGTGAGCCTGCAGGCCGCTGGGGTTACAAACACGAAAACATCTATTTCTTTGATGGAGAGGGTCATACCTGCGAGCTATGAATTAGGCGCAACCCAGCGTATCCAACCCGCCGATAACAGCATGAACACGCCGACGCACAGCAGCACGGTGTAGACCGGTGGACGCGGTCTTGCAGTGCGCCAAGGGTGCAGAGTGCGATGGTTAGCGCGAACACTCAGCGGGACAGGTGGGCGGTGATGCCTAACGGTTTCTTGCCCGTGTCTTGATCGGCGAAGTGTTGCGGCTTGTGGGTTTTGGCCGGTTCATGGATTGCGCTCTTGACTGGCTAATAAGCTAGCGCAGTGTGTAGGGGGCGTAACCTGTGAGAAGTGCCAGGGTTCTAGAATTTTTTTGCCTTCAGCTTTATGACGGTCGTGGCCCTTCACATTTTTCAGGTGTTGCTCGACAATGCGTGCTCTGTTCCGGAGTAGTTCAGCGGTAGAACACTCGGCTCTTAACCGGGTGGGCGCTGGTTCGAATCCAGCCTCCGGACCCATCACATACACAGCAATCTGGGCACACCTCCAGATCACAAGGAGTGACTAGCATGGACGCAGGTTATGCAGTCTTCCAACTGTCGAAAGCGCTGTTCGCGCACGATTTGGATTGCGGCCCAGTCGCTCGCTTTAACTCCCGTAGACGTATCTCACGCTGGCAGCAGGTGATTGAGAACCTGCTGCAAGGCACCGTCGAGTATGGCTCGCGTACACCGATTGCTGAGATTCCAGCCTGGGTTACGTTAGAAGTCGTTACGGGCGGCTTTGCTACCGGCAATCTGTTGGCAGGTGGCGAACTGACGAACTATGAGCGTGAACTGGCCGCCTCTATTCCAGGTATTCGTCCAGGCTTTGAACGGCTCGATATCAATGCCTGGCATCTCACGGATGACGGCCTTGAGGCCCTGCACTCACGTTTAGCCCGCTGTGATTATGCGGTTGATGTGCCGGAAGAGGCCGCGTTACTGACAGTAGCTTGGCTAGTCGGGCAGCAGCGCACCGAGCAGGCTCGGGCGCTGATAGACGTGATTGGGCCGTTCTTTGACCGGCTGCGTTTCTTCCCGTCGATCTCTACGCAGCTGCCGTTTTCAGCCGCGCAGGTGCACATTGTGGACACTGGCGAGATCAAGCAGTTGCTTTCAACCTTGCCTTCCCAGGCTCAGATCGTTGTGCAGAAACAGACGATCGAAACGCGTTTACCGCTTTATGATTCAGCTGTTTCGCATTTCCTCCTTACCTATGATGCAGGCTGGCCGTGCCGTCATTACCCTAGTGGATGGTGTGAGCGGGCGGCCGAGCTAGAGCTGGATTTTAAACGGCTCGGTATCGACAGGCGCTCTTCGGATCGCGTGGGGGAACTGTTTTCTTTACTTGGGCAATGTGGCCGCGACGCGCAATCGCTCAGCGGGCGTCAAGTCGGTCGCGTAAGGCAAATAGTCGATGATTTTGTGCGCAAGCATGGCGATCCGGGTTCAGCTTCTCACCGTGCGTTGCGTGCGAATCAACTTCGTCAGGTGGCGGGGCCGGGGCATCAGCTCATTGCTCGTGTTGTGGCGAATCGCCTCTCAACGTATCCCGCGCAGGGCGGTCTCTCGGATTTTACTGATTTGGCCGCGCCGATCACCCCTGATGAGGCTTTGACGTTTGGGCCGAGCGAGGGCGTTGCCATTCCACAAGCGATCCAGCGCCGCCTTCAGCGATGCAGGAGTGGCACGATCAGCGAATTGATCGAGCATGGGCTGATTACTTCAGGTGATACCGTCGCGCGGGTGTTGCCTGCGATGACCGCGCAACTGAGCAGTTCGGGGTTGCGCGATAAAGCGCTGAGAATGGTATACGCCTCTACCTATCGCGCGTTCCGTCGACGGCGTTCGTTATTACTGCTGAACCTTCAGCGTCAGGTTGGCCTTAGTGAGTTGCCTTGGGTTGCCGTCATTGAAGGCGATCGTCAGTCCGGTGCTGTGGTGGCAGGAGCTGCCCAGCAGACACTGGTTGAGTCATCGGCGTTGACGCTGTCTGCTTTCCCTTACGCCATCCTGCCTAACAAGCTTCTTCAGGAATTTTCAACACTGGCGGACACTGCGGAACTGGACCTGCCCTTTGTGGAAGAGGTCGCTGCAGATATCTTCATGGGTCAGTTTTCCGATAAGTTTACCGATGCTGCCAGTCGAGCAGGCCGGGTGCTGGCAGGCTCCCTCTACGCACGTTATTACGACATTGATACCGATGAGCTGGCGAGCCTTGTTACCCAAAGGCGACGACGTGCGCGAGTGGCAAACAATGCCTTCGCGACGTTGTGCGCAAAGCGTGCAGGGGCTGAGTTGGGTACATGGCACCCGGCGACCAACGGCACCATTCTTGAGCAACAACAGATTTTAACTACGCAGAACCTCGCGTTACTGTTTGAAGAGCTTGGGTTGAAGGTTTTACTGCAGCCGCGATTAGGCAGCATGGTGCAGGCGTGTTTTGAGTGGATCTGCAAACGGCATCGGATGCGGATTGAGCACTATCATGCTCGGTTGATCATGCTCAAAAATACCGCCTATGCCTGGCGTCAGATGGTGTTCTATCTGGCGATGCTTGATGAGGGTGAGCGCAGGGATGCCATGGCGTCAGTCGAGGCTTGTTTCGCCACACAGCCAGTGGCTTTTCGAGAGACATTCCTGCCGGTGATGAGTGGCTTGCGCAAGGTTTGCGCCGGCGAAGTGTTGCCTCAGCACGCTGCAACTGAAGACGGCGCGAGAGTCTTTCTGGGGTGGACTGTTACGCGGCACTGGTTGCTGGCGCCGCAGGACGTTATTTCAAACCGGACGGTTGAGCAGTAGTGATGCTAGAGCACCAAATGTGGGGGCAGGCTTGCTCGCGAATGCAGGGTGTCAGTCAACCTATTCGCCACTGATACATGGCTTTCGCGAGCTAGCTCGCTCCCACATTTGGTTCTTCATTATTCTGAAGAGTCTCTTATAGCCCCCAAAAAAATGCGCCCACTTGGGGCGCATTTTCTTGTTCAGTCAGCTATCACCTATTCAGGCAATCGCATCCCAAGCCCGATCACCATTCTCATCTTTAATCCGAGTCGGCAACCCCATCACGTCCAGCGCCTTCAGGAACGGCTCAGCCGGCAGCTCCTCAACGTTGGCCATGTGTTTCACATCCCACTCACCACGCGCTACCAGCAGCGCAGCGGCTACCGGAGGCACGCCTGCGGTGTAGGAGATGCCTTGGCTTTCGGTCTCGGCAAAGGCTTCTTCATGGCAGGCCACGTTGTAGATGAACATCTCACGTGGCTGGCCGCCTTTGGTGCCTTTGACCAGGTCACCGATGCAGGTCTTGCCGGTGTAGCCTGGTGCGAGCGAAGACGGGTCGGGCAGCACGGCCTTGACCAGTTTAAGCGGCACGACTTCCAGGCCTTCGGCGGTGGTAACCGGCTTTTCGGAGAGCAGGCCGAGGTTCTTCAATACGGTGAACACGTTGATGTAGTGTTCGCCGAAGCTCATCCAGAACCGCACGTTGGGCACGTCGAGGTTTTTCGACAGCGAGTGCACTTCATCGTGGCCGGTAAGGTAGAGGTTCTGCGAACCGACGACCGGCAGGTCGTCGGTGCGCTTGACTTCGAACATGGTGTTGCTGGTCCACTGGCTGTTCTGCCAGCTCCACACCTGCCCGGTGAACTCGCGGAAGTTGATTTCCGGGTCGAAGTTGGTGGCAAAGTATTTGCCATGGCTGCCGGCATTGACGTCGAGAATGTCGATCGAATCAATGCGGTCGAAATGCTGTTGCTGCGCCAGCGCGGCATACGCGTTGACGACACCCGGGTCGAAGCCCACGCCAAGGATGGCGGTGATGTTCTTCTGTTTGCACTCTTCCAGGTGGTTCCATTCATAGTTGCCGTACCACGGTGGGGTCTCGCAGACCTTGCCCGGCTCTTCGTGAATGGCGGTATCGAGGTACGCAACGCCCGTGTCGATGCAGGCACGCAGTACCGACATGTTGAGGAACGAGGAACCCACGTTGATGACGATCTGCGACTCTGTCTCGCGGATCAGGGCCTTGGTCGCTTCCACGTCCATGGCGTTCAGCGCAAAGGCTTTAATGTCCGCAGGTACCTTGAGGCTACCCTTGGCCTTGACGCTGTCGATGATGGCCTGGCATTTGGAGATGTTGCGCGACGCGATAGCAATACGACCGAGTTCGTCGTTGTGCTGCGCGCACTTGTGGGCCACCACCTTGGCGACACCTCCTGCACCAATGATAAGAACGTTCTTTTTCAATTGCTTTATCTCTCCTTTATCCGCCAGCTTACGAAAGGCTGGACAGGTAGTCGTCGTAACCAAATTCACGAACCACCTCGACTGTACCGTCGAGTTGTTTCACTACGATGGACGGCATTTTCAGGCCGTTGAACCAGTTTTTCTTGACCATGGTGTAGCCTGCGGTGTCGATGAACGACAGCCGATCGCCGATGGCCAGCGGACGATCAAATTGATACTCGCCGAAGATGTCCCCGGCCAGGCAGGATTTGCCGCACACCATGTAGGTGTGTTCACCCTCGCTCGGCGCCAGCTTGGCGTTGAGGCGGTAGATCAGCAGGTCCAGCAGGTGGGCTTCAATGGAGCTGTCTACCACGGCGAGGTTCTTGCCGTTGTAGAGGGTGTCGAGCACGGTGACTTCCAGGGAAGCGCTGTTGGTGATCGCCGCTTCGCCGGGTTCCAGGTACACCTGCACGTCGTACTTCTGCGAGAACGCCTTGAGGCGCTGGCAGAAAGCGTCGATGGCATAGCCTTCACCGGTAAAGTGGATGCCGCCGCCGAGGCTCACCCAGTTGACCTTGTGCAGCAGCGCGCCGAAGCGTTCTTCGATGGTGTTGAGCATCTGGTCGAACAGGTTGAAGTCACCGTTCTCGCAGTTGTTGTGAAACATGAAGCCCGAAATCTGCTCTATCACGCCTTCGATCTTCACCGGGTCCCATTCGCCCAGGCGGCTGAACGGGCGAGCCGGGTCGGCAAGCAAATAGTCAGAGCTGCTGACCTGCGGGTTGACGCGCAGGCCGCGGGTCTTGCCTTCGCTGCGTTCGGCAAAGCGCTGCAGCTGGCTGATGGAGTTGAAGATGATCTTGTCGCAGTTCTCCAGCATCTCTTCGATTTCGTCGTCAGCCCACGCCACGCTGTAGGCGTGCGCCTCACCTTCGAACTTCTGGCGGCCGAGCTTCAGTTCATACAGCGACGATGAGGTGGTGCCGTCCATGTATTCCTGCATCAGGTCAAACACCGACCAGGTGGCAAAGCACTTGAGCGCCAGCAGCGCCTTGGCGCCGGACTGCTCGCGCACGTAAGCAATCTTCTGCATGTTGACCAGAAGTTTCTGTTTATCGATGAGGTAGTACGGCGTTTTGATCATTTTTGAGAGCCTGCGGCGGTGCCTGCCAAAAAAGGACACGCATTGTGCCCGCACTTGAATCAGATCGAAAGGTTAGCGGGCGGATTTTGCGCGCCAGGTTTCCAAAGGTAGCGTCTGAGTATGACTGTTTGTGGCTACGAGACCGGTCTGCAGTAGCTGCAGGTGAGTCAAATCACTTCAAGGACTTGGCGTGAGTGGCGGTGTCATCAGTCACCGAATGAAACCCGCACTGTAGATAAAACGCTGCTCCCTGCGTTGTGTCTGTAGTCAGGCGCACCGTTTGAAAGTGCGTTGCGGCGAATGCCAGCAACTGTTGCACCAACGTTTTTCCAACCTGTTGCCCACGCATCGCCGGAGCGACGTAGACGCGGCGTATACGGCCGTTGTCGGCAGTGGAATACGGATCGCGTGAAACGCCCCCGATTGCGACCAATTGGTCGTGGCGGAACACACCCAGAAGGCACTCACCGGGTTGATCAAACCGGTTAGTGCGGTTTTCCCATTCGGTGACAAGCCGGGTGAGGAACCTGAAGCCTTCGGCGACGGCCTGCGCTTGCAGCGTGTGGATCTGCTCGGGCAGATCTTCCAGTCGTTTTATCGAAAAGTCTTGGCTGAGATCCATCACGCCACCCGATTACGGCCCGCGCCCTTGGCCTGATACAGCTGCATGTCCGCGCGCTTGAGCAGCGCCGAGGAGTCCCGGTCGGCTGGCTCTGCGAGGCTCACGCCAATACTCACCGTCACATGCCCCACCGTCGCAAATTTCGCGGCCGCCACCGCCGCGCGGATTTTCTCGGCGACCACGTCGGGGCTGTCCGGCTCTTCGACTTCCGGCAGCAACACCGCGAACTCTTCACCACCATAACGTGCGACAAAGTCGGTGGCGCGGGTGTTGCTTTCGATCAGGGCTGCCAGTTGGCACAGCACCTCGTCACCGACCGCGTGGCCGTAGCTATCGTTGACGCGCTTGAAGTAATCGGCGTCGATCAGCAGCAGGGCGAAGGTGCGGCCCGTGCGTTGGAACAGCAGGCTGTTCTCGGCGAGTTTTTCGTCGAAGCGGCGGCGGTTGTAGACGCCGGTCAGCGCGTCGTGGGTCGCCAGGTTGAGCAGGTCGGCGTTGGCCTGGGTGAGGTCGGCCGTGCGTTGGGCGACGGTGGCTTCCAGGGAGGCGTTGGCTTCTTGCAATTGGCGCTCTTTGGCCAGCAGCGATTGGGTCATGCTGGTGAGGGAGCGGCCCAGTTGCGCAATCTCCAGCACTGAGTGTTCCTGGGGGAATGCAGCGCCAGGTTGCTGCTCCTGAACGAGCCTGGCGGATTTGGCCAGGCGTTCGATCGGGCGGCTGAGGGACGAGGCGAGGTAGTAGGCGGCCAGTACAAACGCGACCGCCGCCAGCACACCGAGTATCAGCAATTTATACAGCAGCGTCCGCGCCGGTTGCAGGGCCACGTCCAGAGGCTGGCGGACCATGATGTACCAGGTCATGTTCGCATTGGATGGGCTCGGCACGGCGACCGAGGCGGTGACGTAGCCGTTGCCGGCCCACCAGCCGGAATGGGTGATCAGTTTGCCTTGCGGCATTTGCTCGCCGGCGAGGCTTTCGGGGTAGAGCACCTTGCCGTCGAAGTCGACGATCAGGGCCTCGATATCAGGGATAGCGTCTTTTTGCATCACCGCCGAGTCGACGATCTGCGTGACCCAACTCCAGTGCGCATGCGCGCCCAGCACGCCGATGGTCTCGCCCTGGGCATTGCGGATAGGTGCGGCAAAGTCGATAAAACGCAATGGCTCGCCGCTGGCCGAACTGGGCAACAGCTTGGCCAGCAATACCGCTTCGTGAGGGTCACCGGTGTATTCGCCGTGCATGCCGGCCTGGAACCAGGGCCGCTGGCCGACCGACTGGTTGACCAGCAACCCGTTGACGGCCTGGAGCACTCGGCCCTCGGCGTCGGCAATGCCCATCCAGGCATATTCGGCGCGCGACTGGGTGCGCAATTCCATCAAGGTGAGGATATCCGGCGCATCCAGGTTGCCCTTGCGCATGATCGGCGCCTTGCTCAGCAAAGACACTTCCAGCTGGCGTTCACGCAGTTGCACCGCCAGCAATGCAGCAGTCGAGCGTGCCGTGCTCAGCAAGGCATTGCCGCTGGCTTGTTTCATCTGCTCAGTGGCGATATGGCCTACATAAACCCCGACGCTCAGCAGTGTGAGCAGTGACAAACCGGCAAACCATAAGGTCAGGTGAGTACGCAGGCTGGCTTTGATCATGGGTGCTCATTTGAATATTTGTTTTCAGCATAGTACTCGTAATAGATGCATGACCAACAACCACAAACGTTCAAGATTGCGCGCCACCCCGCTCAGTAGACTCGCCAGACTTCTTCTACTGCAGGTTCCCCATGGACATTTTCCTCTACGCGTTCAGCGTCATGTACAGCCCCGGTCCCGTCAACCTGATGGGCCTGAATGCCGGGCTTACGGGCAAATTGCGGCGCTCCAGCGGGTTCTATATCGGCGTGGGCTGCGCGATGCTGTTGATGTTCGTGGTGTTTGGCTACACCGGCGAAGCGATCATCTCCCAGGCGGCGTTGCCGTATATTTCTTTGATGGGCGGCGTGTACACGCTGTACCTCGCGTACCAAGTGTTCACCGCACGTACCGAGGTGGATGACGCCTCAAGCACGCAGGTCAAGACCCTGACCTTCTGGAATGGCCTGGTGATCCAGCTGCTCAACCCCAAGGGCATCGTCGCGGTGTTGCCAATCACCAGCGTGATGTTGCCGGCGGCGCACATTACCGGTGCCTCGATCTTTGGCGTGTCGGCCTTGCTGGGGCTGGGGGCGGTCGGCGCGCCGTGGGTTTACGCCTTGCTGGGCGCGCTGCTGGGGCGGCGGATCAACGGGGCGGCGGCGTTTACCTGGTTCAACCGCTGCATGGGGCTGGCGCTCGCCGGCTGTGCGTATTTCATGTTTCACGCGTTCTATTCGCACGTCCTTACGCCTTGAACCGAGGGCTTGCCTTGGTGGCGGGCAGTTTCAGGCAACAGGGCGCTTGACCTCTATGGCGTCAAAGCCTTTCCAGCGGTACAGCATCACCGAGATCGCCCAGCTGGCGACAAAGATCGCGATGATGATGTACCCGAGCATGCCGAAGCTGTCGTTCAGCGTGCCGATAAAGCCCCAGAACGCGCCTTTGAGGTCCAGTTGGTCCGAGATCAGCCCCAACGCCTCGATACTGCCGATCACCACGGCGACGATCACCGACACCAGGGTGATGGTCATGTTGTAGTAGATCTTGCGGATCGGCTTGAGGTAGGCCCAGCCATAAGCGCCGAGCATCAAGTGGCCGTCGAGGGTGTCGACCAGCGACATGCCGGCGCTGAACAACAGCGGGAACACCATGATTGACCATGGCGACAGGCCTTGTGAGGCCTGGCTGGCAGAGATACCGAGCAAGCCGACTTCGGTGGCGGTGTCAAAGCCCAGGCCGAACAGAAAGCCCAGTGGGTACAGGTGCCAACTGCGGGTGATCAGGCGAAACAACGGGCGAAAAAAGCGTGCGAGCACGCCACGGTCGGCCAGCAGCAGGTCGAAATCGTCATCCACATAAGTGCCGCCTTCGCGCACATGGCGCCAGGCCTTGTAGATGGCACGCAGGATGATCAGGTTCATCAGGGCGATCAGCAGCAGAAACAGCGCCGATACTGAAGTACCGATCACACCGCCCACCGTTTTGAAGGTTTCGAAGTGTGCCTGCATGGCCGAGGCTGCGAACACCACGCCAATCGAGGCCAGTACCACCACGGAGGAATGCCCGAGGGAGAAAAAGAAGCCTACGGCTACCGGGCGTTTCTGCTCTTGCATCAGCTTGCGGGTGGCATTGTCGATGGCCGCTATATGGTCGGCGTCCACCGCATGGCGCAGGCCAAAACCGTAAGCGAGCAGGGCGGTGCCGAGCAACACCGGGTGGTTGTGGAAGGCCGCCAGCGCCCAGAGCCAGGCCCCGACGTTAAGGGCGATCAATACCCCATAAATGCCAAACAGTTTGCTGCGCACTTGACGATTGGAATCGCTGAAAACCTGGGCAAGACGGTGGATCATCAGGTAAACCCTATGTGCAATGGTGCTACCGCAGGCAAGCTTGCGCGGCTTCCGTGGGAAACTTAATGGATATTGCCGACGTCGATGATGAAATCTGTGCGGCTTTTTTTTTGGGGTTAAGCGTTGGAGAGGACGATGACGAGCATGCACGAACAATCTGCCGAGGCAGTGATCGCTTTCTGGAAGCAGGCAGGGCAGAAACGCTGGTTCACCAAGGACGACGCGTTTGACGCGACCTTTCGCGAGACCTTTTACACCACCCATATGCAAGCCGCCCGGCGTGAGCTGGAAAGCTGGCTGGATTCAGCCCACGGCGCGCTGGCCTTACTGATTTTGCTGGATCAATACCCGCGCAATGCGTTTCGCGGCACAGCGCATATGTTCGCCACCGACCCGCTGGCGCGTTTGTATGCGCGTCGGGTGGTGGACGCCGGGTTGGATCAACAGGTCGAGCCTGAGTTACGCGCGTTCTGTTATCTGCCGTTTGAACATTCCGAAGACCCGACGGACCAGCAGCGTTCGGTGGAGTTGAACCGGCATTTGGACGCCAACACCTACCATTGGGCCAAAGAACACGCGGATATCATTAAACGGTTTGGGCGTTTTCCCCATCGCAACGCGGTGCTGGCCAGGGCGACTACCCCAGCCGAGCAGGCGTTTCTTAAGGCCGGCGGTTTCGCCGGCTAGGCATCGGCGGGCACCAAGGCTGCCTTGGCGCCCACGGGACGAAAGCGCCGCAAACCCTTGAGGTCGACCGCCCAGCGCAGTGCTTCGGTGGCCGAGGGGCGCGGGCCATGGGTGGTCGCGTTTTCATCCTGGGTGAGCGTGCCGAGGTAGCCCTGTGCGCCGCCGCGCTCGCTCCAGTACCGGGTGTGGCTGAGCCAGGAGCGGGCGAGCCAGCCTTTCCAGGTGCCTACGGTGACCGGTAAATCCAGCACGCCTGCACCCATCACCGGTTTGACCGGGCCGCCGACGATATCGCCAAACAGGCCATAGGGCGCTGGAAAATACAGGTTGGTCCAGCGCGTCACGGCAAACGCCGCCGCGTGGTGCAGGTACTGCGGGGTAAACGGTTTTTGCCCCAGCATCAACGGCTGGCGGGCATTGTAGCCGTAGCCCTTGGTGTCTTCGGTGGGCGGGCAAGCCGGAGCCTCACGGCGCTCGATGCGTTTTTTGAAATCACTCACGCTACGGCCCAGCAACAGGCTGGCATGGGCCATGGGGCTACCCACCGTGACCAAATCCGTGATGCGCCAGGGGTTGCCCAGGCCGCGCTGTTCGATAAACGCTTGGGCTTGCTGTTCGCGAAATTTCAGCGTGCTGCTCAGGCTTCCATCGAGCGCTGCACCGGCGTTGGGCAGTGCTTCCTTGATCACCGGTTGCAGCGGTTCGTGGTCAGCATAGCGGCTGGCCAGCTCGCGGTTGCTGGGGATCACCTTGGTCAGTTGATCGTGATGTTCATGCCACAGGTAGCCGACGATATCGTAGGCAATCACGCTGCCCAAACTGTGGCCGACGACGATGATGCGGTCGTAGTCGCCTTTGTTATGCAGGGCACGCAGCAAGGCCACGCCGTCGGCGCGGATCTGTTCGCGCACGACCACGTTCTGCGGGTTGGGGCTCAGGTAGCGAGCCGCATCGCCCAGGTAGGACAGCGCGGAATAACGCAGCCCCAGGCCGATGGCACCGAGCAGCAGCGGCACCAGTGCGAAGGGATTGTCGCTGTGGTCGAACCGGCCCCAGGCCGTGGCGAGGGTGCCGCTGGCGATCAGCAGCAGGAGCACCACTACCGTCCAGCGCGTGGTACGCCAGATCGGCACGATGGCCTCGGGAATGTCACGGCGCGGGCGCTTGAAAATATCCCACAGCCAGCCCAGCAGGTGGCCGACCTTGGTGCCCTGCATTTTGTGGGCCCAGTAATACTCGTAGAAATCGGTGCTGGTGCGGCCGGAGGACTTCAAGACGCGCAGGTCAAAATTGCGCGAAAGCCGGTCTGGCTTGCTCCAGTAAAACGGTGTGCCATCGGGCGTGTCCGCCGGGATCATGGCTTCGACGAAGCCGCGCAAGGTGTCCATCGGGCGCTGTTCGCCGATGCCGTGGATAACCACAACTGCTTGTTTCATAAGCTTATCTTCCTTGAAAGCTATGGGTGAGGGTGGCGAAGGCCGTAGCGGTTTCGCGGGGTGGCTAAGAGCTATGATCTTGCCACTAATGCTGCTATTCCCGCCAGGAATGCCTCCATAAAAAACGCGCATTGTCTTTCTGGTCGTCGATCTCGTAGCGTGGCTTCTCACCCAAGGAGAGCCATTATGCCTTCACCGTCGTTGCGCCTTTATGTCGATGCTCAATTCACCAGCCCCTACGCCATGTCGGTATTCGTCACCCTGCTGGAAAAGGGCCTGGCCTTCGAAACTGTCACCCTCGACCTGGATACGGCGCAGAACCAGGCAGCGGAATTTGTCCAACTGTCCCTGACCCAACGCGTACCGACGTTGGTGCAAGGCGACTTTGCGCTGTCGGAGTCTTCGGCAATCAGCGAATACCTGGATGAGGCCTACCCCGAGATCCCGGTGTACCCGACGGACCCACAGCAGCGGGCGAGGGCGCGTCAGGTGCAGGCGTGGTTGCGCAGCGACTTGCAGGCGATTCGCCAGGAACGCTCGACGCTGGTGGTGTTTTACGCGCAGAAGATGCCGCCGTTGTCGCCCGCCGGTAACGCGGCCGCGCACAAATTGATTCAGGCGGCACAGGCGTTATTGGCAGGCAACCCGGCGTACCTGTTCGGCACGTGGTCAATTGCGGATGTTGACCTGGCCGTGATGCTCAACCGTTTGATCCTCAACGGTGACAACGTGCCGACCGAGTTGGTGGCCTATGCACAGCGCCAATGGCAGCGGCCCTCGGTGCAGGCCTGGGTCAACCTGCAACGCCCGGCGCTCTAGGGGTTACAGCCATTCCTGGGCCACACGCCGGTCCAGGTCTTCCCAATCGGCCATGCCCAGCACCCGTGTGGTGTTCAAGCCGCGCAGGTAGCCGCGCAGCTGCTGGGCGTTGACGCAACGCAGGTCGGCGTCTGCGGTGTCGTCCTGCAGCACGTTTTCATAATCGACCAGGTAATCGGCGACCCGCTCGCGAAACTCCGGCAATACGGCTTCGCGGATGCGGTCGAAGGTTTTCTGGTGGGGCTTCATGGCGTGGTCCTTATAGGTTTTATGGGGTTAGGCTGCCTGACACTATCGGTTCAAATGATAGTCACCATCAAGGATCACAAGTTCTGTTTTTGTGCCAAAAGCGGACAATCACGCCATCGACACGCTGCTCAAGGAAATGCGCGATGAGGACGATAATTCAGCTGGGCCTGATGGTACTGATGCTTGGCACGGCAGTGCTGGCCAACCCGGCGGTTGCCGATGACCTGCGTACCGGCCATTTGCTGCCCCTCGTCGGTAGCGTAGACTCCCTGCGGCACGCGCAATCGGTGGGAGTGTTGTACAGCGAAAACACCCGCGACAACCTCAGCTACCTTGAACGCTACCACGCCATGGCCATGAACGGCGCCAAGGATGCCCTCGACGGGCGTATCCGCCAGGCATTCGTCAACAGCTCCGACCCGGAACTGGCGATTGATTGGTTAATGAGTTCGCTGCAGGGCACTTTTCTTACAGTCACTGTCTATAGCAGCCTGGATGAACTGGTGCAGGCGCACCCGGATGTGGTGGTGGTGCTCGATACCCACAACCAGCTGTTGACCCAGCGTAACGATCAGGTGGAGGCGCGCTTTGTTGCACGGTTCTATGACGCGAACCTGCAATACATCGCCAAGGCCGAAGGCTCGGTGCACAAGCAAGTGCCGTCGGTGTGGGTGCATGACAAGGCGGCGCCGGAAATTGCCGCACAGATTGAACAGCAGCGTGATGTACAGCTTGATGCGTTGAAGCAGTTCGATGTGTCGCTCAAGGCGTTGGTACGAGCCGGTTGATGTGAACTTTTCTTTTTATATTCAGGATTTTATATGCGCGCTTTTTTCGTCCCGGCCTTGGCTGCAGCCCCGTTGTTGCTGACCGGTTGTATCACCGCTCCCAACGCTCCGAGCTTGACGCTGCTAACTGACAAGACCCCGGAAGGCTATGTGCAGTGCGTATTGCCCAAGCTTGAAAAGCACGGCATTACCTCGACCGTGACCCAGAACTCGCGTCACGCCAAAGTGGTGTTGACCAGCAAGATTGCTGCCGATGATGTGCTGGAGGCCTACAAGTCCCAGGATGGCACCAAGGTGTTTCTGTATGAGCGCAAGCCACTGGCGTCGGCGATCAAGCCATCGCGGCTGGAGTTGGCGGCGCAGGATTGCAAGTAATCCGAGCCTTCACACCGTTCAAGGTGGGAGCTGGCTTGCCTGCGATAGCAGAGTGTCAGTCACTAAACCTCTCGACTGATACACCGCCATCGCAGCGATGCGGCGACCCGACAAGCCAGCTCCCACATTTGGATTTATGGTGGGCCTAGGGTTTGGCTTCGTTGCTGAAGGCGTTCACGCTGTTGACCAACCCCTTGGCTGCCAACGCCACCAACTCACCGCCTTTTTCCACCGTCGCCAGCGCGGGATCAGAGCCCATGCGCCCGTCGGGGAAGCGTGCGCGAAAGTCCAGCGCTTCGCGGATCGGCCCGGTGTTGGCGATTTGTGGCGAATACTCCGCCGACTTGATCGACTCCGGGTACGCCCATTGCGTCACCGCAATCTCCGACGGTGTGGCATGGCTGCCGTGGCCCACCGGGAATTGGCGGTGGGCCAGTTCGTTGACGCCTTCCAGATCCCACCAGTTCACCAGCTTGAGCGCAAACCCGGCTGGGCGGCGGGCGTAGCTGGCTTCGGCGTACAGCTCGGAAAAGGCTGCTTCGATAGTGGCGATATTGCCGCCGTGGCCATTCAAAAACAGGATCTTCTCGAAACCATGCCCGGCCAGCGAACGCACCCAGTCGCCAATCGCGGCGATAAAGGTGGAAGGGCGCAACGAAATGGTGCCGGGAAAGCCCAGGTGGTGCTGGGCCATGCCGATATTGAAAGTCGGGCCGATCAGGATGTCGGCGTTCTTCTGTGCCTCATGGGCGATGATTTCCGGGCACATCCAATCAGTGCCCAGCAGGCCGGTGGGGCCGTGCTGTTCGTTGGAGCCGATGGGGATCACCACCGTGCGGCTGCGCTCCAGAAACTGCCCGATCTCGATCCAGGTGGATGTATGTAGAAGCATGCGACGCTCTCTTTTATCTGTGGGGACAGGCTAACCACCACGGATTGTACGACTACTGGCGACTTGTTGGGGCTTGCAGTTCAAGTACGTCGAGGACTTCAGCCAGCGCTGGTCCGGGTACCAGGAGAACATGAACTGCCCATCCTTGAGCTTGTCTACCACCTGGCGCGCCACTTGCGGGCGCACGGCCGGGCAACCCTGGCTGCGGCCGATACGGCCTTCGCGCTTGCTCCACGCCGGGTTGACGTAGTCGGCCGCATGAATCACCAGCGCGCGGTCGCGGGCCTGGTCATTGAAGCCCGGCTCCAGGCCGTCCATGCGCAACGAGTAGCCGTGGGTGCCCAAGTAACTTTCCTGGGTGCGGAACAAACCCAGGCTGGATTGGTGGCTGCCTTCCCGATTGGAAAATTGCGTGGCGAAGTTTTCCCCGGATTTGGCACCGTGAGCCACCAGGTCGCGCAGCACCAGGGTCTTTTTGCGCAGGTCGAAGATCCACAGCCGACGGGCGGTAGAGGGCTGGGAGTAGTCAATGACGGCCAGGCGATCCGAGCGTTCCTCGCCGTTATTCACCGCGCATTGCACCGCGCCCAGGGCGCTTTTCAGTACAGTGGGATTGAGTTCTGGAGCCGAGCGCGCCAGGCTGCTATACAAAGTAGGAGGGTTGGCATTGGCAGCGAGCGCAACAGTGCTCAGCGTAGCCAGGGTCACGGCGATCAAGCCGACGCGGCATATAAAAGTCAGCATCTACAGTACATCCCCCCGCTGTGGATTGGAGTTAAGTCAATTGTTCAAAAAACACGCATGTTACTTGAGCATTTGCCTGCTCGTTGCACCATTGGTCGCGACAGCTGATGAGCTGCCGCTGGACGCTGTGCCGGTGGTTTCAACCAGCCCGGTGCAATTGGCCCTTTCTCAACTGCCCAGCGTTTGCCCCAACCTTGCCGCGCAGATAGATGCAACGGCGCAAGCGCGCCTGCAGGCGCTCTACCAGCAGCAGGGCAATGTGACGTTGTGGTCCGATGAGCGCCGCCATGCACTGCAATCTCAGTTGCTGATGCTGGCCGACGATGGCCTGGACCCCACCCACTATAGCCTGCCTACCGTGGAGGCCACGGGTAACGTGCTGTGCAGCGATATCGGCAGCAGCCGGCAATACCTGCAAGCCCTGCAGGATTTGCATTACGGGCGCCTGCAACAGTCGCGTTTCGAGCCGCTGTGGCATTCCCAGCCACCCACCCTCGACCCCAATACCCAAGTGCTGGCTTTTGCCGCCACCGGCCTGCAAGACATGGCACTAGCCTTTGACCAGGCGCGCCCCAGCGCCGACCTGTACCGCAGCTTGCGCAATACCTATGCGACAGTGCGCCTGCAGCCGCTGCCCCATTGGGACCCGGTCGCCACCGGGCCGCTGCTCAAGCCCGGCATGGAAGACCCGCGCGTGCCCGAATTGGCGCGGCGTTTGTACAGCGGTGGTTACCTCTCCAAGGTGCCGACGGGCAACAGCCGGCAGTACCGTGACGAGTTGGTCAAGGCGGTCAAGGCCTTTCAGCTCAGCCACTCGCTGCAGGCCGACGGTGTGATTGGTGCGGGCACCGTGGCCGAACTGAATATCAGCCCGGCGATGCGCCGCGACCAGTTGCGCATCAACCTCGAACGCTTTCGCTGGCTGGCCCAGGACCTGGAGCCTGAAGGCGTAGTGGTCAACGTTGCGGCCGCGCAACTGAGCGTCTACCAGGCCGGCATCCCGGTGTGGCAAACCCGCCTGCAAGTCGGGCGTGCCGAACGCCAGACGCCACTGCTCAAGTCGCGCATCACCCGGCTGACCCTCAACCCCACGTGGACCATCCCGCCGACCATCATGCGTGAGGATAAACTCCCGGCCATCCGCCTCAACCCCGAATACCTGCGCCAGCAAAACCTGCAAGTGCTCGACGCCCAGGGCCGCCCACTCACGGCCGACCAGGTGGATTGGTCGCGCCCCGGCAACATTCTGCTGCGCCAGGAGGCCGGCCCGCGCAACCCGCTGGGCCGCATCGTGATGCGCTTCCCCAACCCTTATTCCGTTTACCTGCACGACACGCCGAGCCAGCCGCTGTTTACCAAAGGCCCACGGGCCTTCAGCTCGGGCTGTGTGCGGGTTGAGCAACCGATGATGCTGCGCGACCTGCTGGTAACCCCGGCCGAACGCACGCGCACCGAAGAATTGCTGGCCACCGGCACTACCCATGAATTCAGGCTGGCCACGCCGGTGCCGGTGCTGTTGGGTTATTGGACCGTTGAGGTCGATCGCCAAGGCGGGTTGGTGTACTCGCCGGATATTTATGGGCGTGACCCGGTGTTGGTGAAGGCGATGGGCGCGGTGCTTTAAGCGATACGCATCATCACGCTGTTGACCGCCTGATCTGCGGTCATCAGCGCCGTGTCGACGGTCAATGGTGGTGTATTCCATGCCTCATATTCATGCGCCAACACCGACTGCCAGGTGGGCGGTACCAGCCCGCTAATATCGCTCGTGCGGCTTTCCACTCGGCGCTGATGTTCCCGCAGGTCAGAGCAAACCACTTCAATATCAAGCAGCTCGACACCCGCTGTCGCCGCCACAGCCTGCCATGCCTCCCGGCTTTCCTTCACCGGGTTCACACAGTCGGCAATCACCCTGTGGCCCAATCGCAAATTACTCAATGCCAGCGCATTTGCCACGCCATAACCGCTGGCGCCCACATCGCTGGTCAGTACGTTTGCATCCCGAAGCGCCTGCTCAATTACATCAATACGCAGGTAAACCGCGTTTATCCGACGTGCCAGTTCGCTGGCAATCGTGGTCTTGCCGGTGCCGGGCAGGCCGCTGAATACAATTAGCATGGTCAATCCTTTGAATAGGGCGCCCGGCCAGTCTAGCTGCGCTTACTTCAAATAGCAGGCGCTGATCCAATCGGCTGGGCGGGCCGCCAGTTGCGTGGCCACGGGCAGGTAGCGTTTATCCAGTTGTGCGGCCAGCCAGAACAGCGTCGCACTGATTTTGGCATCCCAGGTGCCGCTGTAACCGGCTTCGCCCACCTTGGCGCGGTCTTTGTCGAACTGTACGTGGGTGTGCAGGAATTCCTGGTGGCTGCGTTGCCCAGTGGCATAAGGCACCAGCCAGTCGAGGGCGGCGCTCAGCGACGCACCATTGGCCTTGAGGCTAAGCCAGTCGCCGCCGTAGGGCTTGGCCGCCAGTGCGGCCTGCACCAGCGGCTCGAGGTCGTAGACCACGTAATGCAGGGCATCACGGTCCTGGAAGTCGGTGACCGAGCCGTCGGGCAGGATATTGTCGGCGACTTGCTGTTTAAACAGCTGATGAGCCTGTTCAAGCATGGCCTGGTCGTTGAGTGCGGCGGCGGCCAGGGCCACCAACTTAACGCGGTGGCTCTGCCAGTTATTGGTCTGGGTGCCTTTTTTCTGCCCGTGGAATTGTTCGATATGCGCGAGGTAGCCATTGCCCAGGCTGCTGATCAGGCGGCGGCTGGCTGCGCGGGTTTCCAGGCGCAAGTGGTCGGCGGTCAGCGCATAGGCCGTGATCAGCATATCGAGGTTGGTTTCGTCGATGGGGTTGAAGTCCGGCTGGTAGACATCGGCCCACGCGGCGAGGTAGTCATCGACTTGCCTGAGGTAGCGCGGGTCACCGCTGATGCGCCAGGCCAGCGCCGCCTGGCGCATCAGCGGCCAGTCCTTTTCGGCAACCAGGCTTTGCTCGCGAATGCCTTGGTTTGGCAGGGTGCCTTCGGTGTGCACATGGGGCAACGGCGCAGGCGCGTCGACCAAATGCCGCTGGGCGGCGGCCAGCAGGGCGTTGGCTGCAGGGTTTGTAGCCGCAGGCTGGCAGAGGCTTGCAGCGATGGTCATCGAGGGTAACGCGCCCAGCAGCAAGGTAAAGGCGAGGGTGGTTTTGTTCATGAACGGATCTGCCAGGTGAGGATGCGCCAACGCTAGCACGCGGCTGAAACGGCTTGGATGAAACTCCCGTATGCTTGCAGGCTGATCTCGACCGAGGACCGCCCATGACCTTGCCCTTTGTGAAGATGCATGCCAACGGCGACGATTTCATCATCATCGACCGCCGTGGCCAGGACGATCCGATCACCGCACAGGTCGCCCGGCGCCTGGGTAACCGCCACACCGGTATCGGTTTCAACCAACTGGCCGTGGTGCTCGACTGCGAAGATGCCCTGGCCCGTATCAAGTTCTGGAACCCCAACGGTACGCCGCTGCAAACCTGCGGCAGCGCCATCCGTGGCGTGGCTGACCGCTTGATGCATGAGACCGGCCGCGACACCGTCGTATTGCGCACGGACCGAGGCTTGCTGACGTGCGTGCGGGCTGCCGGGCAGCAAGTGTCGGTGAACATGGGCGCGCCCTCGCTGGATTGGTCGGCAGTGCCGCTGGCCGAAGCGCTCGACACCCGCACCTTGCCCATCGATGGCGCCCCTGCCGCTTGCAGCATGGGCAACCCGCACTGCACGTATTTTGTCGACGACATCAGCGCCATCGACGTAGCAGCCGTGGGCCCGGCGCTGGAAACCCATCCGCTGTTCCCGGCCAACACCAATGTGCATTTTGTGCAGGTGCTGGACCGCAGCCACATCCGCCTGCGTATCTGGGAGCGCGGCGGGGGTGTGCCGCTGGGGTCCGGTTCCTGCTGCTGTGGTGCAGTGGTCAATGGGATTCGGCGCGGGTTGCTGGACGCTACGGTTGAGGTGCAGTGCGACGGTGGCACGGTCACTGTGCAGTGGGACGGGCAGGGCGGTGTGGTGTTGACCGGCCGTGTCGAACCGGTCATGCAGGGCTCGGCGTACCTGTACTAAAGCGTCACGGTAAAGGTCGTGCCCTCGGTGGCGCAGGAATTCACCGCCACGTCGCCACCGTGGGCCTTGGCCAGCTCACGCACGATATACAAGCCCAACCCCACACTGCGCACCTCGCTGCCCTGGTCGGTGCCGCGCGTCATGGGCTCGAACAGCCCGGCGATCAGCGTTTGCGGGATCGCGGCACCGTGGTTATGCACGGCCACTTCGCAGCCACCTTCGCCCAGGCGTGAGGTGATGGTGATGGGCAGGAGCAAGTCGCCGTAGGCCACACTGTTGGCCACCAGGTTACCAATGATCTGCTGCACCCGGTCGGCATCCAGGCACGCCTGGCCTATGCCTTCGGCCTGGTGCTTCAACGTGGCCTTGGGGAAGGCCATGCGCAGTTCATCCACGGCGTGTTGGATCACGCTGTGCAAGTCCAGGGGTGTAGTCTTGATGCTGATCCCGTGGCCAACCCGGGCCTGGGTGAAATCCAGCAGGTCGGCAATCATGCGCTGGGCGCGCTCGGAGGACTGGCCGATATGGCCCAACAACTGGCGCTCCTTGGGCGTGCGTTCGTTGCGCGCGAGCATGTCCGTGGCCATGCGGATGGCGGTCAGCGGGTTTTTCAGGTCATGGCTGACGATCGCCACCATTTGCTCGGCAAACAACGCGCGGCGCTGGGCAATGGCGTAGGCTTCGCTCAGCTCGGCCTGGGCCTGTTGCAGCGCCAATTCGGTGCTGGTTCGTTCCTGCAACAAGGCTTCGGCAAGCTTGCGGGCATTGAGCAGCTCGCGCTCGTACTTGTCGCGGTCGGTGGTACCGAACAACGCCAGGTCATGCACGACCGCGCCGGCCTGTTCGCGGGCGCTGGCGTTGAGCAGCACGGTCACTTTCTGCCCGTCGTGGTGCACCAGGTCGAGTTTGACTTCGCTCACGCTGCCGCGCATGCGCAGCATCGGCGCCAGGTGGGTCTGGTGGAATATTCGTCCGCCCATTGTCAGCAAATCCTGGAAGCGCCGCCCGCACAGCTCGGCGCTGCTCAGCCCCAGCCATTCGCCGAACATGGCGTTGGCGCGCAGGATCGTGCCGTTTTCGGCCGTGACGGCCAGGGCACAGGCGGCGCTGTCGAACAGGTCAGCCGACATGGGCCACAGCCCACGGCGCCAGGAAGTTGTCCATCGCCATCGTGCAGGCCAGAGGTGCGCTCATATGCGGGCAATGGCCGACGTTATCGACCAGGCAATAGGTGCTGTTGGGCAGCACGCTGTGCAAGTACTCGCCCACCGCCACTGGCGCAATCAGGTCGTCACGGGATTGCAGGATCAACACAGGCGTGGTCAAGCCGATCACGTCTTTACGGTTATCCGACATAAAGGTCACCCGCGCAAATTGCTTGGCGATATCCGGTTCTGTGCGGCAGAAACTGTCGCTCAGTTCGGCACTCAACGCCGGTTGCCCTGGCGCGCCCATGATCACCGGGGCCATGGTGCTGGACCAGCCGAGGTAATTGCTGTCGAGGGTGTCGAGCAGGTCATCGATATCGCTGCGCTTGAAACCACCGACATAGCCCGCGTCATCGATGTAGCGCGGCGAAGGGCCGATCATGACATGGGCGGCGATGCGGCCTGGGGCCAGGCGGTCGGCCAGGGTGGCGATCATCGCGCTGACCGAATGGCTGACCAGGATCACCGGGCCGCTGGCGAAAGCGTCGATAATCTCGTTCAAGTCACGGGCGTAGCCATCCAACGCAGCATATTTGCTCTTGTCGAATGCGCTGAGGTCCGACAGGCCGGCGCCCACCAAGTCATACATCACGACGCGAAAACGCTCGGCAAAGTGCGGCGCCAGATAATTCCACATGGCCTGGTTACAGCCAAAACCGTGGGAGAACACCAAAGTCGCCGTGCCGTTGCCCATCACACTGACGTTGTTGCGGTGCTTTAGGTTCATGGGGTTCTCAGTTATGGCGTATTGCTATATGTGTGGGCAGTTTAGATAGTCGCGAGCGTGGGGTCACGCGTTATACGTCTATAAGGTACAGTCGACGCCTCCTCGAAGACACTTCAGGTAACAAAGCATGCGGCTGTTTTTGCGCCAATCCGTCTTGAGTCTGCTGGCCCTGGTATTTATCAGTCTGTTGGCCAGCGCCCAGGCGGACACTTCGCCGATCAAAGTCGCCCTCGACCAGCGGGTGATCGACCTCACCAATACGCTGGATAGCGGCACAACCGAGCGCTTGAAGGCTCAACTCGCCGCCCTCGAACAACGCAAAGGCGCCCAGGTTGCCGTGCTGCTGGTGCCTACCACCGGTGGCGCAACCATCGAGGAGTTTGCCAACCAGCTGTTCCGTGCCTGGAAACTGGGGCGCAAGGACGTCAACGACGGCATCCTGCTGGTGGTGGCCAAGAACGACCATAAAGTGCGTATCGAGGTGGGTTACGGCCTGGAAGGCACGGTTACCGACCTGCTGGCCCACCGCATCATCGAAGAACACCTCACCCCGGCGTTTCGCCAGGGCGACTATGCGGGAGGGATTCAACAAGCCGTCGATGACCTGGGCGTGCTGGTAGACGGCGGCGACCTGTCCACGCCGGTGGGGCCAGAGGTTAACCCGCAGGCCATTGCAGTGTTGTTGGCGTTTATCCTGGGCGGTGTCGGCGGTGTGCTGATCGCCGCCGGCAAGCTGCCTTGGCGCCGGGCGTTAATCGCCACCGTGGCAGTTACGGTACTGTTGACGCTGTATGGCGGCGGGCGCGACTGGCCGATGTACCTGCTGGTATTGCCGCTGACCCTGCTGATTGGCGGCGCGACTTTCGGCGCCTTGTGGCTGGCACGCACAGTGTTTTACTGCGTGATTGGGGTACTGGCCTATGTGGTCGGGCTGCTGGTGGTGGACCACTTCGTGGCCGTCAACTTCGTCCACTGGCTGGTATGGCCGTTTGGCAGCGCGTTGGTGCTGGCGTTGTACGTGGGGCTGTTTTTCGTTATCCACCAATCCTGGAAAAATAGCCCGCGCTTCTTCCTCGTGCGCGTGTTGGCGGTGGTAGCGGTGTATGTGGCAGTCGGGTTGCTGCTGGGGCAGGGTTATCAAGGCTGGATCATCGCCATACCCGCCGCTTCGGTGGTGGCGTTTATTGTGTTTTTGCAGAGCATTTCCGATGGCGGCTCGGGTTCGGGTGGCGGTTCTGACTCAAGCTCCGGCAGCTCTGGTTCAAGCTCCAGTTCAAGCAGCAGTTCGTCCGGGGGCGGTGGTTCCAGTGGCGGCGGTGGGGCATCCGGTAGTTGGTAAACGCTAGCGTGGTTTGTAGCCGACCCATCCTTTGAAACTGAAGCCGGCGTAGAACAGCTCCACGCCCTCGAACCCGGCTTTAACCATCAAGGCGGCATCTTGCTCGGGTGACAGTACCGGCAATTTGGCACTGATCGCGGTAATCGCGCGCTCGGCATCCTCGGCCGGCACGCCCGAGTCGACTGCAAACGCGGCGTAACGTTTCAACCAGCGGCTTTTTTCCTGCGGTGCCTGGGGGAAACTGTGGTGCGCCACGATCAGCGGTGCGCCGGGTAGCAAGCGTTGCCACAGGGCCTTGAGGGTTTGCAGGCGTTCCTGTTCTGGAATGAAGTGCAAGGTCAGCAGGCAAGTGGCGCCGTCAAAGGGACCCAATGGCGCGGTGTCGATGTAACCCTCATGCAACTGCACGCGCTCATTTAACGGGCCGAGTGTCGCCTGCGCCAACTTCAGCATCTCGGCCGATGGGTCGACGCCTGCAAAGCGCCAGCCGGGTTCGGCGTCGGCAAAACGTTTAAGTTCCAGGCCGCCCCCGGCGCCCAGTACCAGCACGTTGCCGGTAGCAGGAACCGCTTCACGCAGCAGCAGGGTGGTCATGCGTTGCAGGCCGTCGAAGCCCGGCACCAGGCGCACAGGGCCTTCGGCGTAGCGGGCGACCGCATCGGGGTCGGAAAAAAAGCTCATGGCGGGCTCCGGCAGATTGGGTGAGGCGTAAACCCTACTGCGGCCCATCGGCAGAGGCAATTGCTGTCGCCTGTATTCGTGGTAAAACGTTGATCCTTGCACCCCCTGAGTACGGAGACTCAATGTCTGTTATCAACTCGCTACCCGTTACTGTTCGCGATGCCATTGCCGAGGACGCCTTATGCATTGGCGTGCTCGGTATGCAGGTGTTCCTCGACACTTATGCCACCCAAGGCATGCGTGCCTCGATTGCCAATGAGGCGTTGCAAGCCTTTGCGCCGCAGACCATCGCCCATCTGATGGCACAACCAGGCCTTTCGCTGGTGGTGGCTGAGTCGAACGGCCACCTTGTTGGCTTTGCCCAGATCCAACTTCATGCCACTCATTCGATGATCACAGCACCCGATGCGGCCGAGTTACAGCGCCTCTACATCCAGGAGCGATATACCGGCCTGGGAATTGGCTATCGGTTGCTGCAGGCGGCAGAACAGCGCGCGGCCCTGGGCGCCGCGTCTTTATTGTGGGCGACCGTGTGGGTGGGCAACGAACGCGCGTTGGGTTTTTACCCTCGACGTGGTTATGCGGTGCTGGGCTCGCCGACCTATACCTTCCAGGGCGAAACCCATGGCAATCGCTTGTTTGGCAAAACCTTGCAGCCCTGCACCTAAAGGCTCAGGGCAGGGTGATGTAGTCGTTCTGCTGGATGATCGGCTGGTGCGCGCCCTGCACCAGGTGAACATAGCGACCGTCCACCAGATCGATAGGCAAGCAGTCGTCAATGTCCATCACGCCATCGGTATGGGCCTGTGACCAGTGCTGCAATAGCTGCTGCTGGCCTTTGCGCTTGGCTTCCTGTTTGTCGCGAGCCACCACCAGTAAATAATGGTGGGCCTCGCCAAACACGTTTGTTTCATAACCCCCCAGGTTGATGAAGTACAGGTGATGAGCACCGGCAGGCGGCGCCATTTGGCTGAGTTCGACCTTCCAGCCGTCTACGCCATCGACCGCCATCCAGGCGTCGATATGCATGCCTTTGGGGCTGCCGAACCAGCCGTCGCGCAATTGCGAATAGGTGGCTTGCAGCGTGTCCGCCACTGCGAACACCACATCGTGAACTTCGATTTTTGCCCTTGGGTGCTTGCCCCCGAGCATGACCACAAACAGCATTACAGTTCCTGCCTGGCGATTGGGTAAAGGCTAACCATACTTCGATTGAACCCTTTTGTCCGGTCAGTGCCACACTGTTAATTCGCCAACTCATCAGGAGGTTGTTATGCGTACCATTGATCTGGCCGGTGTTCCCGTGCCTGTCATCGGCCAAGGCACCTGGCGCATGGGTGAAAAACCGGACCAGCACAAAGCCGAAGTCGCCGCGTTGCAATTGGGTATCGACGAAGGCATGAGCCTGATCGACACCGCTGAAATGTACGGCGAAGGTGGCGCCGAAAAGGTGGTAGGCGAGGCCATTCGTGGCAAGCGCGACCAGGTGTTCCTGGTCAGTAAAATCTACCCTCACAATGCCAGCCACAAGGGCGTGCCGCGTGCCTGTGAAGCCAGCCTTCAGCGCCTCGGCACCGATTATATCGACCTGTACCTGCTGCACTGGCGCGGCCAGTACCCGCTCGAAGAAACCGTCGAAGCCTTCGAACGTCTGCGCGAGGCAGGCAAGATCGGCCGTTGGGGTGTTTCCAACTTTGACGTCGCCGACCTGCAGGAACTTGCATCCCCCGCCTGTGCTACCAACCAGGTGCTCTACAACATCGAAGAGCGGGGTATCGAATTCGACCTGTTGCCATGGTGGCAACAGCACCATTTGCCACTGATGGCGTACTGCCCAATCGCCCAGGGCGGCGAACTGCTTTCCAGCCCGACGCTCAAGCAAATTGCCCACCGACATGAGGCCACACCCGCACAGATCGCCCTGGCCTGGGTATTACGCCAGGACGGTGTGATTGCCATCCCCAAGGCGGTGAGCCCCGAGCATGTGCGGCTTAACGCAAACGCCGCGAAACTGGTGCTCGACGAGCACGATCTGGATGCGATCGACCGTGTGTTCGGCGCACCCAAGCGCAAGCATCCACTGGCAATGGTATAGCCAGTAATGGTGTAGCAAGTGCGCAGAAACGGTGCCGTCCATGGCTGCCGTTTCTGCGTCGCCCAGGGTTAGCCGGCGACCGGGCTCCGCCAATCGTCCGAGCCGGAAGTACCTGCTACTTCATGGGTCCAAATGATCTTGCGATAGGTGAAATGCACATCTTCCAAATGGGTGAAGTGCGCGTTTTCAGGCGCCTGGCAGTTGGGCATGCGTGACTGGATATCCACGATGGTCGCACCCTCAAGCTCGATGGTGAAATAGTGCTCCTGGGTGCC
Source organism: Pseudomonas sp. KBS0710 (assembly GCF_005938045.2). Lineage (GTDB taxonomy): Bacteria > Pseudomonadota > Gammaproteobacteria > Pseudomonadales > Pseudomonadaceae > Aquipseudomonas. Next base: position 2,964,643 of record NZ_VCCF02000001.1, on the reverse strand, counting down.
GGCAGAGGACGTACGGAACCATTGCAACTGGCATTTGACTTCTTCGCCACTGGTCAGCGCGCTGAACAGCAGGGGCGATGATTTATCGAAGACCTTGCTGATCATCAACGGTTTGTGAACCCTCTGGCCGGTTGGCTGACCGGATTGCGGGTCACGGGGGATGATCACCTGATGCGAAAAAGCCTGGACCAGGATCTGGTCTTCGTGGCCCTCCTGATAAATATTGCCTACTGAGTCCTGGGTAAAAGTGCCTGCCGTAATCAGTCCTTGTTTGACACCGGTGATCGAAAGGTATGCGGGTGTTGGCATGACGGGTTTCCTTGCCTGATGGTTGAAGTAGTGCCTAGCGGCAGTTGTGCCGGCTGGGCAAGTTCCTATAACAAGAAGCGTGCCTGAAATTAACAAGCCCAGTAAAAACAAGGGGTGCGCTTGTTGTTGGGCTTGTTTTTGAAAGGTGGGTAGTCTTTTTAATGGGTTTTTAATGAAAGTATTTGCGCAGAAGTGCGCATTAATTTGCTCATCTTGTTGTTGCGTGCATTTAGTGAAGGGGCAGAGTAATTAAACATATTGAGCTGATTTCGCTGCGCAAAACAGTGCGCACGCCAATAATCATGGGGCTTGTAGGAAAATCCTTAAGTGCGAGGTTGGCACTTGCTGGATGTCATTTGCAAGGCTAGTGTTTGCGGACTTCGTGAAGAGAGTTACGAGGTTTTTATAGACGTTGCGAGGTTTTTATAAACGTGTTTTTTTGCGCCTAAGTGTGATTCAGGTGCGTGGGATTTCATTATTATTTATTTGGTGTGCGGCCCAAAATGGATTATTCAGGCGCTTTGTGTGGTTATTATCTTGAACTTGCCTTAGTGCCCTGTTCGCAAGGTAATTTTGCAGGCAGTGATATGCGCTTTTCAAGTGAATATGAAGCCTTGGAGGCCGAACTTGGCAAGCTGCAATCGATTCATGTCGGCACCCAGCCGGACTGGCAGGCCGTCGTGCAAATCAGCGAGAGCCTGCTGCGTCAGCACACCAAGGATCTGCGGGTGGCCGCCTGGTTGACGTGGGCGTTGTACCAGCGTGAATCTTGGCCAGGGCTGGTGGCGGGCCTCGGGTTGTTGCGTCATTTGTGCGAGCACCAGTGGGCGGTTGTCTATCCGCAAAAATTGCGCACCCGTGGCGCAGCGCTGGGCTGGTTGGCGCTGCGCATGGAACAGGTATTTGCACATAGCTTTTCGCTCAACGATCAGCAGCCATTATTTCGCTGCGTGCTGGAGCATCTGGTACACCTTGATCGGCTCTGGTCTGCGCACTTGGGCGATGGGGCGCCGCTGTTGTTGCCGCTGCGCAGGCAGTTGACGCAGCGGTTGGAGCAAGCCGTACAAGTAGAGCTGCCAGAAGCAGCTGCGGCGGGCGTGATCGCTCAGGTCAAGCAGGCGGCGACGCGGTTGCTGAGCGCCGAGCCGGCAGCAGGTCACGACAACACGGCCAACCAGGCGATAGCCAGCGAAAAAGAGGCCCACAAGTCACTGCGCACGTTACAGGAACAAGGCCGGCACTTATGCAGCTGGTGGCTGCGCCAGGATGCGACCGACCTGCGTGCCTTGCGCCTTAACCGGACACTGACCTGGCTGGCACTCAACAGCTACCCGGACGCTGACAGTGAGCGGCTCACGGTGCTTCGTGGCCCGACGCCCGACAAGCTCAAGCGCTACCGGGAACGTTTTGCCCAAGGGCACTACGGTGAACTGTTGCTCGAATTGGAGGCCAGCCTGGCGAGTGCGCTGTTCTGGTTTGACGGCTTGCGCATGGTTTGGGAATGCCTTGAGGCCTTGCAGGCCAATCTGGCCATGACCGAACTGGAAGTCAGCTTCGCGCTGTTACTGCAACGCTTGCCAGACCTGCCCGAATTCAGGTTTCACGATGGTGCGCCGTTTGCCGATACCGCCACCCGGGACTGGATCACGCTTCAGGTCGCTCGACACTTGCAGCTGCCTGCGCCGTCCGACGTGGTTGTTGATGCCAACGCCGAACCCTGGGAGGTGGCCTTGCAAGAGGTCATGCCCAGGCTGCGCAAGGACGGGCTCAAGGAGGCAATACACGAACTCAAGCAGGGCATGCACACCGCACGCAGCGAGCGCGCGCGTTTTCATTGGCGGCTGGCATTGGCGCGGTTGTGCGTATCGGCAGGCAAGCAAGCGCTGGCGATGGTGCAGCTGGAAGGCCTGGACCATGAGCTTCAGCACGCCGGCCTGGATCGTTGGGAGCCGGAACTGGCACTGCAGGTTGCACAGCTTTTGTATCGCTGTTGCGAGCTTTTGCCGCAAAGCCAGGCCGTACGCGAGCGTAAGGAAACGACCCACCGAAGACTCTGCCACTTCGATGTTGAAGCGGTACTTGAATAGGTTTTTGAACCCCTCGAAAAAAGGAGATTTACCGTGGCCAAAGAAGGTTCGGTAGCGCCCAAGGAACGTATCAATATCACCTTCAAACCCGCCGTAGGGGGCGCCCAGGAAGAGGTCGAGCTACCGCTGAAGTTGCTGGTGCTGGGCGACTTCGCCCAGCGCGAAGACCCTCGCAAGCTCGAAGACCGCAAGCCCATCGGTATCGACAAGAACACCTTTGATGACGTGCTGGCCAAACAGGCACTGGTGTTGACCCTGAGCGTGCCTAATCGCCTGCAGGAACAGCCTGATATCGAAGCGCTGTCGATCCAGGTGCGGGTCAACTCGATGAAGGATTTCACCCCGGCGAACCTGGTCGAGCAGATCCCGGAGCTGCAAAAACTCATGGCGTTGCGTGAAGCGCTGATGGCCCTCAAGGGGCCGTTGGGTAACACGCCGAGCTTTCGCAAGGCGATCGAACAGGCGCTGGCGGATGACGACTCCCGCGCCCGGGTATTGACCGAATTGGGGTTGAGTGACCCCACAGCCTGACACTTTCAGTAAAGGACACTGATGCCATGACGACCCAGCAGCAACCGCTACCCAACCGAATGGCTGACGAGCACAGCATTCTGGACACCATCGTTGCCCAGACACTGCTTAGCGCGGATGACGAGGCCTACAGCATTGCCAAACGCGGTGTCTCGGCGTTTATCGAAGAGCTTGTCAAGCCGCACAACCGCGGCGAACCGGTCAAGAAGCGTCTGGTCGATCGAATGATCGCCGAGATCGACATGAAGCTCAGCGAGCAAATGGATGAAATTCTTCATCACCCGGATTTCCAGGCACTTGAGGCCGCCTGGAGAGGGCTGCAACTGCTTGTCGACCGCACGAATTTTCGCGAAAACATCAAGATTGAACTGCTGAACGTCTCACGGCAGGACCTGCTGGAAGATTTCGAAGACTCCCCGGAAATAACTCAGTCGGGGCTCTACAAGCACATTTACAGTGCCGAATATGGTCAGTTCGGCGGCCAACCCGTGGGCGCCATCATCGCCAACTACTTCCTTGTGCCCAGCGCGCCGGATGTGAAGCTGATGCAATACGTTTCCAGTGTTGCCTGCATGGCCCATGCACCGTTTATTGCCGCCGCTGGGCCGGGCTTTTTCGGTTTGGAAAGCTTTACCGGTTTGCCTGACATGAAGGACCTCAAGGATCATTTCGAGGGGCCTCAGTTTGCCAAATGGCAAAGCTTTCGTCAGAGCGAAGATGCCCGATACATCGGCTTGACCGTGCCGCGGTTCCTGTTGCGTACCCCTTACGACCCCCTTGAGTGCCCGGTCAAGACATTTGCCTACCAGGAAAACGTGGTTAACAGCCACGAACACTATTTGTGGGGCAATACCGCGTTTGCCTTTGCCACCCGGCTGACGGACAGTTTTGCCCGGTTTCGCTGGTGCCCGAACATCATCGGTCCGCAAAGCGGTGGTGCGGTCGAAGACCTGCCCCTGCATCACTTCCAGAGCATGGGGGAAATTGAAACCAAGATCCCGACCGAAGTGCTGGTCTCTGACCGTCGCGAGTACGAGCTTGCGCAGGAAGGCTTTATTGCCCTGACCATGCGCAAAGGCAGTGACAACGCGGCGTTCTTTTCCGCCAGCTCGGTACAGAAACCCAAATATTTCGGCAACAGTGCCGAGGGCAAGGAAGCGGAGTTGAATTACCGCCTGGGAACGCAACTGCCCTACATGATGGTGGTCAATCGGCTGGCCCATTACCTCAAGGTGTTGCAGCGCGAGCAGTTGGGTTCATGGAAGGAGCGTACCGACCTGGAACTGGAGCTCAACAAATGGATCCGCCAATACGTTGCCGACCAGGAAAACCCCAGCGCCGAAGTGCGCGGGCGGCGCCCATTGCGGGCTGCCCGCATCGTGGTCAGTGATGTCGAGGGCGAACCAGGCTGGTACCGCGTCAACCTCAGTGTACGGCCGCACTTCAAGTACATGGGCGCGGACTTCACGCTGTCCCTCGTCGGCAAACTCGACAAAGAATGAGAAAGGGGCAGGGGATTCCCGATCATCGCAGCCTTTTTGAGCGTCTCGAAGGCCTGGCACCCGCCAGGGCCGGGAGCGTGGCGTCGATTGCCGCGCACTTGGAGAAAATGCTCAGCACACGTGCAGGCAGTGTCTTGACGCTGCCTGACTACGGGCTGCCCGACCTCAACGACATGCGCTTGAGCCTGCATGAGTCATTGAGCCAGTCGCGCCTGTCGATTGAACGGTTCATTCAGGTGTACGAACCACGTCTGTCGAATGTACGTGTCAGGGGCTTACCCGATACCGGCAACCCTTTGGTCCTGGCGTTTGTGATTGAGGCAACACTGCTGATTGATGGCGTTATGCAGTCGGTGGTTTTTAACGCGCAGTTGGCCGGTGGTGGTCGGGTTGAGGTGCTGCCGGATGTCCTTTAACCACTTTTACCAAAGTGAACTCAGTGCCTTGCGCCAACTGGGACGGCGTTTTGCTGAACGCAATCCAGCCTTGGCACCGTTTCTCGCCGACTCAGGCCAGGACCCGGATGTAGAGCGTCTATTGGAAGGCTTTGCCTTCCTGACCGGGCGCCTGCGCCAGAAGCTGGCCGACGAACTGCCAGAGCTGACTCACTCATTGATGCATCTGCTGTGGCCCAACTATATGCGGCCACTGCCGGCCTTCAGCATCTTGCAGTTTGACCCCTTGAAACATGCGTGTACCACGGTAAGCGTAGAGCGCGACACGCCGGTTGAAAGCGTATTGGTCAACGGTGAGCGCTGCCGCTTTCGTACCTGCTACACCACACAGGTGCTGGCGTTGCAACTGAGCCACCTGGCGTACTTGCCCCAGGGCGCACAAACGTTGCTCAACCTGCGCTTGGAGATGAGCGTGGAGGGCAATTTCAGTCAGCTGGCATTCGATCAATTGCGCTTGCATCTTGCAGGTGATCGACAGGTGAGCCAAGGCTTGTACCTGAGCCTGCTGCGTCATCTGGAAGGCATCGAGTTACGGCTCTTTGACCACGAAGGGCTGGTGATCAACGATCGCGATGGCCAGCCGTTGTCGCTACGGCTGGCTGCCAGCCAAGTAAAACCGGTGGGGTTCGATGAGGAGCATGCGCTGATTCCCTATCCGGCCAACGCCTTTTGCGGTTATCGCCACCTGCAGGAATATTTTGCGTTCACGGACAAGTATCTGTTTGTCGATGTACTGGGGCTGGATGCGTTACAGGCGTTGCCCGATGAACTGCTCAAGCAGGCCAGGAGTGTAGAGCTGCGTTTCAAGTTAAACCACCACGCGCATGCGACGCATCGCCCCACTCTGGACAACGTAAAACTGTATTGCACGCCGATTGCCAACCTGTTCAAGCATGACGCAGTGCCCATTCGTCTGGATGGCAAGCAGGATGAGTACCTGCTGCTGCCGGGTGGCATAGCGCGGGGCAGTGCCGCTGTGTTTTCCGTGGACCAAGTGACCGGATGGCGCCCGGGTGGTCTGGGCTACCAGGCATACGTGCCGTTCGAATCCTTTGAGCATGGCGGTGGCAATGCCACTTCGGCGCGCACGCCCAGCTACAGCATTCGTCAGCGCTCGTCGGTGCAAAGTGCCGAACTGGATACGTGGTTGAGTTTCGGCACCGGCCCAGGCAATGAGCAGGAAACCCTCTCGGTTGAATTGACCTGCACCAACCACAACCTGCCACGACTGTTACAGATTGGTGAGATCAATCAGCCCTGCGAGCAAACCCCGGAATTCCTGACGTTTCGCAATATCTGTGCGCCGACGGCGAGCTTTGCTCCGCCTCTGGACCAGGACTTCCTCTGGAAGCTGATCAGCAACATGTCGCTCAACTACCTCTCGTTGACCGATACCAGCGCCTTGAAAGTCATCCTCGAGACCTACGACTTGCCGCGCTATCACGATCGACAGGCACACAACGTCAGTCAGCGCAGGTTGGATGCGTTGAAGTCCATCAGGCATCAAGCCGTCGACCGAATGCATCGTGGGCTGCCGATACGCGGCCTGCAGGTCGACTTGAGCATTGACGCCAACGGCTTTACCGGCCAAGGCGACCTGTTTGTCTTCGCTTCGGCACTCAATGAGTTTTTCGCTTTATACGCCGGCCTCAATTCGTATCACGAACTGCGGGTCACCAGCACACAAGGAGACGTGTATCTATGGCCACCCCGGATGGGTCGGCAGGCCCTGCTTTGACTGCTCTATCACGCTCAATTCGTGAGTATTCGTTATTTCAGGCGGTACTGCAGGTAATCGAGCGCCTGCGCGACAGCCATCCCTTGCTGGATGACGACGCGCTCTATGACCTGCTTGAGTTTCAGGCCAACCCAAGCCTGGGGTTCCCTGGGCACGACATCGACCGGGTGGCTTTTTTTGTCGAACACGGACAGTTAAGGGCGCGCCTGCGTCTTAACGTGCTTGGCCTGTTTGGCTCCGGTTCGCCATTGCCTGGGTTTTATCAAGAGCAGGCGAGCGGCAGCGTCAGCCGTGGCTTTCTTGACGTATTTCATCACCGCCTGCAGCGGTTGATGCTGCCGATCTGGCGCAAATACCGCTATCGAGCGTGTTTTCGCAGCGACGCCAGTGATGCTTTTTCTGCGCAGATGTTCGCGCTGGTCGGGCTGGGCAGCCAGCAGATTCGTGACGCGGCGCAATTGGACTGCAAGCGATTGTTGCCGTACCTGGGGTTGCTGAGCCTGCGCGCACACTCGGCAACCTTGATCGAAACGGTCCTGCGTCATTACTTCAAGCACAGCCGTTTGTTCATTGAGCAATGGGTTGAACGCACGGTGGTCATCGCCCAACAACAACGCAACCAACTCGGTGCGGCCAACCACGTGCTTGGCGAAGACCTGCTGCTGGGGCATCAGGTTGCCGATCGCAGCGGCAAGTTCAGGGTGCATGTCGAGGGCTTGAGCTGGCAGCTATTCCACGCGTTTTTACCCGCCGGCAGCGCCTGCAAACCGCTGTGCTCGCTGGTTCGCCTGATGCTGCGCACGCCACTGGACTATGACGTGCGCCTGGTACTGGCCGAGGGTGAAGTGCGGCCGCTGCATATTGGCGAGCGCAATGTGTGTCGTCTCGGTTGGACCAGTTGGTTGGGGTACGAGCGTGCCGACGGTGTGGTCACTCTGGCCAGCCACTCTGATTAGGGACTGATGATTATGATGAATGTAGACCTGCAACAACTGATCCGGACCTTGACGCCGCAGACGCGCCTTGACTTGACGCGGTCTGCCGAGCGCTGTGTAACGCGCGGCGGCAAGGAAGTGTTGGTTGAGGACCTGCTGCTGACACTGCTGGAGCACCATGACGGCCCTTTGGTCAGGGCGCTGGCGGAGGCCGAAATCGCTCCCGGTGAGCTTCAGGCCATGCTGCAGCTAAAAGGCGAGCAAGGTGCATCGCGCAGCCCGGTGTTCGCCCCGGCACTCGTGCAGTGGTTGCAACAAGCGTTAATGGTTGCCCACCTTGAACTGGGGCAGGTAGAGGTAGGTGCAGGCGCTTTATTGTTGGCACTTCTACGTCATCCGCTGCAACACGCGGGCAGTGCTTATCAGCGACTATTGAGTCGTTTGGACGCGCAGCGTGTGCGTGACTTTTTGTTGAGCCAGAGTTCCGATACCCGCCCGTTGCGACAAGAGGAATCACTGCTTGAGCGCTTTACCCATGACCTGACGCGTCAGGCTCGCGAGGGGCGTATCGACCCGGTCCTGTGTCGAGATGCGCAGATCCGTCAATTGATCGATATCCTCGTGCGTCGGCGCAAGAACAACCCGATTCTGGTGGGTGACGCGGGCGTGGGCAAAACCGCCATCGTCGAAGGGCTGGCGTTGCAGGTGGTGGCCTCACAAGTGCCCGAACCACTCAAAGGCGTACGCATACTGACCTTGGACATGGGCTTGTTGCTGGCCGGTGCCAGTATCAAGGGCGAGTTCGAACGGCGGCTCAAAGGTGTGATCGACGAGGTTAACGCCTCACCACAGGCCGTGATCCTGTTTATTGACGAGGCGCATACCCTGGTGGGCGCAGGCGGGCAGGTAGGGGGAGGCGATGCCGCCAATTTGCTCAAGCCCGCCCTGGCGCGTGGTCAATTGCGCACCATCGCTGCCACGACCTGGTCCGAATACAAAAAACACATCGAAAAAGACCCGGCATTGGCACGGCGCTTCCAGCCGGTGAAGGTCGGCGAGCCGAATGTGGCGGCAGCAGTCTCCATTCTACGCGGGTTGGTGCCGGTGTATGAAGCCAGCCATGGCGTCTACATACGTGACGATGCGGTCGTCGCAGCAGCGCAATTGAGCGCTCGTTACCTGGCAGGACGGCAACTGCCGGACAAAGCCGTCGACGTATTGGACACCGCCTGTGCGCAAGTGCGGATAAGCCTGACGGCGGCGCCTGAGGCATTGCAACAGCTGTGCGCTGAATTGGCTGAGGGCGTTCGACAGCGTGTGGCGCTTGAGCGGGATGTTGCAGCAGGCTTGACTGTTGACCAACCGGCGTTGCAAGCACTCGCCCGGCGGCTGGACACCCTTGAGCTTGAGCGCCAGCAAGCCGAGCAGCGCTGGATGCAGCGTGAACAGCAGCAAGCCCACCATGAGGTATGCCCACGGGTGGTCGCCCAGGTAATCAGCGGCTGGACAGGGATCCCGGTTGAGCAACTGGCCTTGGAGCACAGCGAGCGCGTGCTGGGTTTTGCCGATGCTCTGCGCAGGCGAATTATTGGGCAAGAACCGGCGGTGCAGGCGCTCGATCGCAACCTGCGAGCGGTGGCTGCGGGCCTCAATAACCCTGACGCTCCGGTGGGCGTATTTTTGCTCGCAGGCCCAAGCGGGGTTGGCAAGACCGAGACGGCGTTGGCGCTGGCGGACTTGCTGTACGGCGGCGAGCGCTTTGTGATCACGCTCAATATGTCGGAGTACCAGGAGCAACACTCCCTGTCCCGATTGATCGGAGCGCCTCCCGGTTACGTTGGTTACGGCGAAGGCGGGGTGCTGACCGAGGCCGTGCGCCAGCGACCTTATTCAGTGGTGTTGCTCGATGAAATCGAGAAGGCCGACCCAGAGGTATTGAACCTGTTCTACCAGGTCTTTGACAAAGGCTTGGCCAATGACGGTGAAGGTCGCGAAATTGACTTTCGTAATACGCTGATCCTGATGACGTCCAACCTGGGCAGCGATTGCATCACCGCACTGTGCGCTGATGGCCAACGCCCCGACGCTGCGACCCTGGAGGAAGTGATCCGTCCCGTATTGCGCGCTCACTTCAAGCCGGCTCTGCTCGCCCGCATGCGTGTCGTGCCGTATTACCCGCTTGCCGGCGAACGCTTGCATGACGTGGCAAGGCTCAAGCTGGCGCGCCTTGGCCAGCGCTTGCACACGCGCGAACTGGTGTTCAGCTACAGCGCCGAATTGGTCACGCACATGGTCGAACGCTGTCTGCACCAGGACAGTGGCGCGCGTTATATCGACCAATGGATCGAATCCCATTTGCTGCCGCAGATCGTTGACCGTCTGCTCAATGCGATGGCCGTTGGCGAATCCCTCAAGGCCACTCACGCGACGCTGGATGGCCGCGGTGTGCCGGTGTGTGAGTTCAGCCAATGACGCACAGCCCATTCAACCCGTTGCCTGATCCGCTGACCTATGCCGACCAACTGCTGGGCTGGTTCAGCCGCCTGGGGTTCGAGCGTGAAGAATCGACGTTGGCGAACCTTTGCGTCACGGCCGCTGCGCAGTTGAGCCAGTGCGACCTGTGCCAACTCTACGCCCGGGATGAAACGACCGGCCAGTTGCGGCTGATCGCTCACCACTTCCCTGAAGGGGAACTAACAGACGCGCTGGCGCCAGGCGTCGATGTTCAGCATCAGCAGTTATTGCAGTACGTCCTCGAGCAGCGGAGTGCGTTGACCATTGATGAACTGTGCAACAGCGCCTATGACAGTCGCTTTCTACCCGCGACGGCAACGCCTTGGCACTCGCTGTCATGCCTGCCTCTGTTCAATCAGAGCAAGGCGGTGTGCGGCGTCCTGTTGTGTGCCAGCCTGCGCCCGGCGCAATTGCAGCGCTACGCGGTGTCGCTGGGCCAGCTGGGTAGCTTTGCCCTTGGCCAATTAACCCTGCGGCGGCTTGCCCATCCTGGGCGCCTTACTGCTGTTGCCCAGTGCGGTACACCCGTCACCGGCGCCTACGGTTTGATCGGCAACAGTACGGCGATGGCGGCGACCTGCCTACTGATCGGCAAGGTTGTGCAGGCGCCTTTTACCGTGCTGCTGCACGGTGAAACAGGCACCGGCAAAGAGGTTGTTGCGCGTGCAATTCACGCCGCTGGCCCGCGCAGCACCCAGGCGTTTGTAGTGCAAAACTGCGCAGCCTTCCCTGAGGGCTTGCTGGAGAGTGAGCTGTTCGGTTACCGCAAAGGTGCGTTTACCGGCGCGGAGCGCAACTATGCAGGGCTGTTTGACGCAGCCGACGGCGGCACATTGCTGCTGGATGAAATTGGCGATATGCCGCTCGCCCTGCAGGCGAAGCTGCTGAGGGTTCTGCAAGAAGGTGAGGTTCGCCCCCTGGGCGCCAATACCGCCCATAAGGTCGACGTGCGAATCATCGCTGCCACCCACCGCGACCTGCTGGCAATGGTCAGCCAGGGGACTTTTCGCGAGGACCTCTATTACCGATTGGCACAGTTCCCTATCCAATTGCCAGCATTGCGTGAGCGCGACGGTGATGTGCTGCTGCTTGCCCGGCACTTTGCTGAAAAGGTCTGCGCTGCACTCGAAAAACCGCTGGTCAGCTGGTCCAGTGCTGCGCTTGATCAGCTTTCGGGCCACGCCTTCCCAGGCAATGTGCGTGAGCTTAAATGCCTGGTGGAACGTGCGGTGCTGCTGTGTGACGACGGGGTGATTTTGCCGGCGCATCTGTCGCTGTCCTCGGCACCTGCAGGTGCGAGCGTCGAGGCAACCCTGCGTCAGCGCCTGGAGCGGGTGGAGCGGGTCTTCCTGATCGATTGCCTGCACAAGAACCGTGGCAATCGAACGCGCACTGCGCGTGAACTCGGGGTTGCACGTCGCACGCTGCTGTACCGGCTGGCGCGGTTGAATATCCCCATGGGCGCGTCCCGAGGGGAAGGCTGAATGGCGTATTCACGCTGGCGTGCTCATGGGCTCTGCGATGCCCTGCTTGTTTTATCTACCTGGGAGAACCCCGATGCCTGATCGTCCATGGCGAGCTGTGGTGCTTGTGTTGTGTTTGCTGAGCGGCTGCAGCGCCAATTACGTGTTTGATGATGCTGACTATCGTCCTTTGGGTGATCCCCAAGCGACCCGTCGCGGCCAATGAAAAGGGAGCCCTTTCATGCAATTAGTGCTTGAGGTGTGCGATGGCGCGGGCGGTGAGCCGCCAGCGCGCAAGGTGTTCGATGGCATGGGCGGCGTGGTCGGTCGTGGAGCCGGTTGCGACTGGATTATCCCTGACCCCAGTCGCTTGCTTTCCAGTCACCACGGGTTGATCGGTTACCGTGACGCACGCTATTTCCTGACGGATATCAGCAGTAACGGTATCCGCGAGGTGGGCAGTGGCAGGTCGCTGCAAAAGGGCCAGGCACGGTTGATTCTGGAGGGGGATGTTTTCCAGCTGGGGCCGTTTGCTATCCGTGCGCGGCTGATTGAGCGCGCGGCATCGCATCGCCCGCCATTGTCCGCCGACGGCGGGTTGATACCCGAAGACGCTTACCTGGGCCTGGACCCCGTTCATGCATTGGATCGCCAGTCGATGCAGGGGGCACTGTCGTGCGAGTTGGACGCCTTGAATGACGCGCAAGAGGCATCGGGCGCCTGGATGTATGGTGACGGTGTTGAGCGCGATCACCTGGCCTTGCCTGCACAGGTAGCTCCTCTGGGGGAGAGGGTTGAGCCGGTCTTGCCTGAATCGCCGACGCCCGAGGCCGACGAAGCGTTCTGGGCGCAGTTCGCCAAGGCGTTGGGCGTCAATGTGCAGACGCTTGATTGCGCTGGCCGCGAGGCGTTGGCGATCAAGGCTGCGGGTTTGCTCAGGCACGCGATTGATGGGTTGCAACAGAACCTGCGCACTCACGACGAACTGCGCAACGAACTGGATCTGGACGCGAGCACCTCGATCAAGCGCCCGAACGCGTTGAAAGACAGCCTGGGCGTTGACGCTGCGTTGGTGTCGTTGCTGGGCACGGGTGAGTTGGCGCACCCCTGCGCTGAAGCGGCCATTACGCAGGTGTACCGGCAAATGCAGGTGCATCAGGTTGCGCTGCTCGTTGCGTGCCGCACGGCGGTGCGCACCTCGTTGGCGACGTTTGCCCCCGGCCATCTGCTGGCCAGTTTTGAGCGCGATGCCAAGGTGCGGAGGTTCTTTGCCGACGGGGCGCATTGGCGGGCCTATCAGCGCCGCTATCAGCGGTTGGTCGAAGAAGATGCATTGAACACGGGCCTGTTGCGCGGCGACTTTGCCAAGGCCTATGAGGAGCAGGTACGCCTGGCCTCAGCCTTATTTGCCACACACTCGGAAGGATGCCCATGACTCGTCTCGCCATAGTCCTTTTGGTCGTGCTGGGGCTGCTGGGTGGTTGCAGCAGCCTGTCACCCTTTTCCACATTGACCAAGCTGGACCTGACGCTGGCCGCCAGTGAAGAAGTGAACCCCGACCTGCATGGGCGTCCCTCGCCGGTGGTGGTGCAGCTGTTTGAACTCAAGCATCCCGTTGCATTCGAACACGCGGATTTTTTCACGCTTTATGAGCATGCCGAGCAGGCGCTGCCCAAAGACTGGGTGAGCAGCGAGGAGCTGGAGTTGCGTCCCGGCGAGCAGGTGGCCCTCAAGCTCAGGAACGAACCGCAAAGCCGTTACGTGGGCATCATTGCGGCGTATCGCGATTTGCCCAATGTGCAATGGCGATGGGTGCTGCCGCTTATGCCACAGCAAGTTACGCGAGCGTACCTGGTGCTTGACCAGTCGGGTATCCGGGCTGCCGACCCACTCGCCAGCCTGGTGGAGAACTGATATGCAGGTTCATAAAGTCATCTGGCAGGAAGGGATGTTGCTGCGCCCCCAGCATTTGCAACACAACGATCGTTATTACCACCAGCAGTTCAACCGAACCCGTTTGTTGGCCAGTGATGCCTGGGGTTTCCTGAGCCTGGACATCGATCTGCAGTACCTGAACCTGGGCAAGCTGGTGGTCAATCAAGCCAGTGGCGTTTTGCCGGACGGCAGTCTTTTTGAGTTGACCTCCACCATGGCGCCACTGGTACTGGAGGTGCCGGCCAACGCAGGCAAACAATCGGTGTACCTGGCGTTGCCGATGGCGACCGGCAATCAGGTTGAAACCCGCACGCAGGAGGCGCCGGATGTCTTGGCGCGCTACATCGCCTGTGACGTTGAAGTGGCCGACTCCAATGCAGGCCGGGATGCGCGTTGCCAGATCCGTTGCGCACGCCCGGATTTGCGCCTGTTGCTGGGTGATCAGCCGGGTGATGAGGCCTACGTGAAGCTGAAGATTGCCCAGGTGCTGGAATGTTCTGCGCAAGAGGGGCTGCGAATGGAACCTGATTTTGCCCCGACGTTTATTTATGTGCAGGGCTCCGGGTTTGTTTCGTCCTGTCTCAAAGAAGTGATCAGCCTGCTCGCCAGTCGGGGGGATGCGATTGCTGAGCGGATTGGCGGCAATGGCGCCACGGCAAGTGCGCAGGTTGCGGACTTTCTGATGCTGCAACTGATCAATCGGGCCGAGCCGGTATTGCGTCATTACCTGGCTCAGGCGCAGGTGCGCTCAGAGGCGTTGTTCCGCGAAATGCTGTCGATACTGGGGGAACTGGCGACGTTTGCCAGTGACAGCAAGCGCGCCACCCAGCAGGTGCGCTACCTGCATGGCGACCAGGGCGCCAGTTTTCGTGGGCTGATGGCAGGCCTGCGCACGGTGCTGTCGATGGTCTTTGAGCAGCATGCCCTGGAGCTGGTACTGCAACAGCGCCAGTATGGAGTGATGGTCTGCCCGGTGGCTGATCTCAAATTGCTGGGCAGCGCGACATTCATCCTGGCGGTAGCGGCTCAATGTGATTCGGAAGAACTGCGCCATCGCTTGCCGGCCCATCTCAAAATCGGCCCCGTAGAGCGCATTCGTGAGCTGGTCAACCTGCACCTGGCGGGCATCAAGGTCAAACCACTGCCGGTGGCGCCACGCCAGATCCCTTTTCACGCCGGCAAAACCTATTTCATGCTCGAACTCAGTGCCCGTGATATCGCGCAGCTGGAGCAGTCGGGTGGGTTTGCGTTCCATGTCGGCGGCGAGTTCAGTGAGTTGGAACTGACCTTCTGGGCAATCAGGAATTGAACATCATGAACATGGACTGTGAATACCCGCTGGATGAAAAAACCGTGTTGCTGGACCGTAACGGCCACGGCCCGGCACAGCGCCCGGTAACGGACTTCCCGTCGCCACCGCGTTTTGAGCAGTTGGAGGACCGCATGGTCTATGCCGCCGCTGTGCAGGGCGCGCAACGTTTCAACGTGGGCCTTAACCCGCTGGTGGCAGCTGCCTGGGAACTGCTGTCCGAGGTGCTTGAACTCAAACTCAGCAGCGGCCGGGAAAACCTGCAGACGCTCAATGACCGCCTGGCCGCAAGCCTCACACGCTTCGAAGCCCGCGCCCAGCATGAAGGCATGGAAAGCGCTCAGGTGATTGCTGCTCGTTATGTGCTGTGCAGCGTTGTTGATGAGGCGGTGGTCACCACGGCGTGGGGGAGTCGCAGCGACTGGTCGAAGATCAGTCTGCTGAGTCGTTTTCACAACGAAACCTTTGGCGGCGAAAAGTTTTTCCAGCTGTTGGAGCGACTGTCTCGCGACCCCGTAAAGCACCTGGCCATGCTGGAGCTGATGTACCTGTGCCTGTCGATGGGTTTCGAAGGCAAGTACAGGGTCATGGAGCGCGGTGTGACCCAGCTTGAGGGCGTCCGTGATGCCTTGTATCGCCAGATCAGACACGTGCGTGGCGATCCGGTGTCGGTGTCTGCATGTGCCTTGCGACCGGAGCCGGCACGCCACAAGCGATTGCGCACGCTCTCTGCAAGCGGGTGTGTGGCGTTGGGCTTGATCGCTTTGCTGACGATGTATTCGGCCGCTGCCTGGGTATTGGGGCAGGAGCGAGCCCAAGCGCTGCAACCCTTTCAACCTTCGGCGCCGGAACTGACTCTGACGCCCTTGTAACGCTGGGAACATTGAATGAACGCATTCTTCAAGGGCGTGTGCACCCTGCTGCGCATTGTTTGGGTATGGAGCTTGTTGCTGGTGCTTTCCAGCGCCTGCCTGGTGTGGTTTTTCGGGCCTGCGCTGGCGGTGGATGACCACCGGTTCTGGCAGGGTGCCACGGCTCGGCTCGTGACTATCAGCGCGCTGTTTCTGCTCTGGGGGCTGGCGATGGTCATTACGGGCGCACGCCACAGCGTGCGGTCTCCAGCCGACGAAAGCCGTGCCGACCGTCAACATCCGGGGCTGGTAGAGGACGAGCGCAAACAGGTGCGCAGCCGTTTCAAGCACGCGCTGCACACCTTGAAAACATCTCGCCAATATTTGGGGCGCAGCGTGCGCTCACGCAATGAACTGCCCTGGTACTTGTTGATCGGACAGCGCGGCAGTGGCAAGAGCGCTTTGCTGGCGGCGAATGGCTTGCAGCGTCCGCCGGATCAACTTCAATCAGCATCACCCGGGGCCAGCGCCTACTGTGATTGGTTCTTCGCCGATCAGGGCGTGCTGATGGAGAGTGCCGGGCGCTACCTGGACCAACCTGACCGCGAGGTCGATGCTGCTGGTTGGTCGACATTGCTCGGCCTGCTCAAGTCCAGGCGCCGGGTACGTCCACTCAATGGCCTGGTGGTGACGTTGTCGGTGGACACCCTGCTGGGCAGCAATGAGCATGATCTGGAGCGTCATGCACGGCATGTGCATTCCCGGTTGCAAGATATCCAGCAGTCGCTGCATATCGATATTCCGGTGTATCTGGTGCTGACCCACGTTGACCACATCCCAGGCTTTAGCGCGTTTTTTGATACGCCGCAGGACAGCACCGCAGAGGGCGTACTCGGTGAGCTGATCACTGGCAGCCACACGGGTGTGCCGATGGCGCAGGTACGCCAGGCGTTCGAGGCGCTGCTGCAGCGCCTGAGTGGTGAACTGGTGCAGCGCCTGCACCAGGAGCGCAGTGTCGAGCGCCGTGGCCAGATGCTGGATTTTGCGCCACAACTGGCACGCATCGGTGAGCGTTTATGCCTGTTTATCGAGGTGGCGTTCTGCGCCCATCGCAATCAGCGTATTCAGGGATTGCGAGGCTTCTATTTGACGAGTGCTGGGGAGCGGCACGAACGCTTTGCCCAAGGTTTGTTCAACCAAGTGGTTTTCGCCGAGGCCGATCTTGCGGGGCTGCACACCGAGGAGCACCGACGCATTCGTTGGCAGCAGGCGGCATGGGCGAGCGCCGTAGCGCTGGTCATCGGTGCGGCGGGCATGCTCTGGATGCACAGCTATTGGAGCAATCACCAGCGCCTGGAGCAGTTGGCGCAGTTAGGTCAAGTTAATGCGCAGGCTTCTGCCGATGCGGACCAGACGTTGGCATTACTGACGTTGCTGGACAACCGCCTGGCGGCCACTCGGGTGTTTCCGCCAGTGTCAGAGGCAGGCGTGCTGGAGAGGGCCGGGCTGTTTCAGGGGGAAGTGACTCGACCAGTGTTAGTCAGTGCTTACAACGACGCCCTGCAGCAAATGGTCGCCCAGGTCGCTTCGCTGCTCGAAGAACAGGTGCGGTCGAGCCTTGGGGATCGCGAACGGTTACTGGATAACCTGCGCGCCTACCTGATGCTCAATCTGCGCGAGCGACGTGATGCCGGGTGGCTGGCGGAGCGGGTGGCCACTCGGTGGTCAGAGCGCTTTGCCGGTGAGGCTGCGACGCAGGCGCGCCTGAGTGAGCACTTTGGCCGGCTGCTTGAACAACCCTTTGCTGTGCCACTCAATGATGAGCTGGTAGCCCAGGCGCGC
Source organism: Pseudomonas sp. KBS0710 (assembly GCF_005938045.2). Lineage (GTDB taxonomy): Bacteria > Pseudomonadota > Gammaproteobacteria > Pseudomonadales > Pseudomonadaceae > Aquipseudomonas. Next base: position 2,947,172 of record NZ_VCCF02000001.1, on the reverse strand, counting down.
CAGGTGCTGCGCGGAGAGTCGCTGGCAGACGTGGTGTATCGCGTGCTGCGCGAGCAATCGCACACGCTGGAACCCAGCCGCCTCACGGATGGCACCGTGTTCATGGCGCTGGATCAACCGATTGCCGGTTTTTACAGCAAGCGCTATGTGCAGTATTTCGACCAGCAAGGCCCGCGACTGGTTAACGCGATTGTCCTGGACAATTGGGTGCTGGGGCAGGCGACTGACCTTAGTGCGATGGAATTGCGCCGGTTGATAGTTGAACTGGAACAGCGCTATTTCAGTGAGTACGCCGATGCGTGGAGCCAGGCCCTGGGGCAGATCCGGTTACGCGAAACCGAAAACCTGCGCCAGGACGCGGAGCAACTGGCGAGCCTCACTTCGGCGCAATCACCGTTGCTGTTGTTGTTACAACAGGTGCGTGAAAATACCCGTTTGTTGACCACTGATGAGCCGCTGTCAGCGGTACTCCACGAGGCCGGTGACGTGGCTGCTATCGCTCAGTCAATGGCTACCCGAGTACGTGCAGGTGTTTTGCCCAGGCCCACAGGCGATGGCGCCGCAAGACGCGCGTTGCAACGTCGTTTTGAGCCCTTGCACCAACTGCTTGATGAGCAGCAAAACCCGGGTGAACAACTGACCCAGGCGTTGCGCCAGCTTGACGCTGTGCACCTGCAACTGATGGCGCTGAACCGCGAAGGAGCACCGGAGCAGGCGGCTTTCCAGATGGTGAAACGGCGTATGGAAGGGCAACAGCCTGGGCTGGGCCAGTTACGCGACAGTGCTGCACGTTTGCCGCTGCCGCTCAAAGGTTGGATGGAAAGCCTTGCCGACGACAGTTGGCGGCATTTGTTCGACGAGGCCTATACCCATGTCAACCAGCGCTATCAGAGCGAGGTGTACAGCCTGTACGCCAGGGCTATCCGCCAGCGTTACCCGTTCAATGCCCATGCCAGCAGCGACGTGGCCGTGGGCGACTTCGAGGAGTTTTTCAAACCCCAGGGCGTGTTGGCAAAGTTCCATGACAGTTACCTGCGCCCGTTTATCAGCGCCGACGGCGGGCGTTATCGCTTGCGCGGGCTGGAAGGCCAGAGCTTGCCGATGTCGCGCGCGATGCTGGAACAACTCGGCAAAGCGCAGACCATCCGCCGTGGTTTTTTCGCTGGCGACCAGGGCGAGCTGGCGGTTCGATTTACCTTGGCACCCTATAGCCTGGACCAAGCGGTCAGCCGCGCGGTGTTGAGCTTCGGCGGTCAGCAGTTGGAGTACCGTCATGGGCCGATTGTGCCTGTGGCGTTCCAGTGGCCCAGTGAGGTGGAAAATGGTCGTAGCAGCCTGGTATTGGAGCGCGGCGCAGAGCGACCGTTGGGCATCGAGAAGAACAGCGGGGCCTGGTCGTTGTTTCGCTTCTTTGAGTTGCTGCACAGCGAGCCTGCCAGCGGGCGCGATGCGCAGATACTCAAGTCCGACCTCGCCGGTTTGCGCGCCAATTACCTGTTGGTCAGCCAGCGCACACCCAGCCCGTTTCAGATGGACACATGGCGCACGTTCCGTTTGCCGGAGCAACTATGAACGGGCTGCAAGCACCCGCGGACAGCGCGGCACGCACCCAACGTGGCAAGGCCAGGCAGCGCAATGAAGATGCGTTCCTCGACTGCCCCCAGCAAGGTTGCTGGGCGGTTGCCGATGGTATGGGCGGCCACCGAGCCGGGCACAGGGCCAGCCAATCGGTGGTCGACAGCCTGGCCGCGTTGCCGGCCCAGGGTACGTTCGATCAGCGTGTCGATGCGGTGCAGCGATGCCTGCAACGGCTCAATCAGCGTTGGGGTGATCAAGCTTCACCGCCGGCCGTAGGCCGCGACGACAGGATGGGCAGTACCGTGGTGGTTCTGCTGCTGCAGGACCGTCGCGCAGCGTGTATATGGGCGGGCGACAGCCGCTGTTACCTGTGGCGAGGTGGGCGGTTGTATCAGCTCTCGCGCGATCACTCACTGCTGCGCCAATTGATGGATGAGCAGCGCTTGAGCCTGGCGCAGGCCCAGGCGCATCCCGACGCCAGGGCATTGACCCGCGCCGTCGGCGCCCGGCACCCGCTAAGACTCGAGGTGCTGGAGTTGGGCGCGCACCCAGGCGATGTGTTTGTGCTGTGCAGTGACGGCGTATACCAGGCGATGACGCACGCCGAGCTGGGCAGCGCCATGGACAGCGGTACGCCGCAACAGGTAGTGGCGCGGCTGTTCACGACGGCGTTGCGCGGGCCGGCGCGGGATGACCTGACTGCTGTGGTGGTGCGCGCATGACCACGGCACCTGGCATGCCCACCTTGCTGGCAGGGCGTTATCACCTTGAGCGCGTACTGGGTTCGGGCGGCATGGGCGTGGTCTACCGGGCGCGCGACCTGTTGCACGAACAGTTTGGCGAGCCGTGTTCCAGTGTGGCAATCAAGCTGCTCGGTGAGAATCTGCGGCTGGCGCCCGATGCCCATGTGTTGCTCTACAGCGAGTTTGCCCTGACCCGCAGCCTGCAGCATGAGCGCGTGGTACGCATGTTTACGTTCGAGGTGGATATCAGCAGCCAGATCGCGTTTTTCAGCATGGAGTTGATGCACGGTATGACCCTGGACCGGCTGCTGCTGGAGTGTCCCGATGGTTTGCCGTGGCGTGAGTTGCAGCCCCTGGCCGTGCAGTTGCTGGATGCCGTGGCGTATGTGCATCGTCAAGGTGTGCTGCATGGTGATGTAAAACCGGTGAATATCATGGTGGGTGAACAGGGCATTCGTTTGTTCGATTTTGGTCTCGGGCAGGCGACGGCGGATGCGATGACGGGACTGGCGAGTGTGTGTCGTGACCGATTCAATGCCTGGACACCGGCTTATGCGGCGCCGGAGTTGTTGGCGGGTGGTGCGCTGACGGCGAGTGCTGACCTGTATGCGGTGGCGTGTGTGATCTATGAGTTGGCCGATGGCAGGCGCTTGGGTGAGCGTGGCGCCACTGACCGACTGCAGCGTCCCCGGCGGTTGCCGGCCGGGTGCTGGCCGGCGTTGCGCCTGGCGTTGGCGATGGATCCTGAGCGTCGAACGATCAGCGTGGAGGCGTTGGGCGAGGTTATGGCGCGGTGTCGATGGCGCTGGTTCAGGTAGCTATGGGTGCGATTTGGCCTACGCTGTGCTGGCTACCCGGCCAAGTCATGCAGCCGGCAGTACTCCTCCCAGCCCAAACCCGCCATCTGCGCGACTTCCTTGTGCACTTCCAGGCGCTGAGACTCAAAAGCTTCGGCCGACTCGGCGGTCAACTTGAGCGTCAGCTCCCAGGCAAACAGATGCTGGCGCTCAGCCTCGGCCTCGAAAGCTTCATGCAAGCGCTCGGCGCGATACTGCGCCAGGGTTTCGCCTTTGGCTTGGGCGGCCAGAGGGTTGAGGGTGTCCAGTTGCGTAGCCACCTCCGGGTGTTCATTCAAGAAACGGTCCAGGGCGCGCTGGTGGTTATCACCGGGTTCTGACAAGGGCTAACTCCTGATTGGATGAAGTGAATACATGGGGCCACGCTTCAGGCTTTGCAATCAGCTAGCGGGTAATCGCCGCGCAGGCTGGCCCAGGCATCAAAAAAAACGGTTTGAGGGCATACCCGACGCCCCCGACACACTGCGCAAACTGAAAGTAATTCTGAATAATTAATCGTAGTGCGGCAAAAGCCTTTCGCAACCGGTAGGTGGCCGTGTAGCGTTACATGGGATTTTTGGGCACTGCCAAGCATGGGCAGAGAGCGATACGGGCAGAGGGACGGGGCATGGCGCAAACGCTGTTCAAACTTTTCCTCACCCAACGCCTGGCGGCCTTGGCCAGCACCGAGTCATTGCGTGCTATCCGCGAGGGCTTGCTGTGGATTCTGCCGTGCCTGCTGGTGTCAGCCGGTTTCCTGATTCTGTCCGAATGCGCCAAGGTGCTGGGCTTTGATCCGCAGGTAGTGGCCTTTCTGTCGGGCCTGCACAACCAGATCAGCTCGGTGATCCCGCTGCTGGTAGCGGCCTCCATTGGCTACATGCTTGCCATCCAGCACCGGCTGCCACAATTGCCAGTGGCCTTTTTGTGCCTGGCCCACGTGGTGGTCGCCACGTTTGTGTTGCGTGATTACCCGCGAGCATCGGCGACGTTTGTGTTGTTTATCGCCATCGCTTCTCCGTTGTTGAATGTGCCGGCGATCGCCTGGCTGCACCGTTTTCGCTGGACGCGCCTGGTTAACGAAGACCTGGTGGGCCACAACCTGCGCGGCACTATCAATATGGTGGTGCCGGGCGCCATTACCGCGTTGTTGCTGGTGTTGGTGTTGTCATTGCTGGTGCAGATTCCCTATGTGGCGCAGCTGCAGGGGCCGCAGGTACTGGATGCGCTGCAATCACCCTATGGCAGCGGGTTGTTTGTCACCCTGATGAACTCATTGCTGTGGTTTTTCGGCATTCACGGTGTGTACGCCATGCAGCCGCTGTTCGATGTACTGGACCAGGCCGTGGTGCTCAATGGCGCCGCACTCGCGGCGGGTGAACCGGTCAAGTACCTGCTCAACAGTGGCTTGCTCGGCTCTTTCGCGTTTATCGGTGGCTCGGGCGGGGCGCTGTGTTTGCTGCTGGCGATCCTGTTGTTTTCCAAAAGCCAATCCATGCGTTTGCTGGCGATGGCCAGTCTGCCGCTGTCGTTGTTCAATGTCAGCGAAGTGCTGTTGTTCGGCTTGCCGATCATCCTTAACCCACGCCTGTTTATCCCGTTTCTATTGGTGCCGGCGCTCAACACGCTGCTGGCCTTGACGGTGGTGCAGTTGGGCTGGGTGTCGCCGGCGGTGGCCAGCGTGCCATTTACCGCGCCCGTGCTGCTCAATGCCTACCTCAGCACCCACGGCGACGTGGCGGCGGTGGTGCTGCAAGTGCTGCTGTTGGGGCTGGGCACGCTGGTATATGCGCCGTATGTGCGCGCGATTCATCGCCAGTCCAGTGAGGGCGGCACGGTGTACCTCAAGTCGTTGGACATGACCTTTCGAGGCCTCGAAGAGAAAGGCCGCCTGCTGGAGTTGGACCCGGTGTTGGCGTCCCACAAGGCTGCCGCCCGGCAGGCTGTCGAACTGAGCCGTATCCAGCAGATCAGCGATTACGAGTTCTACCTGGAATTCCAGCCGCAAGTCTCGACCCGTACCGGCCTGTGCACCGGCTGTGAGGCGCTGATGCGCGCGCGGGACAGCCAGGGCACGGTGCATTCGCCCTGGGAGTTCCTGCAATGGCTGGCCCAGGCGCGGTTGATGCCGGACGTGGATGTGTGGGTGGCGTCCCAGGCGGTGCGCCAGTATCAGAAGTGGCAAAAGATCGGCTTTGCCTTGCCCATGACCATCAATATTTCCAGCGCCACGCTCACCCAGGCCGGCTATGGCGAGCGGCTGGTGGAGATTCTCGCGCAGGCCCGTGGGCAGGTCTCGGTGGAAATCACCGAAGACGCGTTGGTCGGTGATGTGCAGGCCACCCGCCAGACCATCCAGAGGCTCCAGGCGATCGGCGCCAAGGTGTATATCGATGACTTCGGCACCGGGTTTTCGGCCTTGAGTTATCTGCATCAATTTCCGGTGGACTTTATCAAGATCGACCGCAGTTTCGTGGTGGCCCAGCGCGACCCCAAAGGCGCCCAGGTGCTGACCGGCATGCTGCGTTTTTGTGAGGCGCTGAACCTGGGTGTGGTGGTCGAGGGCGTGGAGACCGCCGAGCAGTTGGCCTTTTTGAACACCGGCACCGAGCTGTTTATCCAGGGCTGGTATTTCAGTAAAGCACTGCCCGGCGAACTGCTGCCGGGCTTTGTCCGCAGGCGTGCGGCGGCTCAGGTTTAAGCGTGGGCGGAGGCGTATTCGCGCTGGGTCTGTTCGATCTCTTCGACCAGATCGTCGATACCCGCCAGGCGTGCGCGGTTGTCATGGTCCCAAGGGTGAAAGCCCGGTTTGAAGTAGTGCAGCCACGGCCGCGCCATGCGTGGGAACACGCCCTTGGGCCCGTACAGAAACTTGAGCATGCGCCAGAATCCCTTCAGGTGCCCACCGGCTTTGCGGTCGGCCAACAGCAGGCGCACGTGGAAATCAAACACCACCAGCCAGAACAACAGCGTGGTGGTCAACATGGTGCCGGTACGCAGTAGATAGCGCATCGGCCCAGGCTTGATCACCGTGTTCCATACATCAAAGGCCACGGCCTTGTGCTCGGTTTCTTCGAGGGCGTGCCAATACCACATCTGCTGGTAACCCTTGAGTGACTCGCCAAAACGCGACGGGTCGCTGAGCAGGATTTCCGCGAGCATCGCGGTGTAGTGTTCCAGGGCGATGGTCACCGCCAGGTTGAACGACGGCGGCAGGTGTTTCTTTTGCAGGTCGAGGAAGAACTTCAGGCGCTTGTCGAGGGTGTGCGCCGGCAGGCCGGCCGCTTGCAAGTGATCGTTGTAGGCCACGTGTTCGCGGCTGTGCATGGCCTCCTGGCCGATAAACCCCTGGATTTCTTTCTTCAACGCCGGGTCGTCGATGCGTTGGCGGTAGTGGCGCACGCTGTCCATGAAAAACAGCTCGCCCTGGGGAAACAGCAGCGACAGCGCATTGAAGAAGTGCGTGATGAAGGGGCCTTGTTCGTGCCAGTCCTTGATGCGCTCGGCAGGCAAGGCAAAACGGATGTCGCGACGGATCGGCAGCATAGTGCGTGCTCCTGTTCAGAGACGGGTTTCGTCGTTGGTTTCGAACACCGGCGTGCGTGGCTTGGGCGCCATGCGCTTGCTGGCGAACACCACAAGGGCTTGATAGGCCGCCGGCAGGCAACGGGCGAGCAGGTCGAGAAAATACGCATCGCGACCGATCAGCACGCGGCGCTTGTTCTTGCGCACGCCTTGCAGAATCACCTTGGCGGCCTGGTCGGCGTCGGTGATGAAGAGTTTTTCGAAGTCGGCGCGGGCCTGTTGCTCGCTGTGGATCAGAAAGCCGGTCATGTTTGCGTCGATACGGCTGCTGCGGCAGATATCGGTGCGAATGCCGCCGGGGTGTACGCAGGTGGCGGACACGCCGCAGCCTTGCAGGTCGAGTTCCTGGCGCAGGGATTCGGTAAAGCCGCGCACGGCAAACTTGGTCGCGTTGTAGCCGCTCATGCCCGGCTGGGCAAACAGGCCGAACACGCTGGAGGTGTTGACCACATGCCCGTCGCTGCTGGCTTTAAGATGCGGCAGAAACGCCTTGGTGCCATGCACCACACCCCAGAAGTTGATGCCGACGATCCACTCAAGGTCGGCATAGTCCACGCCCTCGACGGTACTCGATAAAGCCACGCCGGCATTGTTGAAGATCAGGTTGACCTGGCCATGCTCGGCCACGCAGCGTGCAGCCCAATCCTCCATGGCCTGGCGGTCGGCCACATCGACAACGTGGGTGGTGACCATGACCGGCGACAATGTTGACGTCTTGATCAGCGCCAATGTGTGTTCCAGGCCTTGGCTGTTTTTGTCCGAAAGCGCCAGGTGGCAGCCTTCGCGCGCCAATGCGAGTGCCAAGGCGCGGCCCATACCGGAGGCTGCGCCGGTGATTGCCGCCACGCGGCCATTGAATGACTTCATGACAGGCTGCCTTCTGCGGTGGGTTGCGGGGCCACAACCGTACGCGGCGCAGAGGCAGGCAACGGGTTGGCGAGGTAGTCCTTGAGCGCAAAGTGGCGGGTGACCTGTTTGAAACGCCAGGTCGAGCCGGGCCACAGCGTGGTGTTCTTGCCGGTGCGCGGGTCCAGGTACCAGCTCTGGCAGCCACCGGTGTTCCAGATGGTGCGCTTGAGCTTGTCCTGCAGTTGCTGGTTGTAGGCCTGCTCGACGGCGGGTTTGACCTCGACCGTGGCAATGTGCTGGCGCTGCATGTGCTTGAGCGCGTCCAGAATGTAGGTGACCTGGGCCTCGATCATCAGAATCATCGAGTTATGCCCCAGGCCCGTGTTAGGCCCGACAATCAGGAACAGGTTGGGATACCCCGGCACCGTCGTGCCTTTATAGGCGTGCGCGCCGTCGCGCCAGGCGTCCATCAGGTCGACACCGTCGCGGCCGATGATGCAGTCGCGGGGCAACGGGTCGGTGGCCTGGAAACCGGTGCCGAAAATCAGGCAATCGGCTGGGTGCTTGATGCCATCAGCCGTAATCACGCCGTCGGCTTCGATGCGCAGCACCGTGTCGGTGACCACCTCGACATTGCTGCGTGACAGCGCCGGGTAATAGTCATTGGAGATCAGCACGCGCTTGCAACCGATGGTGTAGTCGGGCGTCAGGGTTTTGCGCAGGGAAGGGCGCGCCACCTGTTTGCGCAAGTGGCGCAGGGCGATCTTCTGCACCATCTTCATCAACCGTGGGTGCAGGGCAAAGCCCACCACACGGCCTTCCAGCGCCCAGTAAAAGGCGCCGCGCACCAGGCGCTGGGTAAAGGGCAGGTGTGTGAAGGCCCAGCGCTCGAGCCTTGAAATCTCGCGATCGGGCTTGGGCATGATCCACGGTGGCGTGCGCTGGAACAGATCAAGGTGCGCCACCTGCGGGGCAATCTGCGGCACGAACTGGATGGCACTGGCGCCGGTGCCGATCACCGCCACGCGCTTGCCTTTCAACGAATAGTCGTGATCCCAGTGCTGGGAGTGGAAGCGTTTGCCCTTGAAGCTGTCCAGCCCTGGAATATCCGGCAACGCCGGACGCGACAGCCCGCCCATGCCCGACACCAGCACCCGCGCGCTGACCTGGCGGCCATCGCTGAAGCTCAGTTGCCAGCGTTGCTGCTGCTCATCAAACACCGCACGTTGCAGGCCCATGCCGAAGCGCAAATAGGGCGCCAGCCCGAACCGCTGCGCGCACTGCTCAAGGTAAGCGCGAATCTCCGCCTGCGGCGCGAATTGCCGCGTCCAGTTGGGGTTGGGCGCAAACGAAAACGAGTACACATGGGACTGCACGTCGCAGGCGCAGCCCGGGTAATGGTTGTCACGCCAGGTGCCGCCGAGGGTATCGGCCTGCTCGGCGATAAAGAAGTCGGTAAGCCCGGCTTCCTTGAGTTTGATTGCCATGCACAGGCCGGCAAAGCCTGAGCCGATGATGGCGATGTCGATTGAATCACTGTGGGCATTCATAGGCTGTCCTGCATGGGCATCAGATGTGCTCCTGTTTTTTGTTTTGTCTTTTAGATAGAACACCATTGCAAAGAAAAAATGAATTATTTATTTTAAAAAAGATTTTAAATAATCTACCTGAAAATATCGCCTACGCTAGGACCTTGTTCGCAATGTGTGGCTTGTCCGACAGACGCGCACGCTGTGCAGCAAGTCCAGGTCCAGGGTGTGGACGGTGGCTGAGGCCTTGACCAATACCGGTCAGGGAGCAGCAGCAGGGAAGCAGAGGACCGAGCTATGGCGGTTGAATGGGTTGTCGCTGCGGGTGTGGTGGTGGGCGCCAGTGCGTTGTTGTGGGGCTTGAGTGCCTGGATGACACGGCGCATAGAAGCCACCGTTCCGATCAACGGGCGTTTCGTCGAGGTCGATGGCGAGCGCTTTCATTATGTAGACGAAGGTAAAGGCCCGCCGCTGGTGATGGTTCACGGGCTGATGGGCAGCAGTCGCAACCTCACCTATGCGTTGTCCGGGCAATTACGTGAACGCTTTCGGGTGATCACCCTGGACCGCCCGGGCTCCGGCTATTCCAGCCGTGGCGCACACACGGCGGCAGACCTGCCGGCCCAGGCCCGGCAAATCGCCGCGTTTATCAAAACCCTCGACCTGGATAAGCCGCTGGTGCTGGGCCATTCCCTTGGCGGTGCGATTGCTCTGGCACTGGCGCTTGATCATCCGCATGCGGTGTCGGGGTTGATTCTGGTCGCGCCACTGACCCACCCGCAGCGCCTGTTGCCGCTGGTGTTCCTGTCACTGGCCGTGCGCCCGGCCTGGCTCCGGCGCTGGATGGCGCACACCCTGACCATGCCCGTGGGGCTGTTGACCAAAGGTTCGGTGGTCAAGGGCGTGTTCGCCCCGGATGCCGCGCCGCCGGACTTCGCCACCCGTGGCGGCGGCTTGCTGGGGATGCGCCCGGACAACTTCTACGCCGCCTCCACCGAGATCAACACGGTCAACGATCACTTGCCGGATATGGTCAAGCGCTATCCGCAACTGACCCTGCCGATCGGCTTGATTTATGGCGCGCGCGACAAGGTGCTGGACTTCCAGAAGCACGGCCAGGCCCTGGCCAGCAAGGTGCCGGGGCTGAAGCTGCAAGTGGTGGAGGGCAGGGGCCATATGCTGCCGATCACCGCCACAGAGCGCGTGGTGGCGGTGGTGGAGCAGATTGCCAAGCGCATTAAGCCTGCCGAAAGCGTTGCGTTGCAGCATCCGCCGTTGGCGTTGGTGAGCAAATAATTGCGTTACCCGACTCGCGGTTCAAGGGCGTCAAGGCTTGCTTTAGACACCTGACCAAACGGCAAAAAAAGAGACTGCCCGGTCACGCTAAAAAGCCTTCGAGAAACTAGTTGACGACCTAACGATTCCGCGCTATTAATTTTAAAAAATTATTTCAATGTGTAATTTGAAACAATTTTTGAAATGCCTAAGAGCGAATAAAATAATGAAAAAAACGCCTTTTATCGCATACCCACTCTGCCTCGTTCGGAGGCTGCCATGAACCAGACTATGGCAAGCCCAACCGTCTGGACCGATGGCAAGCGTCACCTGTGGTGGCTCGGCATCATGCCGCTGGCAACCCCATTGCTGTCCGGCGCCCTGGCGATTACCACCGGCGTACAGCAACTGTGGTGGGTCGGTGTGCTGGTGATCTTCGGCCTTATCCCGCTGATCGACGGCCTGCTCGGTGAAGACGTCAGCAACCCACCTGAATCCGCCGTCAACCACCTCGAATCGCAAAGCTACTACCGCTGGATCGTCTACACCGGTGTGTTGTTCGTCATCTCATCGGTGGTGATCACCGGCTGGCTCGCCGCTGGCGGCATCGACTGGATCATCAGCGGCGGTCTGCTCAACGCCACTGCCCATCTGGACCCGTCGAGCTGGCTGGCCAAGGCCGCCGCCTTCATTACTGCGCGCACTGAGTTGCACGGCGCGGTCAGCTGGTTCACTTACCTGGGCATGGCCATGTCCACCGGCGCCGCCACCGGCATTGCCATCAACACCGCCCACGAGCTGGGGCACAAACCCAGGCCGCTGGAAGTGTTCCTGGCCAAGGTCACCCTGGCGCCGACCTTCTACGGGCACTTTTACACCGAACACAACCGTGGCCACCATGTACGCGTCGCTACTCCGGAAGATCCGGCCAGCTCGCGCCTGGGTGAGAGTTTCTGGGCGTTCCTGCCGCGTTCGGTGTGGTTCAGCGCCATGTCGGCCTGGAACCTGGAGCGCGAACGCCTGCGCAAACTTGGCCTGCCTGCCTTGCACTGGAAGAACGCGGTGCTCAGCGCCTGGATGTACAGCCTGGTGTTGTGGGGCGCGATGATTGCCTGGTTGGGCGCGGCGGTAATTCCGTTCCTGATCATCCAGGGCATCTACGGGTTCTCGTTGCTGGAAGTGGTCAATTATGTCGAGCACTACGGGCTTAAACGCCAGAAGTTGCCCAACGGTCGTTATGAGCGTTGTTCGCCTCGGCATTCGTGGAACAGTAATCGGATTGTCACCAATATCTTTTTGTTCCAACTTCAGCGCCACTCCGATCACCATGCCAACCCGACCCGCAGTTACCAGTCGTTGCGCCACTTTGATGAATCGCCGCAACTGCCTTACGGTTACGCCAGCATGATTGTCTGGGCCTATGTGCCGTACTTATGGCGACGGCGCATGGACCACCGTGTATTGAACCACTATGCCGGGGATATCACCCTGACCAATCTTCAACCCTCACAGCGGTTGAAGTATCTGGAGAAGTACAGCAACAGCGCGACGCCGTTTTAATCTGAACTAACGCGTGTGTGGTGGAACTCGGGGTCTGTGTACCACGCAGGCCTTCTTCGCCCAGGATTCATCGGTTTTATTGCAAGTTAGTGGTTTGACCCTACAACAATAATTTCAAGGGAAGGACGTACACCATGCAAAGCCCTGCCACCTTTACTGCCCATGTCATCCTGGCCGCATTGGGCCTGATGGTTTACCAACACGCCCAGGCTGCGCGTATCGAGCCGGCCGGCAGCGCCTTTACGGCCCAAGGCCCGATCAGCTTTTCCAAGGGCGCGCTGATCAGCGCCGACTGCACCATCAAGGTGGCCGGCAAGGTCGCGGCCGATGGCACGTCGGTGAATGTCGACAAAGTTGAATTCGACGGCGGCCTTAAATGCAGCCGTGTCGAGGCCATCAACTTACCCTGGGTGTTAACTGCCAAAGACACTAAAAGCGGCTCGATGTCGAACATCAGCGTGGATGTGCATGCCTTCGGTTTAGGCGGCAAGTGCGGCCCGTCCATTGCCAACGGTACCTGGGATAACGCCACCGGCAAGTTGGAAGCCGCCAATGTACCGATTGGCGAAGACTGCAAGATCAAGACGGTGTCGATCAAGATGCCGCCCACCTTCAAAGTGGTCGAATAAACGAATTCTAAAACTGTAGCGGTAAGTGCATTGAAATTTGGCTGGAAAGGGAAGTTCTGCAGTTTCACCGTGACCTCTCGATCATGGCCATTACCCCTGGCGAAATGACTCGCCATAACATGTGAGGAAAAACAATGAAAAGCTTGAAAACCCTCGTTTGTGCAACTTCTTTTGCTCTGTGCTTTGGCGCGGCTTCGATGGCCAGTGCGGCTTCCATCACCCCCGATGGCCCGTTCTCGACTAACCCCGGCACCATCGTGGTGAAGTCGCCTTCGTCCTTCGGTGCTGCGGTGACCTGCGGCATCACCTTTACCGGCAACGTTAGCGGTGGCGTGGCTTCTATCAATGGTGCCACCTTGACCGGTGGCGGCCTGTGCAGTTTGCCTACCCTGACCAACCTGCCTTGGGTGCTCACTGCTGCAACGGGCACCACCGGTACCGTGACCAATGTCGGCTACAAGATCACCTCGATCCCGGCCACCAACTGCGGTCCTACCCCTATCGCTGTGGCATGGACTCCAGGCACCAAGACCCTGTCGGCTGCCAACCAATCGCTGAGCGGCAACTGCACCGTGGTTTCCCTGAGTGTCGTGGCTCCGACGCTGTCGGTTAACCCGTAAGCGCGTCACTCCGTAAGGGCTGATCACCCGTAGAAAGGCCGGTACCTCCCGCGAGGTACCGGCTGCGGGAAAACCACCGGCGGAGCCGGTTGGATTCGGTGTTTATTGTCTGGGGAACATGACAATGCAAAGCCTTAGAAAAACAGCCCTCCTGGGTTCAATGATAGTCGCCCTGGGCGTGGTTTCATCGGCAGTGTGCGCGGCAGGTTTCAGCCCGCCGGGTCCGTTCAGCAGTACCAATGCCAGTGTTGTATTGAAATCACCGGCCACCTTCCAAGGGGCCATGACGTGCGGTTTGAGTCTCTCGGGAACAATTGACGCCAATGGCGTTGCCACTATCAACAGCGTCATCCCGGCCGGCAATGCGCTCTGCGCCTTATTTAAACCTGTCGACTTACCGTGGACCGTGAACCTGAGCAGCACCAGCCAAGGTGTCATCAACAATGTGGGGTTCACCATGCGCAACCTGTGGGGGACTGACACTACCCACTGCGGTCCCACCAATGTTGTGGCCTCCTGGGACAACGCATCGCATGTGTTGAGCAGCGTCAATCAAGCCATGGCTGGCAACTGCACGCTGGTGTCGTTGAACGCCACGCTGACCGGTTCGATTACTACCAATCCCTGAATGCATTACCCGTATCAGAACAGGCGCGTTCTTGAACCACGCCCTGTAGCACACGACCCACCGGCAGGGGCCGGGCGTAAATAATAATAAGGAGTGCCGCATGAATAATAAGAAACAACACGCTCACACGTTATTGGGCCTGGCCCTGCTGGGCGGCTTGATGACCACGGGCACCGTACAGGCGGGCGGTTTCTCTACGCCAACCTATGGCGCTCCGGGCTGGGGCCGAGCATTTGGTGGTGGTTCGCTGTTCAAGAACGATCCGAGTGCCGCGTACAACAACCCGGCGGCGATGGCGTTTATCGACTCCACCATTGCGCAACAAACGGTTGACTACGCACGCGTTAAAATCAAATACAGCGGCCAGGCGTATGACTATGCCGGCAACCCTGTGACTAATACGCCCGTGCTCGATGATCAAGGCACCATGGGCGACCCGGTGTTGAACAACAACGACGGTGGCCAAGGTGGTTTTACCGCGTGGCTGCCGACCGGGTTCCTGGTTATTCCCATGGGCGACCGGTTTGCGTTCGGCTTGAGTCAGGTGGTGCCACAGGGCATGCGCACGACTTGGAATGAGAACTCCAAGTTTCGTGATTTTGCCGTCGATACCAAAATCGAAACGGTTGGCCTGACAGGCTCGCTGTCGTTCAAGGTCAACGATCAGTTCTCCATCGGTGGTGGTGCAATTGTCCAGCGCAGCCAGGGCTTCGTCAGCCAGAACGTGGACTTGTTAGCCGCTGCCGCTGTGTCTCCAGGGCTTGGCGGGGCGGCATTCCCATCCGGCGTTGGCGAGTCGCTGATCCGGGTCAAGGTGGATAACATTTCGGTTGGCTGGTTCGGTGGCGTGGTCTGGAAACCCACCGACAAAGATACCCTCGGCTTGAACTATCACGCCAAAATCAAGAACAAGATGACCGGCAAGTACAACATTAAAACGGATGCGATCGGCAGGAATGCCATGACTGCTCCACAAGGGCCGAATGGCGAAACGCTGGTGGAATTGGCCTACCCAGGCTTGAAACTATTCCCGGACGGTGCCCACGCAAGTACTCAGCTGGATATTCCCGCCACTGCGTCGATTGATTGGGTGCACCAATTCAACGACCGTTGGACCTTGGGCATGAGCGCAACCTGGACCGAATGGTCGTCCTTCCAGGACCTGACACTCAAGTCTCAGGGCACCACGATTGTTGCGATTCCGTACAACTATAAAAACTCGTGGATGACCTCTATCGGTGGTGACTACAAAGCCACGGATGAGCTGACATTGCGCGCGGGTGTCGCCTATGACCAGACGCCTACACGTAACTCCACGCGTGACCCACGGATTCCCGACGGTGATCGTTACTTCCTCGCCTTTGGTGCCGGTTATGACATCAGGGCTGTGCCGGGTCTGTCCGTTGATGCCGCGTATTCCCACCAGTTCGTGCAGAAGGTCAACCTCAAGACCAAAAACGTCGATCGCCTTGGCGAAGGCCAACTGAACGGTACGGCCGAGTCTTCCGGCGACGTGGTGAGTGTGTCGGCCACGTATAAATTCTGATCCAGTAGCGCCGCTGCAGGCGAGGGCGTCAAGCGCATCTTGATGCGCTCGACCTGCAGCGTTTCATCCCTGGGTTTTTGGCTGAAGCGTTCGGCCGCTTTTTTTTGGTCAAAGCATTAAATAAAAATTTCAAAACAAAATTTGAATTTATCCCTTCAAGTTTGTAGTGTGGTTTTACGCCCTCGTTCATCCCGAACGAGCGACGCGCACGCCATACCCTGAATTGAGTAGAGGTATCCCCATGGTTATCTGGTTATTGATGGGTGTCGCAGCCGCGATTGCCCTGGCCTATCGACAAGCCGCTGCTGCCCTGTGGCTGGGCGTCGGCCTGGTCTGGCTGGCGCTTGGTTATCTGTTCAATGGGGTCGCAGGCTTTGGCGCCAGCGTCGCAGCCATCCTGGTGGTACTGCCCGCCGTGCTGATGACGATCAAGCCGCTGCGCCGCACGCTGCTGACCAGCAAGGCGCTGGGCCTGTTTCGCACGATCATGCCGGCAATGTCCGACACCGAGCGCGCCGCCATCGAGTCCGGCACTGTGTGGTGGGACGCCGAGCTGTTCAGCGGCAAGCCCAACTGGCAGCGTCTGCTGCAAGCCGCGCCGGCCAGCCTGAGCGCTGAAGAACAGGCGTTCCTCGACAACGAAGTGGAAACCCTCTGCGACATCGCCAACGACTGGGAAACCACCCAGGTCTGGCAGGACATGTCCCCCGAAGGCTGGCAGTACACCAAGGACGCCGGGTTTCTGGGCATGATCATTCCCAAGCAGTACGGCGGCAAAGGCTTCTCTCACTATGCGCATTCGCAGGTGGTGATGAAGCTGTCGACGCGCTGCTCGGCGGCGGCGATTTCGGTGATGGTGCCCAACTCCCTCGGCCCGGCGGAACTGCTGCTGCATTACGGCACCGATGCCCAGCGTAATTACTATTTGCCACGCCTGGCACGCGGCGAAGACATCCCGTGCTTTGCCCTGACCAGCCCGTATGCCGGCTCGGATGCCGGGGCGATTCCGGACCTGGGCATTGTCTGCAAAGGCGTGCACGAAGGCGAGGAAGTGCTGGGTTTCAAAGTGACCTGGGACAAGCGCTATATCACCCTTGGCCCGATTGCCACGGTGCTCGGCCTGGCGTTTCGCGCCGAAGACCCGGACGGATTGCTTGGCAAGGCCGGCTCGCTGGGGATTACCTGTGCGTTGATCCCCACCTCCCATCCGGGCGTGAACAGTGGTCGCCGGCATTGGCCGCTGAACGCGGTGTTCCAGAACGGGCCGACCACCGGCAAGGATGTGTTTATTCCGCTGGAATGGGTGATTGGCGGCCGTGAACAGGTCGGCAATGGCTGGCGCATGCTGATGGAGTGCCTGGCGGCCGGGCGCGCCATTTCGCTGCCGTCGGCCAACGTCGGCCTGGGCAAGGTGGCGGTACGCGGCACCACGGCCTATGCGGCGATGCGCAAACAGTTCGGCCTGCCCATCGGCAAGTTCGAAGGTGTGCAGGCGCCCTTGGCGCGCATGGCCGGGCATTTGTATGCCTGCGATGCGGTGCGCAAGGTCTCGGTGGCGTCTTTGGATGCGGGTGAAAAGCCCTCGGTGATTTCGGCGATTGCCAAGTACCACGTCACCGAGCGCGCGCGGATGATCGTCAACGACGGCATGGACATCGTGGCCGGCAAGGGCATCTGCATGGGGCCCAATAACTTCCTGGCCCGCGCCTACCAGCAAAGCCCGATTGCGATCACCGTAGAGGGCGCAAACATCATGACCCGCTGCCTGATCATCTTTGGCCAGGGGCTGATTCGCTGCCATCCGTATGTGTTCCGCGAGATGGAAGCGGCGCACAACCCGGATCGACGCAAAGCCCTGGAAGCCTTCGACAGCGCGATGTTCGGCCACCTGAGTTTTGTGCTGGCCAATACCGTGCGCGCTGCGGTGCATTCGCTGACCGGCGGGCGCTTGCTTGCCGCACCGGCCAAGACCGACCCGGCGCTGGCGTCCTACTACCGCCAGGCCAATCGGCTGTCGGTGGTGCTGGCGTTGATCTCGGATGTGTCCATGGGCGTGCTCGGTGGTGCGCTCAAGCGCAAGGAAAGTATCACCGGGCGCCTGGGCGATATTCTGTCGCAGCTGTACATCCTGTCCTGCGTGCTCAAGCGCTTTGAGGACGACGGGCGGCCACAGGCCGACTTGCCGCTGGTGCACTGGTCGGCCCAGGACGCGTTGCTGCGCGCCCATGAAGCCCTGGCCGAAGTGCTCGACAACTACCCATCGAAACCGGCGGCAGCCGTGGTGCGTGCCTTGAGTTTCCCGTTCGGTATTCCCCAGCACAAACCCTCGGACCGTTTGCTGGCGCAAGTGGCCGACGTGGTGCAAACCCCCGGCGAAACCCGCGACCGCTTGCTGGCCAATTCCTACATTCCTCGCCCGGAAATCGACAAGCTGGCCTACGGCGAGCTGGGCTTCCGGCTGTTGCCGCAAGTGGAGTTGATCGAGGCGCGGCTCAAGCCCGCGATCAAGCAAGGCCTGATCGAACCGATGCCGATTTCCGCCACGGCCTTTACCGGCTGGCGGGTCAAGGCGCGGGCGCTGGACCTGATCAGCGATGAGGAAGACAGCTTGCTCGGGCGTTATGTGGAATATGCCGACCATGGCATTCAGGTCGACGATTTCCCGCAGGATTTCGGCTTGCTGGAGGCTTTGCAGCAACGCAAGCAAGCCTTGGAGCCGACGACCAAACGCCGCAGCAGCCAAAGCGAAAACGCCTCAGTTAGTTAACACGGTCAGTGTGGGAGCTGGCTTGCCTGCGATAGCGGTTTACCTGGCACACCGCTATCGCAGGCAAGCCAGCTCCCACAGTTGATCGGGTTTACAGGGAAAGAATATTTTATGAGTGACAGCTACCTATCCTTCGTCAATTCCCCCTGGGGCCGACGCCTGGCCCAAGTCATCGGCCTGCCGCAACCCTTGCCTTTGCAGCGCCACCGCAGCGGCCAGCAAGGCCTGGCCAACCCGGTGATCGTCGCCGGGGCAGGGCGCCTGGTTGCGCAGGTGCAACAGCTCTTCAAAGACACCGACACCGTCGCCGCCACCCCGGCAACCCTCAAGGCGCCGTCCACGGTCAAGGTGCAGGGCGCGGTGTTCGACGCCACCGCCGTGCTCGACCTGCAACAACTCGACGAGCTCTACGTGTTCTTCCACGCCAATGCCAAGCGCCTCAGCCAGCACGGCCGCGTGGTGGTGCTCGGCACGGCGCCGGAACATTGCCAGGACTTGCCCCAGGCCATCGCCCAGCGTGCCCTTGAAGGGCTGGTGCGCTCGCTGGCCAAGGAATTGCGCCGCGCAGTCACAGTGCAATTGATCTACGTGGCGCCGGGCGCCGAAGACGCGCTGGCCAGCAGCCTGCGGTTCTTTTTGTCGCGCCGCTCGGCCTATGTGTCGGGCCAGGTGGTGCGCCTGGAAAAACCCGTGGACGGCCAGGTGACAGTGAACTGGGACAAACCCTTCGCCGGCCGCCGTGCCCTGGTCACCGGCGCCTCCCGTGGCATTGGCCTGGCGATTGCCCAGGTGCTGGCCCGCGACGGCGCCCATGTGGTTTGCGTGGACGTGCCCCAGGCCCAGGCTGCGCTGCAGCAAGCCGCCGACAGTGTGAACGGCTCGGCCTTGCCGCTGGACATCACCGCTTCCGATGCGGCCGCGCTGTTGCAGGCGCATGTCAGCCAATACGGCGCATTCGACGTGGTGGTGCACAACGCCGGGATCACCCGCGACAAGACCATCGCCAAGATGACCGAAGCCGCCTGGCGCAGTGTGCTGGCGGTCAACCTCGAAGCACCGTTGCAGCTCAGCAGCGCATTGTTGGAGGGGCAGGGCTTGAACCCTGGCGGGCGGATTGTGTGCGTGTCGTCGATTTCCGGCATTGCCGGCAACCTCGGGCAAAGCAACTACGCCACCTCCAAGGCGGGCGTGATTGGTCTGGTGCAGGGCCTGGCCCCCCAGGCGGCTGCGTTGCAGGTCACGGTAAATGCGGTGGCGCCGGGGTTTATCGAAACCCAGATGACCGCGAAAATCCCGCTGATGATCCGTGAGGCTGGGCGGCGCATGAACTCGCTGTCCCAGGGCGGGCAGCCGATCGACGTGGCCGAGACCATCGCCTGGCTGGCGCACCCGGCGTCCGGCGGGGTCAATGGCCAGGTGGTGCGCGTGTGCGGCCAAAGCCTGCTGGGAGCCTGAACCATGGACTACGTGACGCAGATCATCGACCCGCCACCGTCACGCACCCAGCTGTTGCTGGACGGCGTGCGCGCACTGCGCAAACCCAAGCTCGACGGGCCGCCGCCATTGCCTGCAGAACGGCTGGTGCGTTCGGCGGTGGAACTGAGCGCCACTGGCATCGCCGCCTATGGCCGTGCCTGCGGTTTTCGCCGTGAACAGGGCGTGCCGCTGTCTTATCCGCATGTGCTGGCGTTCCCACTGCACTTGATGTTGCTGACCCGGCCGAGTTTCCCGTACCCGGCCAGTGGCATGGTGCACCTGGCCAATCGCATTCGTCAGCACCAGCGTTTGCACGAAGGCCAGGCATTGCGCCTGGAAGTGTATTGCGAGCGCTGGGTGGCGCACCCCAAGGGCCAGGCGCTGAGCATCGCCACCCGCGCCTTTGCGGCGGATACGTTGGTGTGGGAAAGCGACAGCCTGTACCTGCGCCGCGACGTCAAAGACCCGGTCGGCGAACCCTGGGACGACGTGCTGGCCTTGCAGGAAGACGGCCTGTTGCGCACCCAGCGCTGGGTGCTGCCGGCCGACCTGGGGCGCCGGTTTGCCAAGGTCTCGGGGGATTTCAACCCGATTCATACCTCGGTGATCGGCGCCAGGATCTTCGGCTTTCGCCGCGCCATCGCCCATGGCATGTGGACCCTGGGCCGCGCACTGGCGGCGCAGCAACCGCCGGGCGGGCTGGATCAGGCGCAAGCGCATTGCGACTTCAAGCTGCCGATCTTCCTGCCCGGCCAGGTTGCACTGTGGAGCCGCCCGGTGACCGGCCCGCGCCGTGAGTTCGAAGTGCGCAATTTTGCCGGTGACAAACCGCATATGCGCGGGCTATTTATTTGGAAAGAGAGCCACGAATGAGTGACTACAGCTTCAACCCGGCCCCGACCCGCCGCGTGGCGATTATCGGCGGCAACCGTATCCCGTTTGCCCGCTCCAACACGGTGTATGCCCACGACAGCAATCAGGACTTGCTGGTGGCTGCGCTGCAAGGCCTGGTCGAACGCTACAACCTGCACGGCCAGCGCCTGGGCGAGTTTGCTGCGGGCGCGGTGATCAAGCATTCGCGCGACTTCAACCTGGCGCGTGAGGCGTTGCTGTCTACCACATTGTCATCTGACACCCCTGCCTACGACGTACAGCAAGCCTGCGGCACCGGGCTGGAAGCGGCCTTGCTGGTCGCCAACAAAATCGCCCTCGGCCAGATCGAAGTGGGCATCGCCGGCGGTGCCGACACCACCTCCGATGCGCCCATCGGCATCAATGAATCGCTGCGCCACACCTTGCTGGCGGCCAATCGCGCCAGGGGCATGGGCGCCAAAGTGAAGGCCTTGCTGAAGGTGCGTCCGTCGATGTTTTTCAAGCCGTTGCTGCCGCGCAATGGCGAGCCGCGTACCGGTTTGTCCATGGGTGAACACTGCGAAGAAATGGCCAAGCGCTGGCAGATCAAACGGCTGGCCCAGGATGAACTGACCCTCACCAGCCACCAGCGCCTGGATGCGGCCTATAAGCGTGGCTTTTTTGACGACTTGATCACTCCGTATCGTGGCCTGGCCCGTGACAACAACCTGCGTGCCGACACCAGCCTGGAAAAACTCGCGGGCCTGTCTGCGGCCTACGACCGCCAGAACGGCACGCTCACGGCGGGTAACTCCACGCCGCTGACCGACGGCGCCTCAGTGGTCTTGCTGGCCAGCGAAGCCTGGGCTGCCGAGCAGGGTTTGCCGGTGCTGGCCTACCTGCGTACCGGCGAAACCGCTGCGGTGAACTTTGTCGACGGCACCGAAGGCTTGTTGATGGCCCCGGCGTATGCCGTGCCGCGCATGCTCAAGCGAGAGGGGCTTGGGTTTGCCGACTTTGATTTTTTTGAAATTCACGAAGCCTTTGCCGCCCAGGTGCTGTGCACGCTCAAGGCGTGGGAAGACCCCGACTATTGCCGCGAGCGTCTAGGCTTGGAGGCGCCGCTGGGTGCCATCGACCGCAGCAAGATGAACGTCAACGGTGGCTCCCTGGGCTGTGGCCATCCGTTTGCCGCCACCGGTGGCCGGCAACTGGCGGCGCTGGCCAAAACCATCCATGAGAACGGGGGTGGGCGCGGCCTGATTTCGATTTGTGCAGCCGGCGGGCTGGGCATTACCGCCATCGTCGAAAAATAGCCTGATCAAAAACAACAATAAGGAGACTGCCATGAACGCTGTAAGCCAGGAACACACCGAACGGGTCTGGTTGAACGCCTACTTGCCGGGCGTGCCGGCGGACATCGAGGCCGGTATCGAGGCCTACCCGTCGCTGCGCGAGGTGTTCCTGGAGCACCTGGAAAAATTCCGCGAGCGGGTCGCCTACGTCAGCATCGGCACCGAAATGACCTACGCCGACTGGCAGGTGCAAGGCCAGGCGTTCGCCGCGTGGTTACAGGGCCAAGGCGTGAAAAAGGGCGACCGTGTGGCGCTGATGATGCCCAATTGCTTGCAGTACCCGATCTGTCTGTTGGGCACGATCCTGGCCGGTGCGGTGGTGGTCAACGTCAACCCGTTGTACACCTCCCATGAACTCAAGCATTTGCTCAAGGACAGCGAAGCCGAAACCCTGGTGATCTTTGAGAACTTCGCCCATACCTTTGAAAAAGTCGCGCACGGCAGCCGTGTCAAACGCGTGGTGGTGGCGGCCATTGGCGATCTGCTGGGCACCTTCAAGGGCGCGGCGATGAACTTCATCCTGCGGCGCGTGCAAAAGCAGGTGCCGGCATTCAAGCTGCCGGGTTCGGTACGCTTCAACAACGTGTTGAAACAGGGACGGGCGCTGAACCATTTTCCGGTGGAGATGCACCTCGATGAGCTGGCGTTTTTGCAATACACCGGCGGCACCACCGGGGATGCCAAGGGCGTGATGCTCAGCCACCGCAATATCATCGCCAACCTGTTGCAAGCCAAGGCCTGGGTTGGGGACCAATTGGACCAGGACAAGCAGGAAACCAACGTGACCTTGCTGCCGCTGTATCACATCTTTTCGCTGACGGTGAACTGCCTGATGTTCATGTGCCTGGGCGGGCGCAATATCCTGATTGCCAACCCTCGGGATGTGAAACGAGTACAGATGATTTTGCGCAAGGAGCGCTTCAATGGCATTGCCGGGGTCAACACTCTGTTTAACGGCTTGCTCGAAAACAAAGAGTTCTGTGCGCGGGATTTCTCTGACCTGCGCATGGTGATTGCTGGCGGCATGGCCACGCACACGGCGGTGGCCAAACGTTGGAAGGAGGTCACGGGGCTGCCGATCATTGAAGGTTATGGGCTGACGGAATGCTCGCCGGTGGTGAGCATCAGCCCGATCAACATTGCGCGCATGCGCGAGATGGAATTCACCGGCAGCATCGGCGTGCCGTTGCCGTCGACCTGGGTGCGGTTTATGCGTGAGGACGGCGAGCTGGCGGAGATTGGTGAGCAAGGTGAACTGCAAGTGCGTGGCCCGCAGGTGATGCAGGGGTACTGGAAGCGGCCCAAGGAAACCGCTGAAGTGCTGGATGCCCAGGGCTGGCTTTCCACCGGGGACATTGGGGTGATGGATGAGCGTGGGTATATTCGGCTGGTGGATCGCAAGAAAGACATGATCCTGGTTTCGGGGTTTAACGTGTATCCGAATGAGATTGAGGATGTGGTGGCGTTGCATCCCGGTGTGGGGGAGGTGGCGGCCATTGGGGTGGAAGATCCGGTGACGGGGGAGAAGGTCAAGATCATCGTAGTGCGCAAGGACCCGAGCTTGACCCAGGAGCAGATCCTGGCCCATTGCCGGGAATATCTGACGGGGTACAAGGTGCCCAAGTATGTGGAGTTTCGCAGTGTCGAGTTGCCCAAGACTACGGTGGGTAAGGTGCTGCGCCGGGCGTTGCGTTGATTTGCTTTAACTGTGGAGCTGGTTGATCGGGTGTATATCCGTTATTTGGGTGATGGCGGCTTAGGGTTCCGCCCTGACGGCGGGTCACTTTTTGAAGGACCAAAAAGGTAACCAAAAAGTCCTCGCCCCACCACTCGGCACCTCGCTTAGGCTCGGTGTGCCAGAACGAAGGCTTGAATCCGTGGGCCGCCGCGATGGGCCATCCTTGGCCCAGCGCGGCTAACCCGGCGTCCTGCCGGGTTAGCCACGGATTCAAGCCTGCGTTCGGCCATCGTGGTTAACGGGGCGTCTGAGATCAAAAGCAGATCAAGATCAAGATCTACAGCACGGCGGCCTGAAAGCCGACCTGAGTGGTTGAAGCAAGAGCCAGATCAAGTGCAAATCCAAAGCCTATCTACCTGATGCAACGCAGTCTAAATGTGGGAGCGGGCTTGCTCGCGAATGCGGTGTGTCAGTCAATTCATCTGTCACTGACCCACCGCATTCGCGAGCAAGCCCGCTCCCACAGTTGACCGCATGCAGCTTTTAAAATGAGGTCGGCTGTGGATTTGCATGCACTGAAGAGCTGCTTTTCTGTGGGATCTGGCTTTGTGTGGGAGCTGGCTTGCCTGCGATGCAGGCACCTCGGTGTGTCAGGTACACCGAGTTGATGCTATCGCAGGCAAGCCAGCTCCCACCTTTGACCGAGTGTGGCTATGCTGTTGCTGTTGCTCCGGCCCTTACATCCTTTTCGATGACGAAGTCAGCGGTCTTTTGATCTGCGCTTGTGATCGTGATCTTGATCTGAGAGCGCCCCGTCAAACACGACCCCCCAAATCACTGTCGGATTGCGGGCATGCCGAGCCATAGCGAGGCACCGAGTGTTGGGGCGAAGACCTTTTGGTTACTTTTGTGTCTTTACAAAAGTGACCCGCCGTCAGGGCGGAACCCTAAGCCGCCACTACCCAAATAACGGATATGTACACAGCAGTGTGTCAGTCACCGAATACACCGACCAACCCACCGCAAAATCAAGCATACACACTCGTATTAACCAGATTTTTCGGCCGCTCCCCAGCCAGCGCCAAAAGCAGGTTCTCCACCGCGCAGGCGGCCATCGCCTCCCGCGTCTCGTGGGTCGCCGAACCGATATGCGGCGTGGCCACCACATTGTTCAAGCGCAACAACGGCGAGTCATGATTCAACGGCTCGCGCTCAAACACATCCAGCCCCGCCGCCCGAATCGTGCGTTGTTGCAGCGCCTCAACCAGGGCCCCCTCGTCCACCACCTTGCCACGTGAAATGTTGATAAAAATGGTGTCCTGCCCCATCAACCCAAACTCACGCGCGCCAATCAGCTTTTCGGTTTCAGCCGTGAGCGGCAACGTCAGGCACACAAAGTCGGCCTGCTGCAGCAACTCCGGCAAGCTTCGAAACTGCGCCCCAAAGCGCTCCTCTACCAGCGGCTTGGGCGAATGGCTGTGGTAAATCACCGGCATGCCAAAACCGAAATGCCCGCGCTGAGCCAGCGCTTCGCCGATGCGGCCCATGCCGATAATGCCCAAGGTCTTGCCATGCACATCGGTGCCGAAATGCGCCGGTCCGATGTTCTTGCTCCACTGCCCGGCACGCACCATGTCGGCCAGCTCGACCACTCGGCGGGCGGTGGCCAGGATCAGCGCGAAACCGGTGTCCGCGGTGGTTTCGGTCAGCACATCCGGGGTATTGCTGAGCAGGATGCCGCGCTGGGTCAGGTAGTCGATATCGTAGTTGTCGACGCCCACCGACACACTGGCCACCGCTTCGAGCTTGGGCGCCAGGTCGAGCAGCTTGGCATCCAGGCGCAGGCTGGCACCCAGCAGGCCGTGGGCGCCGGGCAAGGCGTCACGCAGCCGGGCCAGGCCGGGTTCGTCGAGGGCGTCGATCAGGGTCACATCGACGTGTTCGTGCAAGCGGGCCATCAACGGCGCGGAGAGCTTTTTGTACAGGACGACAGACTTTTTCATGAGGTTTTTACCTTCAACTCCAGGGTGGGCACCGGCACGCGATCACTGGCGCCGGGCTTGAGGAAAATCGTCAGCACCACGGCAAACATCAGCGCGCCGCTCATCAGCAGGTACGAGGCGCCGGGTGAGCCGGTGCTGCTATTGAGGTAGCCGACCAGGTATGAACCGCCAAACGAGCCGAGCGCGCCCATGCTGTTGATCAGCGCCATGGCGCCACCGGCGACGTTGGCCGGGAGGATTTCCGGGACGATGGCGAAAAACGGACCGTAGGGCGCATACATGCAAGCGCCGGCGATGACCAGCAGGGTGTAGGACCACCAGAAGTGCTCAGCGCCCAGCGCGTAGGATGCGTAGAAGGCGATAGACGCGATCAGCAGCGGCGGCCACACAAAACGTTTACGTTTTTGCAGCTTGTCCGAGCCCCACGACACCGCCAGCATGCCGATCACCGCCGCCAGGTACGGCAGCGCCGAGAGCCAACCGGCTTCGACCATGTCCATCTGCAAGCCGGCCTTGAGGATCGACGGCAGCCACAGCACAAAGCCATACACGCCGATGCTCCAGCAAAAAAACTGCAGCGCCAGGATGATTACCTTGGGCGAACGAAAGGCTTCGGCGTAGTTCTTCACGGCCTTGATCCCGACCTGCTCGGCGGCCAGGGCGCTTTCCAGGTCGCGTTTATGCTGCTCGCTCAACCACTTGGCGTCGGCAGGTTTTTCATCCGCCAGCTTCCACCAGATAAACGCCCAGATCACCGCCGGCAGGCCTTCGATGATAAACATCCAGCGCCAACTGAAGTGCTGCACCAGGTAGCCCGACACCACCGACATCCACATCATGGTCACCGGGTTGCCGAGGATCAGGAAGGTGTTGGCCCGCGAGCGTTCGGCACGGGTAAACCAGTGGCACAGGTACACCAGCATCGCCGGCATCACCGCCGCTTCGACCACGCCGAGCATGAAGCGAATGGCGATCAGCATATAGGCGTTGGACACCACGCCGGTGAGTGTGGCCAGGCTGCCCCACAGAATCAGGCTGACGAAAATCAGTTTTTTAACGCTGCGTTTTTGCGCGTAGATGGCTCCTGGCACCTGGAAGAAAAAGTAGCCAAGAAAAAACAGCGCGCCCAGCAATGACGACATGCCCGGCGTGATCATCAGGTCTTCGGCCATGCCGGAGGCCGCGGCGAAGCCGTAGTTGGCGCGATCCAGGTACGCGAGGCTGTAGGTGATAAACACGATAGGCATGATGTACCACCAGCGGCGGGTGGCGAGTTTCACAGTTTCCATGGGGTTGCTCCTGAGCTTGTTGTAGTTGTGGCAACAGGGAGTGGGTCATGCAACAGATCGGGCGGGTAATTCGGAACGGCTGGGTAAACCTTCCATATCACCCCGGCTTTGCACGGCGCGGCTGCCGATCCAGTTGCCGCGCTGTACCGCCTCGGGGAAGCTCAGGTTTTCCAGCAGGGCGCTGATCATGCCGACGGCAAAACCGTCACCGGCACCGACGGTATCCACCACGGTATCCACCGGTACGGCGGCAATAAAACCCTGGTCCATATGGGTGCGGTAGTAAGCGCCGTCCGCGCCCAGTTTGATCGCCACGGCTTCGGCGCCCTGGTCGAGGTAGAACGCGGCGATGTCGGCCGGGTCGTCGAAACCGGTGAGCAAGCGGCCTTCGCCCAAGCCCGGCAGGACCCAATCGGCCAGGGCGGCGAGGGCGTTGATTTCGCCGATCATCTGCGCTTGGCTGGCCCACAGCGACGGGCGCAGGTTCGGGTCGAACGACACGCTGCGCCCGGCTTTGCGCATCTGCGTCATCAGCTCCACGGACAACTCGCGGGTGGCCTCGGACAAGGCGGGCGGGATGCCGGTGGCGTGCAGGTGACGCGCTTGCAGCAAGGCGGGGCTGATCGCGGCAATCGACAAGTGGCTGGCCGCCGAGCCTTTACGGAAGTACTCCACCTGCGGGTCGGCGCCGGCTTCTTCACGGGACTTGAATTGAAAGCCGGTCGGGTGCAGTGGGTCGACCGCCACATGGCGACAATCCAGGCCTTCCTTTTTCAGGGTCTCGACCACAAAGCGCCCCAGGGAATCGTTGCCGACACGGCTCAGCCACGCCACGTTGAACCCCAGGCGCGACAGGCCGATCGCAACATTGCTGTCGGCCCCGGCAATGCGCTTGTGAAACTGCGCCACCTGGGCCAGGTCGCCGGTCTGCTCGGCGACAAACATCGCCATGGTTTCACCAAACGAAAGGATATCGATCTCAGACATGGGCGTTCTCCGCACGGGGCTGGCCAAGGAGGGCGAGGGCGCTCACCTGCTGGGCAGTGACGGCAACCAGGTCATCGCCTTGCAACGGGAATTCCACGGCCCGGGTAATACCTTGAGTCATATGTTTGAGCAGTTGTTCCCACAGATGCAGGTCGGTGGCGCCGGGCGGCAAGGCCACCAGCTTGCCGTCCTGGCGCCGCGCCACAGCCTTGCAGTGCAGGTAATCCACATGACGGCCCAACAGCCGCGCGGCGGTGAGCGCGGATTGGTCCTGCCACTGCCAGTTGCCGATGTCGAAGGTCATGTTCACCGGCAAGCCCAGGCGCTCCACCTCAGTAAAGAAACGTTGCATCGGCTCGATGCGCCCGCCGTGCAAGGTCTGGTCGTTCTCCACCAGCAACTTGACCGGGTGGCGGTTGAGCAGGGCGTGCAGGCTTTGCAAATCGTTGGTATCGGTGAAATAGCCAAGGGAAACCTTCAACCAGCGCGAACCGAAAGTTTGGGCGCGGTCCAGGGTTGCACTGAGTTCAGCGTTGGGCTGGGCGCGCCCGGCGACCCAAAGCTCCAGAGGCGACGAGAACACCGATTCCAGGCCGTGTTCGGCAGCGGCTTGGGCGAGGGTGGCGGGGTGTTCGCTGGTCAGCAGTTCTTCACGCCACTCGATGCGCTGGGCGCCGGCGGCCACCAACAGTTCGACAAAACTCAATTGGCCCTGCTGGCGTACCAGGTCGGCGCCGTAGCTGGAAAGGCTGATGGAGACGGGGTATTTATGCATTGTTATGTACCTCTGAAACCGGTTTCATTTTTATACGAAAAACCAATGTGGGAGCTGGCTTGCCTGCGATAGCGGTGGGTCAGTCAATGAGCAGGTGACGGTATGATCGCTATTGCAGGCAAGCCAGCTCCCACTAGGGATTGAGTGGAGCCACGGACTATCAGCTCGGGCAAAAAATCCAGGGTGCGCGGTGGCGCGTTATCGCCGCGCAAGCGTTTGAGCAGGCAGTCAAAGGCGCTCGCGCCAATGGCCTCGGTGGGTTGGGCGAGGGCGGTGATGCCGTTGCCCACCAGCGGGTACCAGTCCAGGTCATCCAGGGCGATCAGGCCAACGTCATCAAACAGCGTGCAGCCCAGCTTTTTGAGCGCGTGGGTGCAGGCCAGCGCTGCCACGCCATTGGCGCAGAACAACGCCTTGGGGCCTGGCTTGGCAAGAAAGGTGAGCAGACGGTTTTCCAGCGTGCCATCGAGTTCCAGTACCGCGCCGGTCAACACTGGGCGGGCCGCAATCTCAGCCGTAAAACTTGCCTGACGCTCCAGGCGGGAACTGGTGCCATCGGCTTTTTCGCTGACCAGCAACAGGTCGCGATAACCCTGCTGTTCGAGGTGCTGTACGGCAATACGTACCGCCGCCGGGTTATCCAGGCCCACCAGGTCGCTGTGCAACGGCTCGACCTTGCGGTCCACCAGCACCAATGGCATTTCCCGTTGCAGCTCCAGCAGTTGGTCGAGGTGGTGGCCAAGGGTGTTCACGATCAGCCCTTCGATGTTGTACGAGCGCAGCGCCGCCAGGTGCTGGCGCTCTTGCTCGTCATCGCGGTCGGTATTGCACACCACCAGGCTGTAGCCATGCTGGCGGCAGGCGGTTTCGACGCCGTGCATCACGGCAATGGAATAGGGGTTGCGGATATCGGCCACCAGCATGCCGATCAGGCGCGTGCGGCCGCGTTTCAAACCGCGCGCCATCTGGTTGGGGCGGTAGCCGAGTTCACTGATCGCCTGTTCGATGCGCAAGGCAATCGCATCGGAGAGCAGGGCACGGTCGTCACCGATAAAGCGCGACACGCTGGCTTTGGACACACCGGCGCGCTCGGCGACGTCGAGCATGGTCACGCGGCTGCGCTGGGCGGCGGAAAAAGAAGTCACGGTAGCAGGCCTTTCTTATTGGAGGTTGTGATGCTTGAAACCGGTTTCAGGAAACCTCAACACGACAACTACGTCAAGTGTATTTGAGGGTTATTGCGCAATCGGCGGGTGGCCCGCTCCGACGAGCGGCGCGGCTACCTGTTAGTTCTGACAGTATCCGAAAGACGTTGTTGGGTATTCAATCTTGCCTAACGTAGCTCATTAAAGCGATTCACAAACGCGGCGGAAAATACCATGGGCAATAGCACGTCGGATAATTCGATCAACACTGGGAATGTTGCAGGTTCGACTGCCATTGAGTCTGTCGCAGTGTCGCCTCCGCGCACATTGGAAAAGCTTTCTATAGAATACGCATTGTCCGACGGTGTGATCCCAATAAAATATCTATTTGACGATCTGCGCGTTGAGTTGACGGAACCGTGGACAGAGTTGGCGGGGGAAAACGAAAGCGATTTTGTGGTCCCGATCTACCACGCCAGGGGAAGTGTCCCAATTGAAATTGAACCGATAGAGTTACGCGGACCTATCATTGCGGGACAGTTTCCTATTGAAATCAAGATTCCCCAAGCCTACTTTTTGAATAGTGCGGTGGTGGACCTTTCCTATCGGGTCCATAATCTGTTTCCAGACACTGAGGTGTTCGAAACATCGTTCGTCACAACTATCATCATTGACAGAGTGGCGCCGGGCGGCGGCGAAGTCCTTAAGGCAGCCAGGTTTTTACTTGACCCTATTACCGAGTTCGATCTAGACAACAGTACATCGATTGATGTGGAAGTGCCCGGAGACTACCTGGATCGAAAGGCCGGGGACACGGTGTTAGGTTACTTAAATACCCATGGCACTCAACCCACAGGTCCAGCGTTTCCTATGCAGTCATTTGCAGCCACCAGCGGGCCCATGCTGGTCAATATTCCCGTGGCAGAGATTCGCAAGTTTGCCGGCGCTGCGGTGCTCTATTTTTTCTATCGGCTACGTGACCGGGCAGGTAACCTCTCTGCCCAGTATTCGCTGGTTGCGAGTACCCGGCTGATCTTGAACGCTCCACCTGCCAGGCTGTCGCCGCCTGAAGTACCGGCCTACGAGTCGGATCTGCTGATTAATCGCGAGGATGCCCGTCGTATTGTTTCAGTCAGGGTGCGCCAATATGACAACCGGCTGGCGGGTGATCAGTGTGTGGTCGAATGGGATGGTATTAAGCTCCCCGCGGTGCCGGTCACTGCACTGCCACTTACGGTCACGGTGGAGTGGAGCGTGCTGATCGCCAAAGGCGCTGATCTGCGCCGAATCATTGACTTGCCCGTGCGTTACTACATTTTGCGTGCAGGCAATACGGTGGGGCCGGGTGTGGGCTCGCCAGTTAAGCGGGTCACCGTGGACATGACTGTTGCGGGCCAGGAAAACCCGCAAGCTCCCGCACTGCTGAACCGCCAATTAGCCTTGGTGAACATCCATGGCGCGATCTCTCCGGTCCCCAACCGTTTAGACTATCGTGATGCCAACCAGCCGGTAAGGGCTTCGTTTACGTTGTTCGACAAACCAATGCCAGGCGAACTCGCCGTGCTTAGTTGGCCGGGCCAAGCGGCACCGGTGGCAACTTATCGGGTCAAGAGCGGTGACGTCGGCGGGAGGGTCGTGGACTTTGATAACCTGATCCCCTGGTCGGTGATCCAGAGCGCTGGTAGTAATGCGACGACCCTGGTGAATTACCAGACCGACAATGGCGTCAACCAACAGTTATCGCCTGATCAAACAGTTTTCGTCAGCCTCGCCCCTCTCATCAAATATGAAAAACCGATTTTTCCGCAGTCGTTACAACACCCTAACAAATTTCTTAATTGCACTACTAAACCGCCCCTTTGGCTAGGTATTGAAGTACTAGTGAAACCTGTGCCCAATACACTGCAAGCAGGCGATCAGGTGGTAATGACATGGCAAGGGTATGAACATTACCCTGACCGTGACCCGATTCCGTCAACGGCTCAACCCTTCACCTATGAATGGGCTGCTGGCGATACGTCCCATAGCTTCTGGGTGCGCGATTATGAAAATCTGATCAAACCACTGAAAGACTATGCCGGGGCGGCGGCGCGTTACAGCGTATTTCGCAACGGCATCCAACTGGGAACTTCATATATTAATTATGTGCAAATTGACCGCAGGTATTCCACGGGCAACTACTGCGGACCGAATGGCGACGGCCCAGAGTAAAACTAAGTGTCACGGCTACTTGCAATCCGTGCGCTACAGCGCGTGACAGTTAATCTTTATCAAGCGAGTCTTCACCTCTAGTGCATAAGTAAGTGGGGGCGCGACGCAGTAGAGAAGTAAATTTTCAGCAGCACGTTGATGCTGGCTGACTGCATGTGTTTGTTCGGCAATCATATCAAATGATGATGGAGAATATGAAATGAGCACTCCTGTAAGCGCAAAAGTAGCGGCCATACTCGCGGAAGGGCCAAGGTTGGGTCAGCCTCAGATCGAGGGCGTACTCAATGATACGACCGGCCTTATTTCAGCAGACAACGCAACGCGGCCTATTACCGTGCATTGTCCATTAGGCACGGACTCGGACGACTTTGACTGGATCGAAGTACGATGGCAGAACCTCGACTTGCCGCTGCCCAATTGGGTTACGTTGCATGGGCCTGTACAATTTATGCTGCCGATGACAGGTACAGTCATTGATGTGACCCTCTCACCTCCTCAGGGTGTGGGTGGGTTCTCACATGGTCGATATCAGATCGAGCATCGGTTGTTTGTAAATTCGTTCGATGATAATAATAATTCGGTACCCCAAGAAGAGTTTGAGTATTCGTCCCCTCAGTTTTTGACGGTGGACCGGATTCCTCCCTACGCCACCCTCGGTAGTCGCGATGTGCCACCCGCTGCACAATACACGGGTAGTCTTCCGGCGGGTGCGCCTCTTACGCAGAGCATTATTAACGCTGATGGGGGACTCCCACACTCAATTCCTGACAATAACTACCCGACTGCAAGTGGGCAATGGGCAATAGGCGATACCGTGCGGTACTACTGGAGCCAAGGCCTGGTCCCACTGCCCGCGTTTGAGGTGGGTGCCCAGGTCCCGCCACGTCTGATGCTGCAAACCGGTAACACCTATACCGTGTCTCCGAGCGACATCACCGGCAGCGGACAATGGAATTTTTTCCGCACCATTACCGACGCCGCGGGGAACACAAGCCGGCCATCGGTCGTCAGCACCTTCAATGTGTCGCTGTTACCTGCGCCCGAGCAATTAGACATTTTCATTCCGCTGGCACCGGCACCAGTAGGGGGCAGTCTGGATGACTTGCTCAATATTGCGGACTATGTGACGGGTATCAGCTTCGAGGCTACCTATTCGAACCCGCAGTTCTCCCTGGATCAAATTCAGTGGAGAGTGGGCACACAGCCGTTCACTGCGTTATCGCCTACGTTCACCACCTTGCCCTCGGTGATTTCGGGAACAACACTGAACACCTTGATAAGGACTGACTACGGGACGAAGAAAGGACCTCAACCGACTGAGGTGCAATTCCGGGTAGTACGAAACGGCGAAACCTTCGACTCACCGATTAAAACCATCAATGTTGACCTGAGTGTGACGGGCGGGGTAAACCCAGGTGAACCAGGCAGCCCGAACCCCAACCTGAATCAAGCGCATATATTTGGCCTAGGTTCGACGGAGGCGGATGTGATAAGAGCCAATCATGCCAATAACGATCTTACCGTGCACATAATGCTCTGGACGGCCGCAGACATACCGACCGCCGGGCAGTGGATCCACGTT
Organism: Pseudomonas sp. KBS0710; assembly: GCF_005938045.2. Classification (GTDB taxonomy): domain Bacteria; phylum Pseudomonadota; class Gammaproteobacteria; order Pseudomonadales; family Pseudomonadaceae; genus Aquipseudomonas. Next base: position 2,913,674 of record NZ_VCCF02000001.1, on the reverse strand, counting down.
GTAGGGGACGATGGCATTGCCGTTGCGCCTGCGAAACAAATCACTACTGAACTACCAGGTGATCCGTTCACCCTTACAATCCCCTGGCCCTCACAACTGATCAAGCGCAATGGTAAACAAAATATTCATTATTTCGTGGCAGCCTCGGAAACCCCGGGCCCCACTGACAACCTCAATCGTGCGCCGAATACAGAAATCGAGGTAATAGACGCGGTGATGATTTCACTGGCCGCGCCTCAGTTTGTGCGTACGTATGGTAGCGGCCCGAGTTTGATTTGGAACTGTGATTCAATGGGGCCAAGGCCACAAGTGACCCCTCCTGATTATGATGGCCGGATATTTGTGCCGGGAGACCCGAGGTTTGTGTTGGGTGGGACGTTGACATTGTTTGTTCGCGTTCTCTCACCGCGTGTGAACCCGACAATCAACGTGGTCGAATCCTACCCTCAGCTTATTACCCCTCAGGTAAAAGCCAGTGGTTTTACGTTCACGGTGCCGTTTTCATTTCTCAGGCAGTTACGACTCGGGCGCGTAGAGGTGACCAGCGTCGCACCACTCGAAGGTAACATCAGCGGACGCGGCAACGCCACGATCAACGCGCGCACATCCTTGTCGGCCTCTTATTGCGACTTTACTCCACTCCCGACACCGTAACGCCAGCGCCTTTGGACGCGCGGCAGGAAAGCGGTTGGTATGGCTTCGCCTCCCCTTCCTGGAAGGGGAGGCGAAAGTCACCGGCATTTAGGTTTGATCGGCTACCAGATTCACAAGTTTTTACTGCGTGTTTAATGGATTATTCCTACATCGCACCGGATGTTTACTCCTTACTCTGTGCGCCTAAGAGGTTAGGTTCCTTATCCCGAGAAGAGCCAAACCGTTTTCGTAGGCTGCATCCAAAGAGTGATTGACCATGTCGGCGCTGAATATTTTTGAACTCAAGCCATTGAATGCAATGATGAAAGTTCCAACCATTACAGTTTGCCTGTTTGCGGCACTGCACGGGCAAGCGCAAGCAGCTCAGTTGAATGGTGAGCAAAAAACCATCGATGCCACTGAGCAATCTACAGATTGGCAGTTGTTTAACAAGTCCACCCTGGACATGAACAGCGCAACTGCAACGAATATTGCACTCGCAAACTCTACGTTGAACATGAACAGCGGCAGCCAAGCCAACGGTGTTCGCGCGACTGATGGGTCCACGGTCAATATCAACTCGGCGCAGGTTTCCTCGAACAACCCGGTGCTTGCCGCCGTGCGCCTCGAACGAAGTGTTGCCTTTATCAATAACAGCACCATTACTAACTCTAACGGTTTGGGCTTGCATTCGGTGGGTGCTGCCAATACGGCGAACGGCTCGTCAACCGAGGTGCTCAACAGCAATATCAGCGGTTCTCAAGGCGGTGCGTCAGTCAGTAATGGCGCCGAGGTGAATTTCAAGCAAAACACGGTGGTACAAGGTACTGGCGCGAACAGTTATGGCCTATCCGTGATAGGTGCCACGGCTAAAGCCAGCCAAAGCACTATCCTCGGGCAGGGTAACGGGGTGACGTTCAGCCGTGGACGTAACGACAACACCGATGGCAAGTTGGTATTGGACCAGTCTGTCGTAGAGGGTAAAAACGGTTCCGCTATTCTGGTCAGGGGCACGCCAGGTTTGGCGCCTGTGGTGCAAATAGACGTGCTCAACGGCTCTACCTTGACGGGTGGCGACGGTAATGTGCTGACGGTCACCGGCGGCGGTTTGGCAACAATGAATGTTGATAACAGCCGCTTGAACGGTAATGTGGTGGTCGACGACGCCAGCACAGCCCATTTGAACCTGCAAAACAACGCCGAGTTGACTGGCCAGTTGCAGAATGTCTCCAGTTTAAGCGTGGGCGCCACCTCCAATTGGAACATGACCGGCGACAGCCAGGTCGGTGCACTGAATATGGCCGGTGGTACGGTTACCATGGGCGCTGGAGATGCGTTCTATCAACTGAACCTGAATACTCTCGCGGGTGATGGCACGTTTGTTATGGGCACCGATTTTGCGCAGGGTAAAACGGACTTCATCAATGTCACCGGCGAGGCCACCGGTAATCACAGCCTTTTGCTGTCGGCCAGCGGCGCTGAGCCGGTCAACCCCGATCAGGTTCGTGTGGTCCATACGGGCGGTGGTGATGCACGGTTTTCCCTGGCCAATGGCCCGGTAGACGTAGGCGCTTTTGCCTATGACTTGAAAAAAGAAGGGACCGATTGGTACCTCGATCCCGAAACAAAGGTGCGAAGCCGCAGCACTCGCGTGGCGACCGCCTTGTTTAATACTGCACCGACCGTGATGTACGGCGAAGAGGCCTCGTTGCGCGCACGTATGGGCGAGTTGCGTTTCGAGCCAGGCCAGGCGGGTCTCTGGTTTCGCGGGCTTGCTAACAAATATAATGTGTCTGAAAGTTCCGGTACCGCGTATACGCAGAACCAGAGCGGCTTCTCCATCGGTGCCGATATGCCGCTGGCGGACAGCCAATGGCTGGTGGGTGTGATGGCCGGCCATAGTACGTCCGACCTGAACCCCGCTCGCGGCTCCTCGGGTACCGTCAAGAGCTACTTCGTGGGCGCTTATGCAACGTGGATGGACCAGGAAAGCGGTTTCTACTTTGATACGGTCGCCAAGGCCAACCGTTTCCAGAACGAAGCCAAGGTCACCCTCAGTGACAGTACGTCGACCAAAGGTAACTACAACAACGTGGGTGGCAGCCTGTCGGCAGAGTTCGGTCGCAATATCAAACTCGATGATGGCTGGTATGTTGAACCTTATGGTCGAATTTCGACGATTGTGGTGCAGGGCGGTACTTACAGCCTGAAAAATGGTTTGCAAGTCGATGGTGAACGTACCCGTTCACGTATTGCCGAAGCCGGTGCGACCCTTGGCCGTGATATTCAACTCGACAGCGGCGCCATTATTCAGCCTTACGTGCGTGCGGCAATGGTCCACGAATTCGCCAATAACAATAAGGTGTCGGTTAATAACCAGACCTTCAACAATGATTTGTCGGGCTCACGCGCCAAATTTGGTGCCGGCCTGGCAGTGAAGCTCTCGCAGAATCTGCAAATGCACGCGGACCTGGAGACCAGCTCCAGCAACAAATTTGAGCAGGTTCTGGGTGCCAACGTGGGTGTACGTTATTCCTTCTAAGTAGAGCATAAGCCGCCCCAAAAAAAGCCCTGATCTTTCGACCAGGGCTTTTTTGTCGTTGGAACTTAAATGTTTTGATTCAGAGTAAAATCGATGTTGACCGGATGAGCATCCTCATCAGTCTTTCCATTGAGCCAGCCTTTGACATTGAAGGGATTGATTTCCAGCGTTTCAATAAACAGGGTTGCCTCGGTACACTGAACGACCCTTGGAGGGTTGTCGGCGTTGAAGGTAACCCAGGCCTGTGGAGATTTCTGGAACAGCAGCGTCAGCTCTTTGTTGCGTTCGACGTCACTCGAAAACTGGATGAAGACCTCTTCCTCCACGCTGCCGTCGTCATGTTTATCAATAAGGTATAGTTGAACTGTACCGTTATGGTGAGAATATTTTCCGATCTCAGTTTTAAAAACGTGAGCACCAATCGTTCCTTTGACGTCGCCACTTACGTCGCGAGGGGCCGGAGTTTGACTTGCCAATTTTTGTTGCGCTGCCATGATCGCCTCTCCATCAATGATGTGTCTGCAAAACCCAGAAGCCCTGATGCTTCTGACTATAGGTATCAAACAGCAAAAAAAAATTTAGGTAACTGTCAAAAGTCACAGTTTACAAATGCGTGTTTATCTTTTTCATTTTGCCACCTGCGTGGGAGTGATTAACTGAAACGCTGAAGTGCCATTTTTGAATGACTCGGGCCATTAAATCCCTTTCCCTGGGATTGTCTACTGTCATAGTTGACAGTCTAAAAAAATGCCCTTAATAACTATTTAGACTAAACCAGCCGTCGACAAGGGACGTGTACGGGGTGTTCAAGCTCAGCTAAACAGTCCGGCGGCAATATTGATCGAGAAACCCAGAATCGCCGTATTGAACAGAAACCCAATCAATGACTGCCCCAGCACGACTTTGCGCATTGCACGTGTTGCAACCCCCACATCCGCCGTTTGCACCGCCACGCCGATGGTGAACGAGAAATACAGGAAGTCCCAATAATTGGGGTTGCGCAGCCCTTCAGCAAAGCGCAGCGCCGGCTCGTCGCCGTCCCAGGTGTAGAACAGCCGGGCGTAATGCACACTGAAAATCACCCCGGTCAGCAACCATGAACCAATCACCGTCATGCCGGTAAAACCGTAGTGCAGCAGGCGCGCCGTGCTGTCCAGGTCTTTGCTGCCCACCAGGTTCACCGTGATGGTTGCAAGGCTGGCTATCGCGGCAATGCACACCACGAACAGTACCAACCCGGCGTTTTCATCCTCGATCTCGGCGATGCGTTTTACGTCATCGGCGCGTGAACGGCTGGTGAGCCACAGCATCAGCGCCAGGTAGGTCCAGACCCCGGCGTTCCAGCCAATCAGGATTTTGCTGATCAGCGTATCGGCCGGCGCCAGGATGCCCACGGCAAGGCCAAGGACAGCGGCGGATGAGAGGCGAGGGTGGGTGCGGGCGAGGAAGGCCATAGGTGCTCACAACAAGGGGGAGGTTGTGAGCACCATAGCGCATTCAGGCGGACTTGATCATGAACTGCCCGCTCCCGCATTTTGACCGAGTTCTGTCGGGTTAATCCGTCTTGCTGCGCTTGCGCACCAGCTTCATCACCACCACAAAGAACACCGGCACAAACACCACCGCCAGCGTCGCGGTGATCATCCCGCCGATCACGCCTGTACCAATCGCCTGCTGGCTCGCCGAGCTGGCGCCGGTGGCAATCGCCAATGGCACCACACCGAGGATAAACGCCAGCGAGGTCATGATGATCGGCCGCAACCTCAGCCGCGCAGCTTTCAGGGTGGCGTCGATCAGGTCCTCACCCTGGTCAACCAGGTCTTTGGCAAACTCGATGATCAGAATCGCGTTCTTCGCCGACAAACCGATGATGGTGATCAAGCCGACCTTGAAGAACACATCATTGGGCATGCCACGCAAGCCCACCGCCAATACGGCGCCGAGCACACCCAGCGGCACCACCAGCAACACCGAGGTCGGTATCGACCAGCTTTCGTATAGCGCCGCCAGGCACAGGAACACGATCAGCAGCGACAGGCCCAGCAGCAACGGCGCCTGGGAGCCGGACAAGCGTTCCTGCAACGACAACCCGGTCCATTCCTGGCCCAGGCCGGCCGGCAATTGGCTGACCAGGCGCTGGATTTCTTCCATGGCCTCACCGGTGCTGTGCCCCGGCGCGGCTTCGCCGCTGATGGAGATGGCCGGGTAGCCGTTGTAGCGCGTCAGTTGCGCCGGGCCTTGGGTCCAGCTGGCTTCAACAAAGGATGACAGGGGCACCATCTTGCCGGCGTTATTGCGCACGTTGATCTTCATCAAGTCCGCCACCTGGCTGCGCTGGTCGCCTTCGGCCTGCACCACCACCCGCTGCATGCGGCCCTGGTTAGGGAAGTCGTTGACATAGGCCGAGCCGATGGCCGACGACAACACATTGCCCACATCGGCAAACGACACGCCCAAGGCGTTGGCTTGCTTGCGGTCCACTTGCAACTGCACTTGCGGTGCTTCGGCCAAGGCACTTTCGCGCACGTTGGCCAGGATCGGGCTTTTTTCCGCGGCGGCCAGCAACTCGGTGCGCGCTTGCATCAACGCGGCATGGCCGACGCCGCCACGGTCCTGCAAACGGAACTCGAAGCCGCTGGAAGTGCCCAGGCCGTCTACCGGCGGCGGCAGGATTGCGTAGGCAATCGCATCCTTTAGCTCACTGAACGCGGCGTTGGCACGATCGGCAATTGCCGAGGCCGAATCTTCGCTGCTGCGCTGGGACCAATCCTTGAGCGTGGTAAACGCCAGCGCCGCGTTCTGCCCGGAACCGGAGAAGCTGAAGCCCATGATCATGGTGGTATCGCCCACCCCAGGTTCGCCGGCGTTGTGCGCTTCGATCTGCTCGGCCACCTGCACCGTGCGGTTCTTGCTCGCACCCGGTGGCAGCTGGATATCGGTGATGGTGTAACCCTGGTCTTCCACCGGCAGGAACGAGGAGGGCAGGCGACTGAACATCCACCCCAGGCCCACCAGCAGCACCAGATAAATCAGCAGGTAGCGGCCGCTGCGCTTGAGGGCATAGGCCACCCAGCCTTCATAGCGATCAGTCAGGCTCTCAAAGCGCCGGTTGAACCAGCCGAAGAAACCGCCCTTGGCGTGGTGCTCGCCCTTGGCGATCGGCTTGAGCAAGGTGGCGCACAGCGCCGGCGTCAAGGTCAGGGCCAGGAACGCCGAGAACAGGATCGAGGTGGCCATCGACAGCGAGAACTGCTGGTAGATCACCCCCACCGAACCCGGCATGAACGCCATCGGCAGGAACACCGCCACCAGCACCAAGGTGATACCGACGATGGCGCCGGTGATCTGGCCCATGGCTTTTTTCGTCGCGTCCTTGGGCGACAGGCCTTCGGTGGCCATGATGCGCTCGACGTTTTCGACCACCACAATCGCGTCGTCCACCAGGATGCCAATCGCCAGCACCATGCCGAACATGGTCAGCACGTTGATCGAGAAACCCAGCAACAGCATGGTGGCGAAGGTGCCCATCAGTGCAATCGGCACCACCAGCGTGGGGATCAAGGTGTAGCGCACGTTCTGCAGGAACAGGAACATCACCGCAAACACCAGCGCCATCGCCTCGAGCAAGGTGTAGACCACTTTGGTGATCGAGACTTTGACGAACGGCGACGTGTCGTAAGGGATCTTGTACTCAACGTTGGCCGGGAAGTAGCGCGACAGCTCGTCCATCTTCGCCCGCACCAGGGTGGCGGTGTTCAGCGCGTTGGCGCCGGGCGACAGTTGTACGCTGACGGCGGTCGACGGCTTGCCGTTCAGGCGCGTGGAGAACTGGTATTCCTGGCTGCCGACTTCCACCCGCGCCACATCGCCGATGCGCACGGTGGAGCCGTCGGGGTTGGCCTTGAGCACGATGTCGGCAAATTCCGCCGGGGTCGACAGCTGGCCCTTGACCAGGATCGCGGCAGTGATTTCCTGGGTCTTGGTGCCCGGTAAATCGCCAATGCTGCCCGCCGAGACCTGGGCGTTCTGCGCGCTGATCGCGGCGTTCACGTCGGCTGGCGTCAGATTGAAGCCGATCAGCTTCTGCGGGTCGATCCAGATGCGCATGGCACGTTCGGCGCCATACAGCTGGGCCTTGCCCACACCGTCCAGGCGCTTGAGTTCGTTCATCACGTTGCGCGCCAGGTAATCGCTGAGCGCTACGTCGTCGAGCTTGCCGTCGTTGGAGGTCAGGGTCACCAGCAGCAGGAAGCCGGCGGAGACTTTCTCTACCTGCAAACCTTGCTGGGTCACGGCTTGCGGCAAGCGCGGCTCTACCGCTTTAAGGCGGTTTTGCACATCCACCTGGGCCATTTCCGGGTTGGTGCCCGGCTGGAAGGTCGCGGTGATGGTGGCCGAGCCCAGGCTGCTTTGGGATTCGAAGTACAGCAAGTGATCGGCGCCGTTAAGCTCCTGCTCGATCAGGCTGACCACGCTTTCATCCAGGGTCTGGGCCGAGGCGCCCGGGTACACCGCGTAGATCTCCACTTTCGGCGGCGCAACGTTGGGGTACTGAGCCACCGGCAACTGCGGGATGGCGAGCGCGCCGGCCAGCAGAATAAACAGGGCCACCACCCAGGCGAAAATCGGGCGGTCAATAAAGAACTGCGGCATGGCGGGTTATTCCTTGACTGGCTGGCCGGAGGCGGGGCTGTCATCCACCTCGACTTTTTCACCGGGGCGTGCGTGTTGCAGGCCTTCGACGACGATACGGTCACCGGGCTTGAGGCCGCTGCTGACGATCCAACGGTCCTCGATCACCGCGCCCAGCTCTACCGGCTGCTGGCTGACGGTTTGCTCGGCGTCCAACAGCAGCACCATCGGGATGCCGGCGCTGTCACGGGTGATGGCGCGTTGCGGCACGCTGATACCTTGCTTGTCCACGGCCTGTTCGAGGCGCACACGCACAAAGCTGCCCGGCAACAGGTCGAGGTCCGGGTTGGGGAACTCGCTGCGCAGGATGATCTGCCCGGTGCCCGGGTCGACGCTGATTTCGGCAAACAGCAGCTTGCCCGGCAACGGGTACAAGCTGCCGTCGTCCTGGATCAGTGTGGCCTTGGCCTGGTCCTGGCCGACCTGCTTCAAGCTGCCGGCGCGAAAGGCGCGGCGCAGGTCATTGAGTTCGCGGGTCGACTGGGTGAGGTCGGCGTGGATCGGGTCCAGTTGCTGGATGATCGCCAGCGGCGTGGCTTCGTTCTGGCCGACCAGCGCACCTTCGGTCACCAGCGCACGCCCGATACGCCCGGAAATCGGTGCGGTGACGGTGGCATAGCCCAGGTTCAACCGGGCGCGCTCGACCGCGGCCTTGTTGGCGGCGACTTCGGCGTTGGTCTGGCGCACGGCAGCGCGGGCGTTGTCGTAATCCTGGCCGCTGATGGCGTTGCCTTCGACCAACTGGCTGTAGCGCTGCTCTTGCAGGCGCGCCTGGAACGCATTGGCTTCGGCCTTGCTCAGGTTGGCCTGGGCGCTGTCCAGGTCGGCCTTGAACGGCGCGGGGTCGATACGAAACAGCACGTCGCCCTGTTTGACGTCGTGGCCTTCCTTGAACACTCGCTGCATGACCACACCGGCGACCCGTGCGCGCACTTCGGCAATGCGCGGCGCGGCGATACGCCCGCTCAATTCGCTGGTGATCGACAGGGGCTTGGCTTGCAGGGTTTCGATGCGTACTTTGGCCAGTGGCGCCTCTGGCGCTTCATCGGCCGATTGGCCACAGCCACTCAGGGCCAGCGTCAGGGCCAGCAGGCAAAACGGCGCAAACAGATTCTTCGACATGCTCATATCCCAATATTGACTGGCGCATCCTAAAGACACCTGCGCCGTGGTGCTGTGAAGCTGTGTAGGCCGTGTGTGAAGAAGTGTAAGGTGCGGCGCGCGGCGCGCCGGGGGCGTATATCCTTGCACAATCCTGCAACACACCAACAAACAGTATTATTTGGAAACACCATGCCCAATATCCTCCTGGTGGAAGACGACGCCGCACTCTCCGAGCTGATTGCCAGCTACCTGGAACGCAATGGCTACCACGTCAATGTGCTCAGCCGTGGCGACCATGTGCGCGAACGGGCGCGGCTCAACCCACCGGACCTGGTGATCCTCGACCTGATGCTGCCGGGTCTCGACGGCTTGCAGGTGTGCCGTTTATTGCGTGCCGACTCGGCGGGCCTGCCGATTCTGATGCTCACCGCCCGCGATGACAGCCACGATCAGGTGCTGGGCCTGGAGATGGGCGCCGACGACTACGTCACCAAACCTTGCGAGCCGCGCGTGCTGCTTGCCCGTGTACGCACCTTGCTGCGCCGCAGCAGTTTGTCCGAGCCACAGGTGGCCAACGACCAGATCGTCATGGGCAACCTGTGCATCGACCTGTCGGAGCGCACCGTAACCTGGCGCGAGCAGGCGGTGGAACTGTCCAGCGGTGAGTACAACCTGCTGGTGGTGCTGGCCCGGCATGCCGGTGAAGTGCTCAGCCGCGACCAGATCCTGCAACGCCTGCGTGGTATCGAGTTCAACGGCACCGACCGCTCGGTGGACGTGGCCATCTCCAAGCTGCGGCGCAAGTTCGACGACCACGCAGGCGAGGCGCGCAAGATCAAGACCGTGTGGGGCAAGGGCTATCTGTTCAGCCGTTCCGAGTGGGAATGCTGATCGATGTTTCGTGTACTGCTGCGCCTCTACCTGATCACCATCATTACCTTCAGTGCCGCGATTTTCCTGATTCCCAAACTGGTGATTCAGCTGTTTGAACACCGCTACATGGACTACAACGTCGAACAGACCCGTGGCCTGCAAAAGCTTATCGTCAAGCAGTATCTGCGCGCGCCGGTGGAGCGTTGGTCCCACGTGACCGAGCAATTGAACCGGGATTTCGCACCGCTGCAAGTCAAGTTGCTGCTGCGCCAGGACGCCAGCTATACGCCTGAGGAGGAACAACTGCTGGAGCACGGCAAGCCGGTGATCCGCCTGGGCGAGTGGGGCTGGATGGAAGACATCAGCTCGCCGATCAACCAGCAGTTTGCGGTGAAACTGAGCATCCCGCCCGACCCGCTGGACATGAACCTGTTGTACTGGTCGATGAACGTACTGATCGGCGCCGCGTTGCTCGCCTGCCTGCTGTTCTGGCTGCGCCCGCACTGGCGCGACCTGGAGCGCCTGAAAAGCACCGCCGCGCAATTGGGCCGGGGCAACCTCAGTGAGCGCACACAGATTCCCGCCAGCTCCAACATCGGCAGCCTGGCGTCGGTGTTCGACACCATGGCCGACGACATCGAAGGCCTGCTCAACCAGCAGCGCGACTTGCTCAACGCCGTGTCCCATGAACTGCGCACGCCGCTGACACGCCTGGACTTCGGCCTGGCCCTGGCGCTGTCCGAAGACTTGCCCCAGGCCAGCCGCGAGCGCCTGCAAAGCCTGGTGGCGCATATTCGCGAGCTGGACGAGCTGGTGCTGGAATTGCTCTCTTACAGCCGTCTGCAAAATCCGGCGCAGTTGCCGGAGCGGGTCGACGTGGTGCTCGATGAGTTTATCGACAGCGTGCTGGGCAGCGTCGATGACGAACTGGAAAACCCCGAGATCGTCATCGACGTCGCGCTCGACTGCACTGTGGAGCGTTTCAGCCTCGACCCGCGCCTCACCGCCCGGGCGTTGCAGAACCTGTTGCGCAATGCCACGCGTTATTGCGACAGGCGCATCCAGGTCGGGGTCAAGGTGTGTGCCGACGGCTGTGAAATCTGCGTGGACGATGACGGCATCGGCATTCCTGTGGAGCAACGCGAGCGTATCTTCGAACCCTTCTATCGTCTCGACCGCAGCCGCGACCGCGCCACCGGCGGTTTTGGCCTTGGCCTGGCGATCAGCCGGCGCGCCATGGAAGCCCAGGGCGGCACCTTGACGGCCCTGGCCTCGCCCCTGGGCGGAGCGCGGTTCAGGGTCTGGCTGCCTGCGCAGCTTGATTAGAAAAAACGCCGGGAAGGGCGCACACTGTGTGCCCCGCTTTACCCGAGGAGAGAGTCGCAATGACTGGTGTTCACACGTCTGCTCAACAAGGTTTCTCGACCCAGGCCGTCACCTACGCCCAAGGCCGGCCGGATTATCCCCGCCAACTCACCGGCTGGCTGACCGATACGCTGCGGATCAACCCACAGTCGACCGTGATCGACCTGGGCGCCGGCACCGGCAAGTTCACGCGCTTGCTCAGCACCCTGGCACCCACCCTGATTGCCGTCGAGCCAGTCGAGGCCATGGGCGCGCAACTGAGCAAACTGTTGCCGGAGGTGCGCCTGCTCAGCGGCACCGCTGAAGCCATCCCGTTGCCGGGTGCCAGCGCCGATGCGCTGGTGTGTGCGCAAGCCTTCCACTGGTTCTCTACCGAGGCCGCACTGGCCGAGATCCACCGCGTGCTCAAGCCTGATGGCCGCCTGGGCCTGGTGTGGAATGTGCGCGATGAATCGGTGGATTGGGTCGCGGCCATCACCGAAATCATTACGCCCTATGAAGGCGACACGCCGCGCTTTCATACAGGGCGTTGGCGCGAAGCCTTCACCGGTGAGTATTTTTCCGCACCTGAAATGAGCTGTTTTGCCTATCAGCATGTGGGCAGCCCCCAGGAAGTGATCATGGATCGCTTCCTGTCGGTGAGCTTTATCGCGGCGCTGCCGGCGGCGCAAAAGGCCACGGTGACTGAGCAATTGCGCCAGTTGATCGACACTCACCCGGCGCTGCGCGGGCGCGACACCGTGGCGTTTCCGTATCAGACCCAGGCCTACGTTTGCCATCGTCTGGCAGAAAAAGCATAAAGTCAGATCATATTGATATAAGTCGTTATAAGAAAAATCGCTATCCTGCGGCCAGAATTTTATAAGGCCGCGGGTAGTTGTAATGGATGTGGGCAATTTTGGTTTTGTAGTCGCCGGCCTGATCGTTGGTTTTATCGTCGGCATGACCGGGGTCGGCGGCGGTTCCTTGATGACGCCGATCCTGTTGTGGTTCGGGATCAACCCGGCCACCGCCGTGGGCACTGACTTGCTGTACGCCGCCATCACCAAGTCCGGTGGCGTACTGGTACACAGCAAAAACCGTAACATCGACTGGACCATCACCGGTTGGCTGACTTTGGGCAGCGTGCCGGCGGTGCTGTTGACGTTGTGGTTCCTGGCCAGCCTGCACACCGACCCCAGCGCGATGAACGCGGTGATCAAGCAGGCGCTGGGTTTTGTGCTGTTGCTGACGGCACTGGCGATTCTGTTCAAGAAAAGCCTGTTGGCGTTTGCCCAGCGGCATGCCGGTGATGATTACCACATGAACCCGCGTAACCTGAATGCGCTCACGGTGGTCACCGGGGCGGTCCTGGGCACCATGGTTGCGTTGACCTCCATTGGTGCTGGTGCGCTTGGGACTGTGGCGTTGTTTATCTTGTATCCGTTCCTGGCCACGCGGCGTTTGGTCGGCACCGAGATCGCCCACGCCGTGCCGCTGACCTTGGTGGCGGGCCTGGGGCATGCCAGCATGGGCAATATGGACTGGCAATTGCTGGGCTTTTTGCTGATGGGGTCGTTGCCGGGGATTTACCTGGGCAGCCACATGACCGGCAAAGTCCCCGACGGTGTGTTGCGGCCGTGTCTGGCGGTTATGTTGATGACCATTGGGTATAAGCTCGCGTTCTAGGCTGTACACAGGTCAAGTGTGGGAGCTGGCTTGCCTGCGATGGCGGTTTGGGCTGTGTAAATATCCATTTCTACGGTAACGGCGGCTTAGGGTTCCGCCCTGACGGCGGGTCACTTTTGTAAAGACCGGAATGCCGGCCCAGACAAAAGTAACCAAAAAGTCTTCGCCCCAACACTCGGTGCCTCGCTGTGGCTCGGCATGCCCGTAATCCGACAGGGATTTGGGCCATCGTGTTTGACGGGGCGATTTCAGATCAAGATCAAGATCAAAAGCGCAGATCAAAAGACCGCTGACTTCGTCATCGAAAAGGATGTAAGGGCCAGAGCAACAGCAACAGCAGAGCCATACTCGGTCAACTGTGGGAGCGGGCTTGCTCGCGAATACGGTGGGTCAGTGACAGATGAGTTGACTGACCCACTGCATTGGCGAGCAAGCCCCACAGGTAGTCCGCATCAGGCTTTTACGGGTCCATTCCCGATCTGCCAAACAAACGGCGGCTCGGTTTCATTGATCACCCAATCCCCCACAATCCGCGCCTTGTAGATCACCGGGTTATGCGACGACACAGTCCGCGCATTGCGCCAATGGCGATCAAGGGATTTACCCTGGCGCACATCCGACGCCCCCAGCGCATTGAACAGCTCACTGGTAGCACGCTGGATCAACTCCGACACCACCACCTGCGCCGTCGCCGATTCAATCTCGGCGGCCACGTTCGCTTCACGCTCCGCCACTGCATCCCCGGCAAATCTTGCCAAGTAGGCCCGTTGCGCCGGCGCCGCAGCTTTCAACGCACTGGCCTCGGCGGCATACACCAGCGCGGCCACTTCGCCCACCACCTGCTGAACCTGCGCATCCTGGCTCACATGCGCCGCATTGCCATGGCTGTAGATGCGTTTGCGGTTGCGCACCTGCTGCGCCACGTCGTTGAGCGCGGCACGGCCAATACCGGCCAGGCTCGCCAGCAGCACCAGTTGGTAAAACGCGGTCTGGTATTTAAAGCGGGTGGCGAAGTCGATCACGTTGTCAGCCTCAACCACCGCATCGGTAAACCGCGTGGTCCCGCTGCCCGTGGTGCGCTGGCCAAACCCGTCCCAGTCATCACGTTGCACCACGCCGGGCTGGCGCGTGCGAGTGGCGGCGATCACGTCGGCGCCGGTGTCGCTGCGCTGGGCGTACACGTCGATCCAGTCAGAGAAAATGCTCCCGGTGCTGTAGAACTTTTCGCCGTTGAGCTTCCAGTTGTCGCCATCCGGGCTGACTTGAGTGACCACATCGCCGATCGCCACAGTGCCGATTTCAGTCCAGGCGCAACCGACGATATCGCCGTCGACAAAGCGCTTGAACCACAGGTCGCGCCCCGCGCTGGGTGGCGCGTTCAGGCGGTCCTCGGCAAAGGCGAAGTGCCCGCGCAGCGCCTGGGGCACATTGGAGTCGGCCGCCGCCAGTTCGATCAGCAGCTCAAACAGCTGCGGCAGGGACGCACCGCCACCGCCGTACTCCACCGGTACCCGCACGGCGCCGAACCCTGCGTGTTTGAGCCACTCGATGGGCTCATAGGGCAGGGCGCGCGCCTGCTCACGTGCCACGGCGCCTTCGGCGATGCGCTGGAAAATCGGCCGAAAGCGTGCGGCCAAGGTGGCGTAATCGACGCCGATGGACAGCGGGTTGATGACGTGTTGTTCGGTCATGGGGTACGGCTCCTGGGCAGTGATCAATGCTGAGTCGATTGCACAGTCCGTGCCGGGCGGCGCAGCCCGTATTTGTTGGGAGTGGATCCAAACTACTGTTGGCCCAGCAACAGTAAATCGACAAATCAAGGCCCTGCGCGACATTCGCCTGCCTGGCAAAAACCACTGCGATATGCGCCACAAAGCCCATGGGTTGGCGCTTTGATGATGTCTGGCACGCTTGCTGCTCAAGCCTGGTTACATCCCTTCGTGCGAGGTACTGCCAGATGAGTCAGCAAGCCGTGAAATTTGCCTATTGGGTGCCCAACGTCAGCGGTGGGCTGGTGGTCAGCAAGATCGAACAGCGCACTCACTGGGGCATCGACTACAACCGTAAGCTCGCGCAGTTGGCCGAGGCGGCCGGCTTTGAATATGGCCTGACGCAAATTCGCTTCACCGCCGGTTACGGCGCCGACAACCAGCATGAGTCGGTAGCTTTCAGCCATGCGTTGTTGGCCGCGACCACCACGCTCAAGGTGATCGCGGCGATCCTGCCCGGCCCGTGGCAGCCGGCGCTGGCGGCCAAGCAACTGGCAACCATCGACCAGCTCACCAATGGGCGCATCGCGGTGAACATCGTCAGCGGCTGGTTCAAGGGCGAGTTCCAGGCCATCGGCGAGCCCTGGCTGGAGCACGACGAACGTTATCGCCGTTCCGAGGAGTTTATCCGTGCTCTCAAAGGCATCTGGAGCCAGGACGACTTCACCTTCAAGGGCGACTTTTACCGCTTCAACAACTACAGCCTGAAACCCAAGCCGCTCGGCCAGCCGGAAGTGTTCCAGGGCGGTAGCTCACGGGCGGCGCGGGATATGGCGGCACGCGTGTCCGACTGGTACTTCACCAACGGCAACACGCCCGAAGGTATCAAGGCCCAGGTTGACGACATCCGCACCAAGGCCGCGGCCAATCATCATTCGGTGAAAGTCGGTGTAAACGCCTTTGTGATTGCGCGTGACACCGAAGAAGAAGCCCGCGCCGTGCTCGCCGAAATCATCGACAAGGCTGACCCGGAAGCGGTGAATGCGTTTGGCGATGCGGCCAAACAGGCGGGCAAGGCTTCACCGGAAGGCGAGGGCAACTGGGCCAAGTCCAGCTTTGAAGACCTGGTGCAATACAACGACGGCTTCAAGACCAACCTGATTGGCACGCCGCAGCAGATCGCCGAGCGCATTGTCGCGCTCAAGGCCGTGGGCGTGGACCTGATACTGGCCGGCTTCCTGCATTTTCAGGAAGAGGTCGAATATTTCGGTCAGCGCGTCCTGCCGCTGGTGCGCGAACTGGAAGCCAAGGCCGCGGTCAAGCAGGTGGCATAAACAGCACAACCGCAGCGCGCAGTTTGTTATTGCCAAAACGACACATGCGCTCGAACTCCCCATGGCTGACCGGCAGATGCTGGCAGTCCAGGGGCTGGCGATGCTGGCTGTGGTCCACATCGGGGTCATGCAGGTAGACGAACTCTTCGTCACAGTCGGTGACCATCACCCAGTGCGGCGACTTGGAACGGGTGAGGCGGTAGCTGCTGATCAGCACCAGCGGCTGCCCGCCGGCCTGCAATACCTGGGGTAAATCCAGCGGGCCGCCCAGCAACTGCTCGACGTCGCTGCCGGCCAGTTCCTCTTCAAACGCCTCGTGTACCAAGCGCATCACGTCCTTTTTGTGCTGGTCGCGTACGCCATCGAGAAACAACGGCCCGCACACGTTCACCTGCATACGCACCCTGAAACCTCGGCGCCAGGCCGCCAATGCCAAACCTTGCGGGCTGCAGCCGCCGTGGCCTGCGGTCATGAACACGGTGGTGGCCTCGCGCCAGATCTGCAGTTCTTCGCGCCGCCCGGCCACGCGCCCCGGCAGCAACGCGCCCATGGCCATCAGCAGGCACGCGGCGCCACAGGTGAAGTCAGTGGTCTGTTGGTAATACGGCACGCTCTGCGGGCGTGCGACCTGGTGCTGGAGGATGCGTTTTTCCAGGCGCAGGGCCGGGCTGTGGTCTTCGTAATAGTCATTGATGAGGGCAAAACGGCGGTAGCCGTTGCGCTCGTACAGCGCCAGGGCGCCGGGGTTGTCGGTGCGCACCTCCAGGCGCAGGTAGGCGCAGTCATGTTGCACGGCGCAGGCCTCGATGCGCGTGAGCAATTGCTTGCCCAAGCCCATGCCGCGCGCGTGCTCGGCGATGGCGATGGAGTACAGGCGCGCCAGCGAAGTGCCGCGATGGAACAGCACCAGGGCATAACCGAGCAACTGCCGATCATTTTCCGCCACCAGCAACTGGCCATGGGCGCGGCTGATCATCCACTGGAAACTGCGCGGCGAGAGCCGGTCGGTGGTGAAACAGTGCTGTTCCAGCGCGACCAATTCGGGCACATCAGCGGGGGTTGCAACGCGAAAGAAAAGAGCCATATGACCGCCGTAAAAGTTGCGTAACGAAACGGGACTTCTCTAAAAGATCGTGCTTAATAGAAAAGGTCGAGTTCTCTAAAGCGGATCAAATATTATGTCAGCGGTACAAGGTCATTGGCGTGAAGTATCCGAGCAAAACGTCGCGGCGACAATAACTTCCAACGGTTATTTTTCGGTTGCAAGCAAAGGTTCCAGCCAAGTGGTGATCATTGTCGAACGCAAGGAAGATTGGGCCTCTTACTTCCCCAGCGAAGACATCGTGACCGCCCAGGAATACCTTGAGCAAACCCGTGAAAGCGAGACGGGCAAGCGTGTGCAGGTGATCAACCTGTGCCGCAGCTACAAGTACCTGGGCCACGGCTACTACTGCTCGTTGTTGGCCGAAGCGCGTGGGCACAAGGTGATTCCGTCGGTACGCACCATCAGTGAACTGACTAAAAAGTCGCTGTATGGCTTGTCACTGGACGACCTGGATAAAACCCTCGATAAAGCCTTGAGTCATCACTTTTACAGCAATACCGAAGGTTTTACTCTGACACTTTATTTTGGTCGAACCAATATAGAGCCACTGCAAGAGTTGGCCCGCCAGTTATTTGAAACCTTCCCGTGCCCGATCTTGTTAGTTGAGTTTCGCAAACACAATGGCTGGCATATCGACGGGGTCAAGTCCGGCGTGTTGCACAAGTTGCGCGATGACCAGGAAGACCAGTTCGCCCACGCCCTCGACAACTTCAGCCGCAAGATCTGGCGCCAACCGCGCTCACGCCGCTTGGCGCGTTATGACCTGGCGATTCTTCACGACCCACAGGAGCAACTGCCACCGTCCAATGCCCGCGCCCTGGAGAACTTCGTGCGGGTCGGCAAAGGGCTGGGCATCGATGTGGAGCTGATCGAGCGCAAGGATTATTCGCGCCTGGCCGAGTACGACGCCTTGCTGATCCGTGAGACCACCAGTGTTGATAACCACACCTACCGTTTTGCCAAAAAAGCCGAAAGCGAAGGCCTGGTGGTGATGGACGACCCGGCGTCGATCCTGCGTTGCACCAACAAGGTTTACCTCACCGACCTGCTCAATAGCCATCAACTGGGCATGCCCGCTACCGAGATTCTCTACAAGGAGCGACCGGAAGATTTCGAACGGGTCGGTGAGCGCCTGGGTTTCCCGCTGGTGTTGAAGATCCCCGACGGTTGCTTCTCGCGCGGCGTGATCAAGGTGGAAAGCCAGGAAGCCCTGCTCAAAGCCACCGCCGAGTTGTTCGAACATTCGGTGCTGTTGCTGGCCCAGGAGTTTTTCTACACCGAATACGACTGGCGCATTGGCGTGCTCAACCGCAAGCCGATCTTCGCCTGCCAGTACTTCATGTCCAAGGGCCATTGGCAGATTTATAACCACAAGGCCATCGGCCAGGACATCAACGGCGAATGCCGCACCCTGGCGGTCCACGAAGCGCCCAAGGCGGTGGTGGACCTGGCGGTGAAAACCGCCAACCTGATCGGCGACGGCCTCTACGGTGTCGACCTCAAGCAGTCCGGCGACAAAGTGGTGGTGATCGAGGTGAACGACAACCCCAACATGGACGCCGGTATCGAAGACGCTTATCTGCAAGACGACCTGTATGCACTGGTGCTGGAGGAGTTCGTACGGCGGCTGGAGTTGAAACGCCAGGGCCAGGGCTGGTGACGCGCGATGATCCAGCGCTTTGAACTGATCGAGGGGAAACTGTGCAAGGCGGACAAGGACGACGCTGCAATCATGCTGTTCAACAACCCGGACGCGGCCGAACGCGAGTGGCTGCGCGAGCAGCACAAGCTCGATGAGCACGCCCTGGCCTCGGCGCTCGACCCGGATGAAGTCTCACGCATCGAGTTTCACCCCGATAATCTGTTCCTGATCTGGAAACGCCCGGAGAACTACTCGGGCGGCGGCAGCCTGATGTTCGAAGTGGCCTCCTGCGGGTTGTTGTTTTCACCTGGACGCCTGCTGGTGATCGCCACGGATGACACCTCACTGGCGGGGCTCGGCGCACGCCGGCCGTTGCATACGCCGCTGGACGTGCTGCTGGATCTGCTGCTTAACAATATTCACCACTACTTGGGCCATCTCAAGGTGATCAAGCTGGTCGCGCGGGAGTTGCAGCAACAGTTCAACGCGTCGATGAGCAACCGGCACCTGATGCAGATGTTTAACCTCAGCGAGAGTTTGATCTATTACATCAACGCGCTGCACAGCAATGGCGCGGTGTTGTCGCGGTTGCGCAACCACGCGGAAAAGGAGCATTTCAGCGCCGAGGTGCTGGGGTTGATCGATGACCTGATCATCGAGAACCACCAGTGCTACAAGCAGGCGGAGATCTACTCCAACGTGTTTTCCGGGCTGATCGATGCACGCGGCAACCTGATGAACAACAGCATGAACAACCTGTTGCGCAAGCTGACGTTGATCAACGTGGTGTTCCTGCCGCTCAACCTGATCGCCAGCGTGGGCGGGATGTCGGAGTTCAGCATGATGACAGCGGGCACGCCGTGGTGGGTGTCGTACCCGCTGTTGATGGTGGCGATGGGAGTTGGCGCGGGGTTGATGGTGGTGGGGCTTAAACGCTTAGCGGGTGGGGCGGGCGGGGTGTGAATACCGATAAAATGTGGGAGCGGGCTTGCTCGCGAAAGCGGTGTGTCAGTTATAGATGAATTGACTGACCTGGCGCATTCGCGAGCAAGCCCGCTCCCACAATGGGGCGCTCGTTCAGTCAGTAGTTTGCAGCGTCAGCACCTCAAACCCGTCCGCCGTCACCGCCACGGTATGTTCCCATTGCGCCGACAGGCTGTTGTCCTTGGTCACCACTGTCCAGCCATCCTTGAGGTCACGCACCTTGGCGCTGCCCTGGTTGAGCATCGGTTCAATGGTAAACACCATGCCTTCGCGCAGTTCCAGGCCAGTGCCGGGGCGGCCGAAGTGCAGCACTTGCGGTTCCTCGTGCATCTGCCGGCCGATGCCGTGGCCGCAATACTCGCGCACTACGCTGTAGCCGTTGGCCTGCGCATGGCTCTGGATCGCATGGCCGATATCGCCCAGACGGGCGCCGGGGCGAACCTGGCGAATGCCGGTCCACATGGCTTCGAAGGTCTGCTCCACCAGGCGCCGGGCCTTGGGCGCCACGCTGCCGATCATGTACATCTTGCTGGAGTCAGCGATAAAACCGCCTTTCTCCAGGGTGATGTCGATGTTGATGATGTCGCCGTCTTTCAACACCTCCTTGGCGCTGGGCATGCCATGGCACACCACTTCGTTGATCGAGGTGTTGATGCAAAAGGGGTAGTCGTACTGCCCAAGGCTCGCCGGCCGGGCCTTGAGGTCGTTGCGAATAAAGGCCTCGACGGCGCTGTCCAGCTCCAGGGTCGAGCGCCCGGCGGCGACAAAACCGTCGAGCATGCTGAATACTTGGGCCAGCAGGCGCCCGGATTCGCGCATCACCGCCAGTTGTGCAGGTGTCTTGATCATCAGCCGCGCCCTCGAACCAGGTCGGGTTTATCCAGCAACAGCTTGTTGATCAGCTCGTTGTAGGGCAGGTGCGGGTTGAGTTCGGCCAGCAGGCCGATCTTGATCCAGAACTCGGCCTGGGCATTGATGGAGCGGTCCATGGCGGCGCTGGCCAGGCGAAGCTGTTCGTGCAGTTGGTCGGTGATCTTGACGATGCCCATGGGATTCACTGTGTCAGATGGATATACAAAGCGTATACGTTTCGTATATCGCTCGTAAACCCCAACCGGCTAAATGGCGGCAGGCCATTGACTTGCCCGGTAACCGCCGGTTAGTTTCGTTACATGACCTTTCAAACCTTGCACCGCCAGCCGAGCATTATTATTACCGCCATTCCTCATTTGGCGGGATAGCACACGGCTGCACCCAAACCCGCCCTGGAGGCGGGTTTTGTTTTTCCGACTCCTGGGCAGTACACAAACACCAGGAGATGCCCATGAGTACCCACAGCGCCGCGCAAACCGCCAATACCGGGCTGCTTGAGCACTACGTGAAAAAGATCCTCGCCGCCCCGGTTTACGACGTGGCGGTGCGCACGCCCTTGCAGCCGGCACCTGCGCTGTCGGCGCTACTGGGCAACCAGGTGCTGCTCAAGCGGGAAGATTTGCAGCCGACGTTTTCTTTCAAGATCCGTGGCGCCTATAACAAGCTGGTGCAACTGACGCCTGAGCAGAAAGCCCGAGGCGTGGTGACGGCATCGGCCGGTAATCATGCCCAGGGCGTGGCGTTGGCAGCGCGGGAATTGGGGATCAAGGCCCGTATCGTCATGCCGTGCAGTACGCCGCAGCTGAAGGTGCTGGGCGTGCGCTCCCGTGGCGCCGAGGCGGTGCTGCAGGGCGAAAGCTTTCCGTTTGCCCTGGCGCATGCGCTGCAATTAGCCGAGGCGTCGGGTTGCACCTTTGTGTCGCCGTTCGATGACCCCGATGTGATCGCAGGCCAAGGCACAGTGGCCATGGAAATACTGCGCCAGCAGCAAGGCCCGCTGCACGCGATCTTCGTACCCGTGGGCGGTGGCGGCCTTATCGCCGGGATCGCGGCTTACGTCAAATATCTGCGCCCCGAGGTGCGCATTGTCGGGGTCGAACCCGAGGGATCGAGTTGCCTGCTGGCGGCCTTGCGCGCCGGTGAAAGAGTGGTGTTACCCAGTGTCGATGGGTTTGCCGATGGCACTGCGGTGGCGCAGATCGGCGCCTATGGGTTTGAGATCTGCCGCGATTGGGTCGATGAAGTGATCACCGTCAGCAATGACGAAATGTGCAGCGCCATCAAGCTGATCTACGACGATACGCGCTCCATCACCGAGCCTTCCGGCGCACTGGCCGTGGCGGGCATTCGCAAGTACGTCAACCAAAATGGCGTGCGCGGGCAGACCTTGGTGGCGGTGAATTCCGGGGCCAATATCAACTTTGATAGTTTGCGACATGTTGCTGAAAGGGTTGCGGCGCAAAGTACAATTTAGTGCATAAACGTTTAATCGGCGCGGTTCGACGATGATGCTCGCTACACAAACCGACTTATATAACGGTTCGTTGTGCTTATGAGGAAAAGTTACAACAGGAACGGATTTTGCCGAGTAGGCTTATTGACTGTAAGCGTCTGCCAAGGTCGGTAAGGCGTGGCGGGTATGCGCCTGCCGGGCACACAAAAAAATCTGTTGGCAGTCTCAAAAAAGGAGAGGTTGGCCATGCTTTCGGAACTGGAACTACGCAGCATTATTGAAGGAAGTTTCCTGCCCAAGCGGTGCGAATGCACCAAAGCCGAAGACGCTTCGTTGACGATCAAGGTCTATGACGACCGCGACCGTGACCGGGTGGATTTGGAAGTCAAAGGTATCAACGCGGAAAAACTCGACAGCAGTCGAGCCATTTGCAACCTGATCAGCGGGTTGCGCGAAGACCTCAAGCACACCCAAGCGCCTGCTCAGCAACGAGTGGCGGGGCGCGGCTACTAGTCAGCCAAGTGTCTGAGATTGATTCACCGATGACCTGTGGGCCTGGTAATCGCCAGGCCCAATACGGTGTGCATCAGTTCTGGAAATCACAGGCTTCGGACATTTTCCGATAGCCCACGTCTTCGATTTTCCCGGCTTTGTCCACGAATTTGATATCGGCATTGATCACCTTGCACGTGTCGGTGTCTTCCTCGTGCATGGCGATCACTTTGTCGATATTCAAGGGCGTGCCGTATTGATAAGGCACGGGCTTGGCGGCGGTGTCGGCCTGAGCCATGCCCGATACCGCAGCAAGGGCCAGAGTGCCGGTGAATAACAACGTACGCAGTTTCATGGTGGTGCTCCGCAAGTGAGTTCAAATTCACTCTCGGCTTGCGGGATTAACCATCGATTAATTTTGCCTTGGCTGACAAAACCTTCATGAAACCCAGGCTTCAGCCCAATTGCTGGCGATACGGCAGATCCGGCCCGGTCTTGCTGCAGGTCAGTGCGGCGGCGCGGATGGCAAAGCCAAGCATGCTGTCGATCTGCGCGCGTGTCAGCTGTTGCAGGCCGTCTACCGAATCGAGCTGCTGCTCGGTCAGCCAGGCAATCAATGCGGCCTGGAAGGTGTCGCCGGCGCCCACCGTATCGGCCATCACCACCTTGACCGCAGGTTGCGACCAGCTGCCGTGCTGACGGCTGAAGACGGTTGCGCCATCGCCGCCACGGGTGAGGAATACCAATTGGCAACGGTGCTGCAACCAGCCTTGCAGCACGCTCTCGGGCGACTGATCGGGGTAGAGCAGGTGCAGGTCTTCATCGCTGACCTTGATCAAGTCCGCATGCGTGACCAGCTCGGCCACGCGTTCACGCCACAGCTGGATATCCGGCTGCGGGTTGAGCCGCACATTGGGGTCCAGGCTGATCAGGCGCTTGCCGCTTTCGCGCTTGACCAGGCTCAGCAGGGTGTCGCCAATCGGCTGCACCACCAGGGAAAACGAGCCGATATGCACGCCGCGAATCTCATCGCCCAAGGTCGGCAGATGCTCAACCGCCAGTTGCCGATCGGCGCAGCCTTCACCGCGAAAGCTGTATTGCGGTGAGCCATTGGCGCCCACGGCAACCATCGCCAGGGTCGTCGGCGCGGTGAACTCAACCAGAAACTGCTGGCTGACGCCTTCGTTCTTGAGTACTTGCAGCAAGCGCTGACCAAGGAAGTCGTTGGACACACCGCCAAACAGCGCGGACTCGATGCCCAGGCGCCGCAAACCCACGGCCACGTTGAACGGCGAACCACCGGCAATGGCCTTGTAATTAACCTTGGAAGCCTGCCCGCTGGCATCTTCCTCGCTGAAAAAATCGAACAGCGCTTCGCCACACACCAGATACATAGTCGTTCGCTCTTAAAGGGTTGCCACGAGCTGCTGGTAGCGCTCGTAAGCCTGTTGATAGGCACTGACACTGGCTGCCACCGGCAGCGTGCGGCTGCTGGGGTCGACACTGACGCATTTGTCGCACAGGCTGGCCAGGGATTCGCCGGACTGGCTCCAGGCCGCCTGAATCGCCGCGCCCAGGGCGGCGGCTTCGCTTTGTTCGGTACACACCACTTCGGTGTTCATGATATCGGCGACCATCTGCCGCCACACCGGGCTTTTCGAGCCGCCGCCGATCAGGCGGATGCTGTGGCTTTGCAGGCCGGTCTGGCGCAGCAGGTCGAGGCCGTAGCGCAGGCCGAAAGTGGTGCCCTCGACCACGGCGCGGCACAGGTTGGCGCGGGTCAGGTTGGTCATGGTCAGCCCGTGGAGGCTGCCGGTGGCGTGGGGCAGGGCGGGCACACGTTCGCCGTTGAGGAACGGCAGCATGCTCACGCCATCGGCGCCAATCGGCGCTTGCTCAACCAGGCTGTTGAAGCTCGCAAGGTCAAGGTCGAACAGCTCGCGAATCACCCCGGTGGCGTTGGTCAGGTTCATGGTGCAGATCAATGGCAACCAACCGCCGCTGGATGAACAGAAGGTCGCGACCGATGCTTGTGGGCTGACATTCGGCTGGTCGGCGAAGGCATACACGGTGCCGGACGAACCCAGGCTCATGGTGATCACACCGGGGGCGATATTGCCAGTGCCGATGGCGCCCATCATGTTGTCGCCGCCGCCGCTGGACACCTTGGCATTCGGGTTGATGCCTAATCGTTCGGCAATGGCCGGCAAGATGGTGCCCACGGCTTGATCGGCGGCAATCAACTGCGGCAGGGCTTTTTCCAGGCGCCCGCTCGGGTCGATATGTGTGAGCAGCGCCACGTCCCACTCACGGCTACGCACATTGAAGTAGCCGGTGCCCGACGCATCGCCGTATTCCGCCACGGCGCGGCCGGTGAGCCAGTAGTTGAGGTAGTCGTGGGGCAGCAGAATATGGGCGATGCGCGCGAACACGTCGGGGTGTTGTTCGCGGGTCCACAGCAGTTTCGACACGGTATAGCCCGGCGCAATCGCCACGCCGAGGCGTTCCAGCGAGCCGCTTTCGCCGCCCAGGTACGCCAGCAGGCGGTCGTTCTCCGGCGTGGTTTCGGTGTCGCACCAGAGTTTGGCCGGGCGCAGCACTTCACCGTGTTCGTCCAGTAACACCAGCCCGTGCTGCTGGCCGGAGACGCCGATGCCGAGAATGTCCTGGCCGTCCACGCCGGCCTGTTGCAGGGCGCGGTGAGTGGCTTCGGTAAAGGCGTCCAGCCATTCCTGGGTGTGCTGTTCGCGGCGGCCATTGGCGCCGCTGATCAGCGTATGCGCAGCAGCGCCCAGGCCCAGGACCTTGCCGCTGGAGGCGTCGAGGACGATGGCTTTAGTGCCTTGGGTGCCGCAATCGATGCCGAGGTACAGGTTTTGCTGGGTCATGATGATTTGCTCAGCATTATTGTTGGCTTGGTAACCCGTTCAAATGTGGGAGCGGGCTTGATTCGGTTTCGTCAGTTGATCTTGGCGAGCAGGCCTTCCAGAGTCTTTGTTACGCCATTATCTCGAAGGCTTTGATAGCAACGCTCAAACGCTGCCACAAACTCAGGCGAGTTGGGAATAGCCTTGCCAAAAATCTCTTCCACGCCCAGCAGGCGCTGGCTGATCAGCGCATCGTCACCCACCAGCGCCTGGCAGAACTCGGCACGCGGGTCGGGGATCTTGTAGGTCACGCCGTTTTCATCGACTCCCTTGAGGTACAACGCCCAGGCTGCAACAACCAACGCCGCACGCTCAGTCTCACGCCCATCGGCAATCAAGCGATTGATGGTCGGCACGGTGAACTTGGGAAACTTTGACGAACCATCGGAACATACACGCTCCAACTGGTCGGCAATCGCCTGGTTGGAAAAACGGTCGACCAGCGTCTGCTTGTACTGGGTCAAATCAATGCCCGGCACCGGCGCCAGGTTTGGCGTGACGTCGAGGTCCATGTAGGCGCGCATGTAGGCCACAAACACCGGGTCGTTCATGGTGTCGTGCACAAACCGGTAACCCTTGAGAAACCCCAGGTAGGTCAGGGCCAGGTGGCTGCCATTGAGCAGGCCGATCTTCATCTCTTCATAAGGCGTGACGTCATCGGTGAACTGCACGCCGACGGTTTCCCACGCCGGGCGGCCGTTGACGAACTTGTCTTCCAGCACCCATTGCACAAACGGTTCGCACACCACCGGCCAGGCGTCGTCGATGCCGTGTTCGTCGTGCAGTTGCAGGCGGTGGGCGGTGCTGGTCATGGGCGTGATGCGGTCGACCATGGCATTCGGGAAGCTCACGTTGGCCTTGATCCAGTCATGCAACTCGGCGTTGTGCAAAGCGGCAAATGCCAGCAGGGCCTTGCGCGTGACGGCGCCGTTGTGCGGCAAGTTATCGCAGGACATCACGGTAAAGGCTGGAATTCCGGCGGCGCGGCGCTGGGTCAGTGCGGCGCAGATAAACCCGAACACGGTTTTCGGTGCATTGGGATGCGCCAGGTCGTGCTGGATCTGCGGCAGGTGCGCCATGAACTCGCCGTTACTGTCATCGATGCAGTAGCCGCCTTCGGTGATGGTCAGCGAAACGATGCGAATTTCCGGGCTGGCCAGCTTGTCGATCAGCGCCTGGGCGCCGTCTTCGGCCAGCAGCATGTCGCTGATCGCGCCGATCACGCGCACTTCAGTGTCGTCGGTGTCACCCAGTTCATACAGGGTGAACAGGTAATCCTGGCCGGCCAGGTCGTCGCGGGCCTTGCGGTCTTCGCTGCGCAGGCCGACGCCGCAGATGCTCCAGTCCAGGCCAACGCCGGTGTTCATCAGCGCATCGGTGTAATACGCCTGATGCGCGCGGTGGAAACCGCCGACGCCGATATGCGCAATGCCCTGGGAGGTGCTGGCAATGGCGTAGGCCGGGATTTTCACTTGTGGCGCCAACTGGGTGAGGTTCTGTTTATTCAGTTTCATCACAACTCTCGCAAAATCAGGCGGCAGCGCGCAATGGACGAGCCACGGCCACGCCATCGGTGTCGAACAGATGGCAGTGCGCCGGGTCCAGGTGCAACTGCAGGGTTTCGCCGTATTGGCTGGCCATGTCGCCACGAATCCGCAGGGTCAGCGGCTCGCCGTTGGCGGTGATGACGTGGCAGAAGGTATCGCTGCCCAGGCGCTCGCCGACGTCGGCGGTGACGGTCAGGGTGGTTTGGCCGGGCGAGGCAATTTCCAGGTGCTCGGGGCGAATGCCCAGGGTCACGGCGCTGCCCACACTCAGGCTGGCGCCGCTCATTGGCAGGCTGATCAGCATGCCGGCGTCCAGTTGCACGTCGCAGCTTTGACCCTCGACACGGGCCACCTTGCCCTTGAGGAAGCCCATTTTCGGCGTACCGAGAAAACCCGCCACAAACAGGTTGGCCGGCTGGTGGTACAACTCCAGCGGCGAGCCGACCTGCTCAACGCGGCCACTGTTGAGGACCACCACCTTGTCGGCCAGGGTCATGGCCTCGACCTGGTCGTGGGTCACGTAGATCATGGTGGCTTGCAGTTCTTTATGCAGGCGCGACAGTTCCAGGCGCATCTGCACACGCAGGGCGGCGTCGAGGTTGGACAGCGGTTCGTCAAACAGGAAAATCTTTGGGTTACGCACGATTGCACGGCCGATCGCCACGCGCTGACGCTGGCCACCGGACAGTTGCTTGGGCTTGCGCTCCAGCAACGGGCCGAGTTCGAGAATGCGCGCCGCTTCGCTGACTTTGCTTTCCACCAGCTTCTTGTCGACGCCGGCCAGGTCGAGGGCAAACGACATGTTCTTGCGCACGCTCATGTGCGGGTACAGCGCGTAGGTCTGGAACACCATGGCCAAATCGCGCTTGGCCGGGGTGACTTCGGTGATATCGCGGCCATCGAGCTCGATGGTGCCTTCGGTGACTTCTTCAAGGCCGGCGATCAAACGCAGCAGGGTGGATTTACCGCAACCCGACGGGCCGACGAACACCACGAATTCCTTGTCGTTCACTTCCAGGTCAATGCCCTTGATGATCGAGAAACCTTCGAAGCCTTTTTGCAAATTCTTGATTTTCAGGTTGGCCATGATGGGCCTCCGCTTGGAATTATTATTTAACTGCGCCGAACGACAGGCCACGCACTAGCTGTTTCTGGCTGATCCAGCCAAAGATCAGGATGGGCGCACAGGCAAGGGTCGAGACGGCGGACAATTTGGCCCAGAACAAGCCTTCGGGGCTGGAGTAAGAGGCGATCAGCGCGGTCAACGGCGCGGCATTCGAGGAGGTCAGGTTCAGCGACCAGAATGCCTCGTTCCAGCACAGGATCAGCGACAGCAGCACGGTGGAGGCCAGGCCGCCCTTGGCGATGGGCAGCAGCACGCGGACCATTTCCTGCCACAGGGTGGCGCCGTCCAGGCGTGCGGCTTCGAGGATGTCCTTGGGGATGTCCTTGAAGTAGGTGTACACCATCCACACCACAATCGGCAGGTTGATCAGGGTGTAGATGATGATCAGCGCAATGCGCGTATCCAGCAGGCCAAAGCTCTTGGCCAGCAGGTAGATCGGCATCAGTACGCCCACCGGCGGCAGCATCTTGGTGGACAGCATCCACAGCAAAGTGCCCTTGGTACGTTTGGTTTCGTAGAACGCCATGGAGTAGGCGGCCGGCACCGAGATCAGCAGGCACAGGGCGGTGGCGCTGAACGAAATCACCACCGAGTTCCAGGCGTAGGCGAAGTAGTTGCTGCGCTCGTTGATGTGCAGGTAGTTCTCCAGCGTCGGCGTGAAGATGAACTGCGGCGGCGTGGCGAACGCGTCGATTTCGGTCTTGAAGCTGGTCAGCACCATCCAGAAGATCGGGAAGAAAATCAGGATCGCGATGGCCCAGGCCAACGTGCCGAGCAGCAGGCTTTGCAGGCGGCGGGATTGTTGAAGCGTCATGGCGCGGCCCTCAAGGCTTGTCAGTCAGGTTTTTGCCGATCATCCGCACCAGGATGATCGCCGCGATATTGGCGATGACTACGGCAATCAAGCCGCCTGCCGAGGCCATGCCCACGTCGAACTGCACCAGCGCCTGGTTGTAGATCAGGTAGGCGAGGTTGGTCGAGGCGTAGCCGGGGCCACCGTTGGTGGTGGTGAAGATTTCGGCAAACACCGAGAGCAAAAAGATCGTTTCAATCATCACCACCACGGCAATCGGGCGCGCCAGGTGCGGCAGGGTCAGGTGCCAGAAGATCGCGATGGCGCCGGCACCGTCCAGGCGCGCGGCTTCTTTTTGTTCCTGGTCGAGGGACTGCATGGCGGTCATCAGCAGCAGGATGGCGAAGGGCAGCCACTGCCACGACACAATGATGATGATCGACAGCAACGGGTAGTGCGCCAGCCAGTCCACCGGCTCGGCGCCGAACAGCTTCCATACGGCGGCGAGAATCCCCGACACCGGGTGGAAAATCAGGTTCTTCCAGATCAGCGCACCGACGGTGGGCATGATGAAGAACGGCGAAATCAGCATCACCCGCACGATGCCGCGACCAAAAAACTCACTGGCCTCCAGCAAAGCACTGATCAACACGCCAAACACCACGCTGATCAGCAGCACGCTGCCCACCAGCAACAGGGTATTGGTGGCGCCGGGCAGGAAGCCCGAGTCGGTGATGAAGTAGGTGAAGTTCTCCAGGCCCACGAATTGGTTTTCGCCAGGGTATAGCAGGTTGTAGCGGATCAGCGAAAAGTACAGGGTCATGCCCAGCGGCACGATCATCCACAGCAGCAGCATGGCCACCGAGGGGCTGACGAGGAACCAGCCGGGGTTGGCCAGGCGGTTTTTGGGTGTTGTATTCATGGTGATCAAGACCAGTCAGGTACATGCAGAGCGAGAGTCGGGCGCGGTCAATAATGTGGGAGCGGGCTTGCTCGCGAATGCAGTCTTCCAGTTGATGCATTCGTGGCTGACACACCGCCTTCGCGAGCAAGCCCGCTCCCACATTTACAGAGGTGAGTCAGGGCTATTTGGGATAACCCGCCCGCTTCATCTCACGCTCGGTGGTGGTCTGCGCGGCGGTCAAGGCTTGGTCCACCGTTTGCTGACCGGTCAGCGCGCCCGAGAAGAACTTGCCGACCTGGGTACCAATCGCCTGGAATTCAGGAATGGTCACCAACTGGATACCGATATACGGCACCGGCTTGAGCGTCGGTTTGGTCGGGTCTGCGACTTTCAGCGATTCGAGGGTCACCTTGGCGAACGGCGCGGCTTTGAGGTATTCGTCGCTGTAGGTCGATTTGCGCGTGCCAGGCGGCACGTTGGCGATGCCGTCGGTCTTGGCGACCAGCTCGCCGTATTCCTTGGACGTTGCCCAGGTGGTAAACACCTTGGCGGCGTCCTTGGCTTTGGAACTGGTCGGGATCGCCAGGCTCCAGGAGTACAGCCACGAGGTGCCCTTGTCGGTCTTCTCGTGCGGGGCGAAGGTGAAGCCGACGTTGTCAGCGACCTTGCTCTGCGACTTGTCGGTGACAAACGAGCCGGCCACACTGGCGTCAACCCAGATCGCGCACTTGCCGCTGTTGAACAGCGCCAGGTTTTCGTTGAAACCGTTGCTGGAAGCACCCGGCGGGCCGGATTTCTTCATGTTGTCGACGTAGAAGTTCAACGCGTCCTTCCACTCAGGGCCGTTGAATTCAGGCTGCCACTTTTCATCGAACCAGCGCGCACCGTAGCCGTTGGCCAGGGTGGTGATCAACGCCATGTTCTCACCCCAACCGGCTTTGCCACGCAGGCACAGGCCGTATTGCTCTTTGCTCTTGTCGGTGAGTTTGGCCGCGTATTCGCCGATCTGGCTCCAGGTCGGGTGCTCGGGCATGCTCAGCCCGGCGTTCTTGAACAGGTCGGTGCGGTAGTAGGTGATCGAGCTTTCGGCGTAGAACGGCAGGGCGTACAGCGAGCCTTTGACCGACAAGCCGTCACGCACCGAAGGGAATACGTCGTCAAGATCGTAGGACGCCGGCAGGTCTTTCATTGGCTCCAACCAACCTTTGGCGCCCCACAGTGCAGCTTCGTACATGCCGATGGTCAACACGTCGAACTGGCCGCCCTGGGTGGCAATGTCGGTGGTCAGGCGTTGGCGCAGCACGTTTTCTTCGAGCACCACCCAGTTCAGCTTGATGTCCGGATGTTCGGTCTCGAAGGTTTTCGAGAGCTTTTGCATGCGGATCATGTCGCTGTTGTTGACGGTGGCAATGGTCAGGGTTTGCGCGCCAAAGCTGACGGCGCTGAGGGTCATGCAGGTAGTCATGCAGGTGGAGACAAGCAGTGCTTTTGCTGTGAACTTCATCGCGCACTCCATTTCCGCGCCCAGGGGGCTACAGAAGGACAGTTATTGTTGTTGTGTCTTCCTACAAGGTGACAGGAAGAGTGTGCGTTGATTACAGCCTTGAAATGGGCGTGTGACAAATCCTTGGGCGCACTGGGACTGATACTTTTTTGCACTGAAAAACGCCCGCAGTGGTTATACCCACAGCAGCCGGCGCTGCGGCTACTGCGAATATTCGTATTGCCTGATCAAACGGCGAAGGGGAATACGTCCTTGATCAAGCCCTGTTGAACACCCCGTTGCCCGTATCGACTCCAGGATTCTCCAGCATGTCCAAAAGCGGTTATTCCCCTTCCTACCTTGCCTGCTTGATCGACAAAGGTGTTAAGGAGCCGCTTTGCGGTTATACCCGTGAGAGTAGGGAGTCTTGGGTTTTGAGACGAGCGCGTCCAGCCAGTTTTTGTCGCGTGGGCTTATGAACTGGTTTGGGCCCGTTCTAATCTTGACATTTTCACGCGCCCATTGGGTCATCACCTCGTCGATCTTGCGTGTGTATTCGCGGGCGGGACAGGCGATATCGGCCCAAGGATCGACAATCCAGGCATCCTTCCAGACCGGGTCCGAGAAATCGACCGTTCCCGCAGGAAGCTCGGAGGGGCCACCGATTACCGTGAACACATGTTCCTGCGACGCATGCCACTCGTAAGCACGACCACCGCTTTTGGTGATGATGTCTTTTGACACCAATGCCATTTCTCCACAGTTGCCGACGCCCGCCTTCAAAATCAGGTTCGAATGACCCTCTGCAGAGTTCTGTGCGGTTTTGCGCAACCAGGTAAGTGTCATGTTTGCCGCTTCCGAACGCTTGAGATCCGCCTTGGAGAACACTTTATTACTGGGCCCCAAGCCTGTGGCCTTCATGCTGCGATTCACACTGCTTTTGGCCTGCTCTGCATAGAACTTGTTTTGCTGCTCGGCCGGCCAGGTTGCGAAATCAACCGGTTTGGTCAAGGGGGTAACCCGGGTCGGTGTCAGCGCGATATTCGGCTTGCCAATCGCTTCGGTGCGCTGCAATTGGTATAGCACTTCCCGTTGTTGTTCCGGGGTCAGGTCTTTGCACCATTTCTTTAATTCATCCACCTCTGCTTTTGAGTAGTTCGATCGCTCCAACTGCGCGAAGGCGTCGTTCAATGTCGGCAGGGCGATGAAGTGGGCGTCAAACGGTGTGGCGGATACCCCTTTGAGGGCGCTGTATTTATTTCGGTAGCCTTGCACTAATGGCAACTCGCTAGGCGAGCATTTGGTGAAGGTGAGCTCACCCTGCGCCGCGTTGTCCAGTTTCGCGTAGTAAAACTCGGCGGTATCCGCTTCGATGACCAGGTATTTGTCAGCGCTCCCGGCCACGGGGCTGTTAACAATGACTCCGCGCACTTCGCGTTTGTCGTTGCACTCAGCGCTGATACTTTTGAGTTCGACCACGCGCGTGTCCTGCGCCAAGGCGTCACTGGCTTGCGCGCCGTAATAACCGAACTGGGGGTCATGTTTGAAACTGCCACTGATTTGGGTTTTGTAGGTGATGGGTTTGTTTTCAAGTGTGGGGACCAGCTTGGGACCCATTTCGCCTTCCACCACTTTTAGACGTCGTCTTTCGAAAATTACGAATTGGTCTTTCTTGAACAATTTCGGCGGCGAAGGAAACAGGCGAACGTGTTCGAGTGCTTGCAGGTCCTGCCTCAATGGGTCGGTCACATTGGCGATGACCTTGGAAAAACAGCTGTCATTAGCCTCGCGTTTAAACCTGCCACTGCCGATTGAAGGGACTGAACAGAGTGCTTCAAACTCCTCCAGCGGCTTGAAGTGATCAGCCGACTGCAGGTCGGTCAGTAGGCCGGGGTTGCGAGAGTCGTAACGGTAAACCTTGCCTTCATTGACCAAATCGAAGCCGTTGGCGCGAGGGATCGTATAGGCGTCGGCAGCCAGGGGCTTGTCCGCCACCAGGGCTTGAGTGCCGTCCGAGAAGGTCTCCTGGCGCAAGGGCGACGATGTGTCCGAAACAAAACCTTGCAGAGGCGGCCCGTAAGCCTCTTCGGTTCTGGCGTCGTAGGCGTACCATTCACCGTCTTGCTGTACGGCGGTGAGCCTGACCTGTTCTTGAGTGCCGGAACGCACGAGCTTGCCATTGGCCATGTCAGCCGTTTGCTCAACAAGCTGGGTGCTCTGCATGCGGCTCAAGGCGTTTTGCGATTGCCGGGTGCTGGTCGCGGTCAGGTCCCTGGCTGCGATGCCTTCGACCGCTTGGGTGCCGAACTTCTCGATGAACTTGGTAGCGACCTTGGTCGCCGCCCAGGCTGCTCCGGTTTTCGCCAATCGCCATAACTTGCCTGCACCTTCGGTGGCCACGTAGATGAAGATATCCACGGCCAGATCATCCACGGCCTTTACATATTCACCGTGATAGATGTCTTCAAGGCTGGAGCCGCCCGGCAGAGCGTGTAGCAGGCCTATCAAGAAATCGCTGGGCTCTACGCCATTTTCAACCGCATTGTGCAAGCCACGCTGGGTCGCGACGAAGGTACTTTTGCGCAGGTAGGCCGTGTCCACCAGCACTTTGGCCAAGTTGTCCATTCTATCGTGGACGAAGGAGGGTGACACGTCTCCCTCGTTATGCTCACCGAACTGCTGTTCACGCAGCAACGGCCTCTTGTCGTCGTCGTCAGTCTTTACAAGTATGAATTGCTCATGCGTCCTTAATACGACGTCGGACATGACGCCCGTTCTCGGTTCGGTACCGTTTTTAAAGGCTTGCGTGTCGATGGCGAGGCTGACTTTTTGGCCCAGGGGTGTAGAGGCGCCGATATCGGGGATTCTGACGATTTGCCCGACTGTCGGATAAACCGCAAAGTCCCTTCTTACGCCCTTATGGACGGACGTCATGACTATGCCGCTACCGGCACCTTCCACCTGCAAAAACTCCACTGCGCCAAAATTGAGGCTATTGCGCTCCTCCAACGGTAACTTGCTGAGCATGTCCTTAAACAACGTAATCGTATGGGCCCTGCGCAGGGTGAAGTCTTGTTCAATGGCCTCCTCGAACGCCTTGTTGATGTCAGGCAATTGGTCGGCCTGCGCACGCAGGTCTTCGAAGTTCAGCCCCGCTATTTCCGAACTCCAGCTTTCACCCAGACGGCCGGCCTCGTACACCTCGCAGATGCTCGCTCTGATACCGGAAAAGACTCCGCCCGCGACTTTTTCCCATAAGTGCCGGCTTTCATAGTCGATGTGGGTGCCGAACTTTTCGCGTAAGACTTCAAGGGTCATTTCTCTTCGGCCAGGGGCCCTGGTGTTACGCAGAAAGTCCTTGGCGTCGGCTGTTACCTTGATCTCCTTGTTGAGGATTTCCTGGCAGCTTGTCATCTGTTCCAGGGTGTATTCATCGTTGTCATTCTTAGCCAGGTGCTTATTGACGATGGCCCAATCGATCACGGGGTTCATCTGTGCAATGGCTTGCATTCGGGTTTCAGCCGCAGACACCGGAGTTATCCTGTGAAGCGCCATGACGTGTTCAAAGGTCATGCCCGCGCTGGCACCGACGGCCGTCAGCTCGATTCGGTTTACGGCTGTGACAAAACTGACCCACTCTGGAGTGCCGAGGCGGACAGTAGTCGGTACATCCTTAACCAGCAGGTGCGGTGCCGCACCGGCCATTAACAACTGCGCAATGGCCGGCGCGAGATTTGCCGGAGTTTGCTTGTTGTCCGTTAAGTGTTGGATGAAACGCATACGAAGCGCTCTGCAATCCAGCCCCTGGTGAATGGGATCCATGAAATCAAACCCTGCAACGGCATTGCGCCGCTCCCCTGCCGCTGGATCGAGCTCCAGCACCAAGGCCGTCGACAACCATTGCAGAAGGCTGTTCGGGGTGGGCGCGCCCTTCATGTTGGTTTGCAGGTGGGACGCAAACTCAAGCGCCTTATCGGTGGCGAGCAGTTGCTCCAGTGCTTGCGCCGGGTCTTCGCTGAGCTGGGCATCGTCAGCACTCAGGTAGGCAAGAAGGCTGCTCTGTGGGGCGATGAGTTTCTTTACATGGTCCATCACCGTGCTGCGCTGCTCGGTGCTCAGCGGTAAATCCGATGATAGGAACCCCCAGTGGTCGCCAAGCGGTGGAGCGTTAGGCACCGGCGTGCGCAAGGCTTTGATGAGGTTGTCGGATTCGGCCTTCGACTGGGGGATGTAGCCGTTATTCTCCGCAAGAAACTCCCTGGCCCTTTTGACGCCTTTGGGGTGATGCGAGGAGTCCGGATCTACCACAAAGCGCATGGTGTCGGCCTGGTCGTCATCGCTTATGTCGGCGCTTTCCAGTTGCTTGATTAATGCATACCGATCATTGCTGTCGCCCAGCGCAGTTCGTTGTCTTTGCAGCCGCGCCACGGTGCTCTGCGGGGGCTCCGAGCGCTCCGGCAATTGTTGGGTGCGGCCTATCAATTCCAGCTGCCGGGCAAATTGAGCGCTGCCGGGGTCGGTGCTGATGCCATAAAAATTGCACAGCCATTCGAACGGTACGCTGCTCTGCATGCCGTGCTTGAGTTCGACCGGTTTGCCACCGGCTGCGAAGGGCGCTGCGGCGGCATCTATGTGACTCATCACGTCGAAATGTTCAGGGTACTGTTTGGCAAAGTCGGCTTGTTTGGTACGCAGGTCGGCAGCGTCTTTAGGGGCATACCAGGCACTGCCGATCAGCGAGAAATTGTGCTGGTGGCACCAGTCGGTAATCCCCCGCGCTGTCAGCGCCTTGTTCAAGTTCGCCTGAGCCTGGCCGAACAGGCTGTTGGCCGGGACCAGATCGATCATTTTTGTTGCGGCTTTGGACGGGTCGGCTTTGAGTTCAAGCATCACGCGGTGCACGGCGATGGCCAGTTCGCTGTCAGCTTTGGCCTGCAGGTCGAGCGGCGCTGCTGGGTTTTCCGCCGGCACGGGGGTGTCGGCGGCGACGGCAGCGGCAAGTGTTTCCAACGCCGAAGGTGCAATGGGCGTACCTTCCAATTGCCGTATGACCGCCTGCTGGCGTTGCCGTACGGCACTGGCTACCGGATTGTCAGCGTCTGCATCGAGCAACGCCTGGAACCCATTGTTCTGGTTTATTTCGACGATCCTGTTGAGCGTGGCTACAAGCTGGCGTTGCTCCAGGTTCGGCGTTTGCGTGTTTTGTTGAGGCGGCTTGGCTTCTTGATAAAAGTCCATCACCTGATACAGCGGCGCCGACGTGCCGGAAGGGTAGGTCACGTCCGAACGAGACCCCGCCGCCATCTGTTCGACGGCATCGCGTATGTCGGTCCAGGCATCGGCCCAGCCCGAGACGTCGTTCAATGTAAACGTGGTGTTCACCCCTCTGACGTTGCCCGTCAACTCACCACTTGTGGGGTTGATGCGTACGCTGGTGGGGTCGAGATCGTTGTCTTGCGCAAAGGTTGTAAACGCTTTGCCGTTCAGTGCGGCAAGAAGGTTTTTGCGCACCAGGTTGAAGGTCGAATAGTCAGGGATGTTCTCCAGCGTGACGGACGCCTGGTTATGGCCGGCTTGCGAAAACCCTTCAATCAACGCCCGGCTGACCTGTTGCGCCAGCGCCTGATCGGCTTCGCGGACCTTTTGTTCAGCGGTCAATGGGGCGAACGGTTCAAGTGCCGCCCTGAGCGCTCGTGCGGGCAAATCCACGATTTTCTGGCGTGCCTCCCGCTGTCGCTGCTTGATAGGTGCATCGAGTGGGTCGCTGCTGCTCAATGCGGGGAAGCCTGCGGCGCTTAGCAGTTGCGCAGCGATGGCCAGTGTCTCGTGGCTGTTGATGCGGCCCAGGTGCACATCGTAGAACGCGGCGACGTTTTTGGCCGATGCGTGCTCTCGACCGTAAAACAAGATCTCTGAATGACGCGCCCCTGCAAGTTTTTTTGCGGCCGCTAATACAGCGCCTGAGGCGGCTGACCATTCGGGGTTATCGCGGGAGAAGAAACTGATAATGCTGCCATCGGATTTTTCGGTCAGGTCGCCGTTGGCGCCAATGATCAGGTTTGAAGTCACAATCAAATTGGCTTCGGCAAACGATTTGAACGGCTCCGACTCCAGTGCGTCTGCCAGTTCAGACCAGGCCTGGCCGAAGGTGGAATGCTCAGGCACGGTGACCTTGTCCAGCCCTTCGCTTGAGTCGCGGGTCTCGCTGGCCAGTCGTCGGCGGATAAGACTGTTGGCAACACCGATGGCCAGTTGCTGGTCGCTATGTTGAACCAAGGCATCGGCGAACTGGCGGACTGACGCTTTGCGTGAATCGGCTGTGGAACCTGGGTTTTGCAAGTCTCGGCGCACGCGCGCGGCGACAGTGCGAACCTTCGATGGGCTGAGTGACGTGCTGTCGAGGGGAGCCTTGGCCGGTTGGGTGTGGTGGGGAAGTGGCTGGATGGGCTCGACAGGCCGAAGCAAGGCGCTCTGAGTAGGGGACGGCTGCGTATTGATCATAGAGTTACCCTTTGCCTGTGTGTCAGAAAAGCACCACCCAACGCCTGAAAGAGGCGGTGATGCCTTCGCTGAGTGACAGCGGGCCCTACGCGGTTCCTTTTGTGTGCAGCGGTTTGAACAGTGGTTTTTGATCCGGATGTGTCGCAACCAACAGGTTCACGCCAGGTTTTGCTCCGTGAGCCGTTGCACTGCCAGGCGTCGGTAGTGAGAAGGCGTCATACCCTTGAGCTGCTGAAAGCGCCGGTTGAAGTTGGAGATATTGTTGAAACCCGATTCAAAGCACACATCGGTGACGGCCTTGTCACCGTCCGCGAGCAATTCGCAGGATTTGCTGATGCGCAGCCGGTTGACGAATTCGATGAAAGTGCGCCCGGTGGCTTGCTTGAACACGCGGGAAAAATACGTGGGCTTCATCCCCAGGTGTTCGGCCACTTCCTCCAGCGACAATTCGCGGGCGTAGTGGGCAAAAATGTAGTCCACCGCACGGTTGGTGCGGTCAATGCTGTGTTCATCGGCCAGTTGCGGCGTGGTCACGCCTGACAGCAACTGGTAATCCTCACACGTGCTCAACACCTCCAGCAGAATAAAGAAGTGCCCCAGGCGCGCCATGCCCTGGGCGTCTTCGATGCGCTGCATCAAGGTCATGGCTTGGGCGATGGTTTTTTTGCAGCGGAACTCGATGCCGTACTGCGCCCGTTCCAGCATCGGCGCCAGCGTCTTGAGTTCGGCAAACACGGGGCTGCCCTGATCAAACAGTTCGTCGGTGAAGTTCACCAGCATGTCACGCTTGGGCACCACCTCGTCTTCCTCCACCTGGCTGATCCAGTTGTGGGGCAGGTTAGGGCCGGTGAGGAATAGGCTTTCGGGGTAGAAGTTACCGATGTAGTCGCCGATGAATACTTTGCCCGAGCTGGCAACGATCAGGTGCAGTTCGTATTCCTTGTGAAAGTGCCAGCGCACCAGCGGGCAGGGGAAACCGTGCTGGCGATAGATGATGGACAGACCGTTGTGATCGTCCATCAACTCGTAGGAAGGGTCGGTGATTCGCATTGCTCGGGTCATGCTGCCGTCGCTTTATTGTGGTTGCTGCGTAGGATAATGCCCCCTTGCGCGCAACCTCGCCAGCACCAACCTTTATACGCCGCGGTTTTTTGCCTCGATCCACTGCGACATGTACTGGGTGCTTTTATGCGCATGGTGACGCAGCATGCTGCCGGTGAAATTGTCGCGGCGATGGGCAGCAAGGCGGCTGCGGCAGTGTTCCAGGCAGGCCACCAGGGCGGGGCCATGCAGGCTTTGGTCGTAGCGCCGAGCCAGCAATCGGCGGCCGTCTTCCTGGGCCTGGGTCCAACGTTCGCGGTCCTGATACAGCGCCACGGCGGCAGCGGCCAGGGCCTCGGCGCTCTGCTCGATAACACCGGGCCACGGCTGATCGTCGCCCATGGCCTCGGCGCCAATCGGCGTAGTGATGTTTGGCGTGCCGCAAAGCATGGCATCCATCAGCTTGCCCTTGATGCCGGCGCCAAAACGCAGCGGCGCCAGGCAGATACGCGCAGCCCCCATGACCTGCAGCGCATCTTCAGCCCAGTTCATCACATGAAAACCTTGCGCCGGGTTGTGCAGGGCGGTGGCTTTGGGCGGCGTGTAGGAACCGTATATATGCAGCTGTGCCCCCGGCAGTTGCTGGCGGATCAACGGCCACAGGCTGTTCTTCATCCACAGCACCGCATCCCAATTGGGCGCGTGGCGGAAATTGCCGATGCTGAGAAAGTGCGCGCGGTCTTCAAACGGCGCAAAGGCTGCAACCGGCGGCTCCAGCATCAACGGGCACCCGTGGAGCAGGGCGGCAGGCACCTTGAATTGCTCGGTGAGCAGGCGGATTTCCACATCGGAAATCATCAGGCTGATATCACAGCGGTAAATGGCAGCGATCTCGCGCTTGGCGATGTCGGTGTCGGCCATCAACTGGAACTCTTCCTGCAGTGCCGGCTTGAACAGCGCGCTGAAATCGTCGCTGTCAGGGTGGGCCTTGAGCTGCGCCTTGAAACGCTGCTGACGCGCATCGCGCAGGCTTTGCAGGTCGGAGGTTTCCAGCACGCGTAAGGCATCGGGGCAGCATTGTTCCACGCGCCAGCCGAACTGCTCCTCCATCATGAAACGGTCGAACAACACAATATCCGGGGCTAACGCGCGGATAAAATCATCGAAACTGCTGTTATTGAGCTCGATGGCGCACTCGGTGATGCCCAGGGCAGGCAAGTCGGCCTTGTGTTCGCCAATGGTCGCCGGGCTGCTGAAAGTAATGTCCCAGCCCTGGTCGAGGAAACTCTGCAGAATCTGCATCATATGCCCGCCAGCGGCCGAGGAGCGGGGTTCCGGCCAGACATAACCGATGACCAGGACTTTGGTGGCGGGCTGATTCATCTAAAGCAGATCCTTGAAGGGCGGGTAAAAACGCGCAATTAAACCACACCTGCGTGGCATGACAATTTGTGTCCGGTGGTAGGTAGTCACTGCACTTTGTGGTTAACTTCGGCCTCTCGAATTCGTTTAACCAAAACCCAGCATAAGGATTCCGTTCATGGCTCAAGTCACCCTTCGTGGTAACCCTGTCCAGGTTGAAGGCGAATTGCCGAAAACCGGTTCCACCGCTCCAGAATTCAGCCTTGTCGCTACAGACCTGTCGGACGCAACCCTGGAAACGTTCGCCGGCAAGCGCAAAGTACTGAACATCTTCCCAAGCGTCGACACCCCGACCTGCGCGACTTCGGTACGCAAATTCAACGCCCAGGCCAACGACGTGAGCAACACTGTTGTGCTGTGCATCTCCTCTGACCTGCCGTTTGCCCAGAAGCGTTTCTGCGGCACCGAAGGCCTGGACAACGTGCTGAGCCTGTCGGACTTCCGCAACGCCGACTTCGCCGTTGACTACGGTGTGTCCCTGGCCGATGGCCCACTGCGAGGCCTGACCGCCCGTGCCGTGGTGGTACTGGATGAAAACAACAACGTGCTGCACAGCGAACTGGTTGCGGAAATCGGCCAAGAGCCAAACTACGAAGCGGCCCTGGCTGTTTTGAAGTAACTGTTTCGGCGCATTACTGTCATTTTGCAGTAGCACGCTTGATGCAAGATTGCGGCCTGGCCTAGTCCAGGCCGTTTTTATTTGCGGCTCAAATGCTTAGCGAAATAGCCAACGGACTAAGGTCAACCGTTAAAAGTTGTAATCCAAGGTAAATAGCCGGTAAAGGCGCTTTTCTTAATGCGCCCCAGTGCTTATCTTTCAGCCTCCCAAAGAAGAAGCTCTCGCGCCCAATGGTTGATCACTCCATGCAATCCTCCCCCCGCAACTCCCGTCGCTGGCTGTTCGGCCTGCTCGTGCTGTTGGTTATCGCCGGCCTGTGCTGGAAATTCTGGCCCGCCGGCCATACAGATGCCAGCGCGCAGAAACCGGCCGGGCATACCGGCAAGACGGGGATGGCGCGCCCAGGTTTCGGGGGTTCCACCGGCCCGATCCCGGTGCGCGTGGCGCCAGCGGTACTGGGCGAGTTCCCGGTGTACTACAAGGCCTTGGGCACGGTGACCGCGCTCAACACCATTAATGTACGCAGCCGGGTGGGCGGTGAGCTGGTCAAGATCGCCTTCGAAGAAGGGCAGATGGTCAAGGCGGGTGACCTGTTGGCGGAGATCGACCCGCGCAGCTACCAGAACGCCTTGCTCCAGGCTCAGGGCACGTTGTTGCAGAACCAGGCCCAACTGAAAAACGCCCAGGTTGATGTGCAGCGTTACCGTGACCTGTATGCCCAGGACAGCATCGCCAAACAGACCCTGGACACCGCCGAAGCCTTGGTCATGCAATACCAGGGCACGGTCAAGACCAATCAGGGTGCGGTGGACGACGCCAAGCTCAACCTCGAATTCACCAAGATCCGCGCGCCAATCAGCGGCCGCGTCGGCCTGCGTCAGGTTGACGTCGGCAACCTGGTGGCGGCCAACGACACCACCTTCCTGGCGGTGATCACCCAGACCCAGCCGATCAGCGTGGTCTTCACCCTGCCGGAAAACACCCTCGACACCGTGCTCACCCGTTACCACGCCGGCAACAAGCTGCCCGTGGAAGCCTGGGACCGTGGCGATGTGAAACAGCAGGCGGTCGGCGTGTTGCAGAGCCTGGACAACCAGATCGACGTGACCACCGGCACGCTCAAATTCAAAGGCCGATTCGATAACAAGGACCAGGCGCTGTTCCCCAACCAATTCGTCAACGTACACCTGCTGGCCGACACCTTGCACAATGTGGTGCTGGCGCCGTCCGCCGCGATCCAGTTCGGCAACAGCGGCACCTTCGTCTACAAGCTCGACGGTGACAAAAAGGTCAAGATGCAGCCGTTGGTGGTCGGTGATACCGATGGTGACAACACCGTTATCAAGGAGGGCCTGGTGGCCGGTGACCGCGTGGTCCTGGAAGGCACCGACCGCCTCAAGGACGGCAGCGACATCGAAGTGGTCAACGACAGTAGCGAAGTGCCGACCACGCCGACCGAACACCTGCAAGGCAAGCCTGCGGCAAAAGGGGAGACCGGCGCTAACGCCGGCAAGGCGCAAAAGGTCGGTTCATGAACCTGTCGCGACTGTTTATCCTTCGCCCGGTTGCCACCACGCTGAGCATGCTGGCCATCGTCCTGGCCGGCATCATTTCTTACCGTTTGTTGCCCGTCTCGGCCTTGCCTCAGGTCGACTACCCGACCATCCGGGTGATGACCCTGTACCCCGGCGCCAGCCCGGACGTGATGACCAGCGCAGTGACCGCGCCGCTTGAGCGGCAGTTCGGGCAAATGCCCGGCCTCACACAGATGGCGTCGACCAGTTCGGGCGGCGCCTCGGTGCTGACCCTGCGCTTTAACCTCGACATCAATATGGATGTCGCCGAGCAACAGGTGCAGGCCGCGATCAACGCCGCGACCAACCTGCTGCCCAAGGATCTGCCGGCGCCGCCGGTGTACAACAAGGTCAACCCGGCGGATACCCCGGTGCTGACCCTGGCGATTACCTCCAAGACCATGTTGCTGCCCAAGCTCAACGACTTGGTTGACACGCGCATGGCGCAAAAAATTGCACAGATCAGTGGCGTCGGCATGGTCAGCATCGCCGGTGGCCAGCGCCAGGCCGTGCGCATCAAGGTCAACCCCGAGGCCCTGGCGGCCAACGGTTTGAACCTGTCAGACGTGCGCACCCTGATCGCCGCCTCCAACGTCAACCAGCCCAAGGGTAATTTCGACGGCCCCACGCGGGTGTCGATGCTCGATGCCAACGACCAGTTGGTCTCGCCTGCGCAATACGCCGAATTAATCCTGGCCTACAACAATGGCGCGCCGCTGCGCCTTAAAGACGTAGCCCAGATCGTCGACGGCGCCGAAAACGAACGCCTCGCTGCCTGGGCCAATGAAAACCAGGCGGTGCTGCTCAATATCCAGCGCCAGCCCGGCGCCAACGTGATCGAGGTGGTGGACCGCATCAAGGCGTTGCTGCCGAGCATCACCGATAACCTGCCGGCGGGCCTGGATGTGACGGTGCTTACCGACCGTACCCAGACCATCCGGGCCTCGGTAAAGGATGTACAGCACGAATTGCTGATCGCCATTGCCCTGGTGGTGATGGTGACGTTCCTGTTCCTGCGCCGGGTCAGCGCCACGATCATTCCTTCGATCGCCGTGCCGCTGTCGCTGGTGGGCACCTTTGGCGTGATGTACCTGGCAGGCTTCTCCATCAACAACCTGACGCTGATGGCGCTGACCATCGCCACCGGGTTTGTGGTGGACGATGCCATCGTGATGCTGGAGAACATCTCGCGCTATATCGAGGAAGGCGAGACGCCCATGGCGGCTGCGCTCAAGGGCGCCAAGCAAATCGGTTTCACCCTGATTTCCCTGACCCTGTCGCTGATCGCGGTACTGATTCCGCTGCTGTTCATGGCCGATGTGGTCGGGCGGCTGTTCCGCGAATTTGCCATCACCCTGGCGGTGGCGATCCTGATTTCCCTGGTGGTGTCCCTGACCCTGACGCCGATGATGTGCGCACGCCTGCTCAAGCGCGAACCCAAGGAAGAAGAACAAGGCCGTTTCTACAAGGCCAGCGGCGCGTGGATCGATTGGCTGATCGAAGCCTACGGGCGCAAATTGCAGTGGGTGCTCAAGCACCAGCCACTGACCCTGCTGGTGGCCATCGCCACCCTGGGCCTTACCGTGGTGCTGTACCTGGTGGTGCCCAAGGGGTTTTTTCCGGTGCAGGACACTGGGGTGATCCAGGGCATCTCGGAAGCACCGCAGTCGATTTCGTTTGCCGCCATGAGCCAGCGCCAGCAGGAGCTGGCCAAGGTGATCCTGGCCGACCCGTCGGTTGAGAGCCTGTCGTCCTACATTGGTGTGGATGGTGACAACGCCACCCTCAACAGCGGCCGATTGCTCATCAACCTCAAGGCCCACGGCCAGCGCGACGTGAGTGCGGCGCAAGTGATTACGCGCCTGCAACCGCAGATCGACAAGCTGGTGGGCATTCGCCTGTTCATGCAGCCGGTGCAGGACCTGACCATTGAAGACCGCGTGAGCCGCACCCAGTACCAGTTCAGCATGTCCTCGCCGGACGCCGACCTGTTGGCGCTGTGGAGCGACAAGCTGGTACACGCCCTGAGCCAATTGCCGGAACTCACCGATGTGGCCAGCGACCTGCAGGACAAGGGCCTGCAAGTGTTCCTGGTGATCGACCGCGACGCGGCCTCACGCCTTGGCGTAAGTGTGTCGACCATCACCGACGCACTGTATGACGCTTTCGGCCAGCGGCAGATTTCCACCATCTACACCCAGGCCAGCCAGTACCGCGTGGTATTGCAGGCCCAATCCGGCGAAACCCTGGGGCCGGCGGCGCTCAACCAGATCCATGTGAAAACCACCGATGGCGGCCAGGTGCGGCTGTCGAGCCTGGCGCACGTGGAGCAGCGCCAGGCGCAACTGGCAATCGCGCATATCGGCCAGTTCCCGGCGGTGATGATGTCATTCAACCTGGCCCCTGGTGTCGCGTTGGGCAAAGGCGTGGAGCTGATCAACCAGA
Source organism: Pseudomonas sp. KBS0710 (assembly GCF_005938045.2). Lineage (GTDB taxonomy): Bacteria > Pseudomonadota > Gammaproteobacteria > Pseudomonadales > Pseudomonadaceae > Aquipseudomonas. The sequence goes on along the minus strand of NZ_VCCF02000001.1, from coordinate 2,868,823 downwards.
CCCAGAAGGACATCGGCATGCCAGTAGGCGTGCAGACCCAGTTCCAGGGCGCGGCCCAGGCGTTCGAAGCCTCGCTGTCGAGCACCTTGCTGCTGATCCTGGCGGCGGTGGTGACCATGTATATCGTGCTCGGCGTGCTGTACGAGAGTTACATTCACCCGATCACGATTCTCTCCACGTTGCCATCCGCCGCAGTCGGCGCTTTGCTCGCATTGCTGCTCAGTGGCAATGACCTGGGCATGATCGCGATCATCGGCATCATCCTGCTGATCGGTATCGTCAAAAAGAACGCGATCATGATGATCGACTTCGCCCTCGACGCCGAACGCAACCAGGGCCTGGACCCGCAAACGGCAATTTATCAGGCGGCGTTGCTGCGTTTTCGGCCGATTTTGATGACCACCCTCGCGGCCTTGTTTGGTGCGGTGCCATTGATGCTGGCCAGTGGTTCCGGCGCCGAACTGCGCCAACCGCTGGGTCTGGTGATGGTCGGCGGCTTGCTGGTAAGCCAGGTGTTGACGCTGTTCACCACGCCGGTGATCTACCTGTATTTCGACCGCCTTGGCCGCCGCTGGCGCAAAGAGCCGCAGAGCCTGGAGCCGGTTGAGTCATGAACCTGTCCGGACCTTTTATTCGCCGGCCGGTAGCCACCATGCTGCTGAGCCTGGCGATCATGTTGCTCGGTGGCGTCAGCTTTAACTTGCTGCCGGTGTCGCCGTTGCCGCAGATCGACTTCCCGGTGATCGTGGTGTCGGCCAGCTTGCCTGGCGCCAGCCCGGAGGTGATGGCCTCGACAGTGGCGACACCGCTGGAACGCTCATTCGGCGCGATTGCCGGCATCACCACCATGAGCAGCTCGTCGAGCCAGGGCTCGACGCGGGTGATTCTGGCATTCGACTCCGACCGTGATATCAACGGTGCGGCGCGCGAAGTGCAGGCGGCCATCAATGCCTCGCGCAACCTGCTGCCCAGTGGTATGCGCAGCATGCCGACCTACAAGAAGATCAACCCGTCCCAGGCACCGATCATGGTGCTCTCGCTGACCTCTGACGTGCTGCAAAAAGGCCAGCTGTACGACCTGGCCTCGACCATCCTTTCGCAAAGCCTGTCCCAGGTGCCGGGCGTGGGCGAAGTGCAGATCGGCGGCAGCTCCTTGCCGGCAGTGCGTATCGAGCTGGAACCCAAGGCACTGGACCAGTACGGCGTGGCCCTGGACGATGTGCGCAACACTATCGCCAATGCCAACCAGCGGCGGCCCAAGGGCTCCCTGGAAGACAGCGAGCGCAACTGGCAGATCCAGGCCAATGACCAGTTGGAAAAGGCCAAGGACTACGAGCCGCTGCTGATCCGCTACCAGAACGGCGCCGCCTTGCGCCTGGGGGATGTGGCGAAGATCAGCGACGGCGTCGAAGACCGCTACAACAGCGGCTTCTTCAACAACGATTCGGCGGTGCTGCTGGTGATCAACCGCCAGTCCGGCGCCAACATCATCGAGACTGTGCGGCAAATCAAGGCCCAGTTGCCGGCGTTGCAGGCGGTGCTGCCGTCCAGCGTCAAGCTCAACCTGGCCATGGACCGTTCGCCGGTGATCACCGCGACCCTGCATGAAGCCGAGATGACCTTGCTGATTGCCGTGGCCCTGGTGGTGCTGGTGGTGTACCTGTTCCTGGGGAACTTCCGCGCCTCGTTGATCCCGACCCTGGCGGTGCCGGTGTCGCTGGTCGGCACTTTTGCGGTGATGTACCTGTTTGGGTTTTCGTTGAACAACTTTTCGCTGATGGCTCTTATTCTGGCCACCGGTCTGGTGGTGGACGACGCCATCGTGGTGCTGGAGAACATTTCCCGGCATATCGACGACGGCGTGCCGCCGATGAAGGCGGCGTACCTGGGGGCCGAGGAAGTCGGCTTTACCTTGCTGTCGATGAACGTGTCGCTGGTGGCGGTGTTCCTGTCCATCCTGTTTATGGGCGGCATTGTCACCAATCTGTTCCGTGAGTTTTCCATCACCTTGTCGGCGGCGATCATTGTGTCGCTGATTGTTTCGCTGACGTTGACCCCGATGCTCTGCGCGCGCTGGCTCAAGCCGCATGTCAAAGGGCATATGACTGGTTTGCAGCGCTGGAGCCAGAAGGTCAACGACCGCATGGTTGCGGCCTACGCCACCAGCCTGGATTGGGTGCTGCGCCACCGGCGCCTGACCCTGCTGAGTTTGTTGATCACCGTGGGCGTGAACATCGCACTGTACGTGGTGGTGCCGAAAACCTTTATGCCGCAGCAGGACACCGGCCAGTTGATCGGCTTTGTGCGCGGCGATGACGGGCTGTCGTTCAATGTGATGCAGCCGAAGATGGAAACCTTCCGCCAGGCGGTACTAAAGGATCCTGCAGTGCTCAGCGTGGCCGGCTTTATCGGCGGCAACAACGGCACCAACAACGCGGTGATGCTGGTGCGCCTCAAGCCTATTGCCGAGCGCAAGCTCTCGGCCCAGGCGGTGATCGAGCGCCTGCGCAAGGAGGTGCCGCTGGTGCCGGGCGGGCGGCTGTTCCTGATGGCCGACCAGGACCTGCAATTTGGCGGCAGCCGTGACCAGACCAGTGCCCAATACTCCTACATCCTGCAAAGCGGTGATCTGGCTGCATTGCGCTTGTGGTACCCGAAAGTCGTCGCCGCCTTGCGCGAGCTGCCGGAGTTGACCGCCATCGACGCCCGCGAAGGTCGCGGTGCGGCGCAGGTGACGCTGGTGGTCGACCGCGACCAGGCCAAGCGCCTGGGCATCGACATGAGCATGGTCACCTCGGTATTGAACAATGCCTACAGTCAACGCCAGATTTCCACCATCTATGACAGCCTCAACCAGTACCAGGTGGTGATGGAAGTCAACCCGAAATACGCCCAGGACCCGATCACCCTGAACCAGATGCAGGTGATCACCTCCACGGGCGCGCGGGTGCCGTTGTCGACCATTGCCCATTACGAAAACAGCCTGGCCGATGATCGTGTCAGCCATGAAGGCCAGTTCGCCTCGGAAAACATTGCCTTTGACATGTCGCCTGGGGTGACGGTGGAGCAGGGCACGGCCGCTATCGAGCGGGCGATTGCCAAGGTCGGTTTGCCCGAGGACGTGATCGCCAAGATGGCCGGCACCGCCGATGCGTTTGCGGCGACGCAGAAGGGCCAGCCCTTCATGATTCTTGGCGCGCTGGTGGCGGTGTACCTGGTGCTGGGCATTCTGTATGAAAGTTACATTCACCCGCTGACCATCCTCTCGACCTTGCCGTCGGCCGGTGTCGGCGCGCTGCTGTCGATCTACCTGCTGGGCGGCGAGTTCAGCCTGATATCCCTGCTGGGTCTGTTCCTGCTGATCGGCGTGGTGAAGAAGAATGCGATCCTGATGATCGACTTGGCGCTGCAACTGGAGCGCCACGACGGCATGAGCCCGCTGGAATCGATCCGCAGTGCCTGCCTGCTGCGCCTGCGGCCGATTTTGATGACCACGCTCGCCGCCATCCTCGGCGCCTTGCCGTTGCTGCTCGGTTCCGGCGATGGCGCCGAAATGCGCCAGCCCCTGGGCTTGACCATCATCGGCGGGCTGGTGTTCAGCCAGATCCTGACCCTTTACACCACCCCCGTGGTTTACCTTTATCTTGACCGCGCGCGCCACCGCTTCAACGCCTGGCGTGGCGTGCGTACCGATGCTGCCTTGGATACTGCGCTATGACCGATTCAACCTTGACTAAATTGGCCATGAGCATGCCCCGTGGTTCCCGCATCGCCAGCCTGCTGCTGTGCGGCGCCTTGCTCAGCGCCTGCGCCATCGGCCCGGATTACAAACGCCCGGAGGTGGTCGAACCCGCGCAGTACAAGGAAGCCCAGGGCTGGCGTCAGGCCAACCCCAGCGATTCCCTGGCCCGGGGTGCCTGGTGGGAGTTGTACGGCGATCGCCAGCTTAATGAGCTGGTCACGCGGCTTAACAATTCCAACCAGACCGTAGCCCAGGCCGAAGCGCGCTTCCGCCAGGCCCAGGCCCAGGTGCGCAGCGCGCGCGGGGCGTTTTTCCCAACGGTGGACCTGAGCGCCGGTAAAACCCGTGCCAGCCAGGGCACCGGCAGCAGTAATGCCAGCCTCAGCAGTTCCAGCAGTGGTATCCGCGACACGCTCAATGCCCAGTTGGGCGTGAGTTGGGAGGCCGATGTATGGGGCAAGTTACGCCGTGGCCTGGAAGCCAATGAAGCCACCGCTGAGGCCAGCTCGGCGGATTTGGCGGCGATGCGTTTGAGCCAGCAATCGGAGTTGGTGCAGGACTATCTGCAACTGCGCGTGATGGACGAGCAGACGCGTTTGTTGCAAGCCACGCTGGAGACTTATCAGCGCTCGCTGACGATGACTGAAAACCAGTACCGGGCGGGGGTTTCCGATAAAGCCGCGATTGCTCAGGCGCAGACCCAACTGAAGACCACACAGGCCAGCTTGATCGATTTGATCTGGCAGCGTGCGCAGTTGGAAAACGCCATTGCGGTGTTGATCGGCGAGGCGCCGGCCAACTTCAATCTGGCGGTGAGCAAAGACATACCTGCCTTGCCGCAGATTCCGGTGAGTGTGCCGTCGCAATTGCTTGAGCGGCGCCCGGACATTGCGTCGGCGGAGCGCTCAGTGATTGCAGCCAACGCGAATATCGGTGTGGCCAAGGCGGCTTATTACCCGGACCTGACCTTGAGCCTGGCGGGTGGGTATTCCAGCAGTACCTATGCGGACTGGATCAGTTTGCCCAACCGGTTCTGGTCGGTGGGGCCAAAGCTTGCGATGACCTTGTTTGACGGTGGGCAGCGTTCGGCGGAGGTTGATCGTAGCGTGGCGTCCTATGACGAGACGGTGGCCAAGTACCGCCAGACGGTGCTGGATGGTTTTCGCGAAGTGGAAAACTATATGGTGCAGTTGAAGGTGCTGGAAGATGAGGCGGTGGTCAGCAATGAAGCCCTGGAGGCCGCGCGCGAGTCCCTGCGGCTGACGCAGAATCAGTACAAGGCCGGGTTGATCGCCTACCTGGATGTGGTGACCGTGCAGGCCACGGCGTTGAGTAATGAGCGCACGGTGCTCACGTTGTTGCAGACGCGCCTGGTTGCGAGTGTGCAGTTGATTGCGGCGCTGGGCGGCGGTTGGGATGGGCAAACGTCTTTGGCCGAGAAGCAGTAGCAAGTGACATTTCAAGGTCAGTAGATTGGCGTCAAAATGCCACTAATGGCCCCATGATAATTAATCAAACCGGCAATAATTATTCTCGCTACAATCGCCCGCTTTGCCACTTGGCACGGGCGTTTCACGCCCGTCAGTCTTGAGAGTTTGCATGCTGATCGGTAGTTATTCCCCCTCTCTGGTCGTGATCTCACTGTGTGTGGCGATCCTCGCGTCCTACACCGCGTTGGACCTGGCCGGCCGTATTGCGACCGCCAGGGGCCGTGCGGTGTACCTGTGGATGGCCGGTGGGGCAATGGCCATGGGCGTGGGCGTGTGGTCCATGCACTTTATTGGCATGTTGGCGTTGCGCCTGCCGTTTGCCCTCGGGTTTGACCTGGGCATTACCGCGCTGTCGTTATTGATCGCCGTATTATCCAGTGGCTTTGCACTGTGGCTGGTCAGCCAGCCACGTCTGCCGGCCTGGCAACTGGCGTTTGGCGCGCTGGTGATGGGTGCCGGTATTGCCAGCATGCACTACACCGGCATGGCCGCGATGCGCATGACCCCGGGTATCGACTACGACCCCGCGCTGTTTGGCGCTTCGTTGTTGATCGCCGTGGTGGCGTCCGGTGCGGCTTTGTGGATCGCTTTCAACCTGCGGCGCAACACGCCTTACGTACGCCTGGCGCGGGGTGGCGCTGCAGTGGTGATGGGCATTGCAATCGTCGGTATGCACTACACCGGCATGGCTGCCGCACGCTTTGATGACAACAGTTTCTGTGGCGCCGCGCTGACGGGCCTGAGTGGCAAAGGCTTGGATAACCTGGTGCTGGTCACTTCGCTGGCGGTCTTGATCATCGCGTTATTGACGTCATTGCTCGACGCCCGCCTTGAAGCCCGTACCGCCGTGCTCGCCGACTCGCTGACCCTGGCCAACCAGGAGCTTACCCATCTGGCCCTGCATGACATGCTCACCGGTTTGCCCAATCGCACCTTGCTCGCCGACCGCATTCAACAAGCCGTACAAACCGTCAGGGAACAGGGCGGTTGTTTTGCGTTGATGTTTATCGACCTGGACGGTTTTAAACCGGTCAATGATGCATTTGGCCATCACCTGGGTGACCAATTGCTGCGCGAAGTCGGTTTGCGTCTGCGTGAAGACCTGCGCAGTCAGGACACCTTGGCGCGCATCGGCGGCGATGAGTTTGTGTTGCTGGTACAACTGACTCAGCCGGACGACGCCCTGGGCTTGGCCGAGCGCCAGGTCGGCCTGATCAACCGTGCGTTCAAGGTGGCCGAGCATGAACTGAAGATCTCCGCGAGCATTGGTATTGCCCTGTTCCCCGGCAACGGCAGCAACCCCCAGGAACTGTTGATGAACGCTGACGCTGCGATGTACCACGCCAAGGGCATGGGCAAGAACGGCTACAGCTTCTTTGATGTGTCGATGAACACCAATGCGCGCAAACAGCTGCAGTTGTTGCAGGACTTGCGCAACGCCGTTGAGCACCAACAGTTCCGCCTCTACTACCAGCCCAAGTTCGACGCACTCAGCGGTATTGCGGTGGGCGCTGAAGCGTTGTTGCGCTGGGAGCATCCACAGCAGGGGCTGTTGTTGCCGGCGATGTTTATCGAGCTGGCGGAAAAAACCGGGTTGATCATTCCCATCGGCGAATGGGTGCTCAATGAGGCTTGCCGCCAGATGGCCGTGTGGTATGCGCAGGGTTATGAAGACTGGCGCATTGCGGTCAACCTTTCGGCGTTGCAGTTCTGCCATGCCGGGCTGGTCAAGAGTGTCGCGGCGGCGCTGGAACGTCACCAGTTGCCGGCCAACAGCCTGACCCTGGAAATCACCGAAACCACCGCCATGAGCGATGCCGATGCGAGCATGACCGTGTTGCAGCAGCTGTCGGACATGGGGGTGGACCTGTCTATCGACGACTTTGGCACCGGTTATTCGAGCCTGATGTACCTCAAGCGCCTGCCCGCCAACGAGCTGAAGATCGACCGGGGTTTTGTGCGCGACCTGGAACACGACAGCGACGACGCTGCCATCGTCTCGGCCATTGTCGCCCTCGGCCAGGCACTTGGGCTGCGCATTGTTGCCGAAGGCGTGGAGACCGATGTGCAGCAGAGTTTCCTCACCCGGCTGGGTTGTAACTCCCTGCAAGGCTACTTGCTGGGGCACCCATTACCGGCCGAGGGTTTTATGGCCGATATTCAACGCGCCGAAGACGCCATAGCGCCTGACAAAAGCCGTGGATGACGGGTATTCTTGGATCCAACCTTAAACCGTTGGTTTATTCAGGAGACCGCACGCATGGACAAAGTCGTCATCATCACCGGGGGCAGCCGTGGTATCGGCGCCGAGACGGCCTTGCTGGCTGCACGCCAGGGCTATCGAGTTTGCATCAACTTCCAGTCCGATGAGGCGGCCGCCCAGCGTGTGCTGGACCAAGTGCGCGCCTTGGGCGCACAAGCCATTGCGGTGCGCGCCGACGTCAGCATCGAAGATGAAGTGATCGCTTTGTTCAACCGCGTTGACGCCGAGCTTGGGCGCGTGACGGCTCTGGTCAACAACGCCGGCACCGTGGGGCACAAGTCGCGGGTCGATGAAATGTCCGAGTTTCGCATCCTCAAAATCATGAAGACCAATGTATTGGGGCCGATACTGTGCGCCAAGCAGGCGGTGCTGCGCATGTCACCCAAGCATGGCGGGCAGGGCGGCAGCATCGTTAACGTGTCGTCGGTCGCCTCGCGCCTGGGTTCGCCGGGCGAATATGTCGACTATGCCGCGTCCAAGGGCGCACTCGACACCTTCACCATTGGCCTGTCCAAAGAGGTGGCGGGTGAGGGCATTCGCGTTAACGCTGTGCGCCCTGGCTACATTTTTACCGACTTTCACGCCTTGAGCGGTGACCCGGATCGGGTCAGCAAGCTGGAGTCCGGCATTCCCATGGCCCGTGGCGGGCGCCCGGATGAAGTGGCCGAAGCGATTATCTGGCTGCTGTCGGACAAGGCTTCGTACACCACCGGCACCTTCCTCGATCTGGGCGGTGGCCGTTAGCACGTCAAGTATTCAGGTTGGCAGGTCGCGCAACACTTCGTAGCCATTACGGGAGAATACCGTAAGCAGGCTGGCTTCAGAGCCAGCGGCAGCGCCATAACCGCTGCTGTCGAAACCGTCGATATAGCCATTGCGGCTATGGCTGGCGTTGAGCGTGCGGTCATCGACGTTGTCGAGAAACCGCAGCACCTTGTCCAGATGGTAGGCTGCATTTGCTCTGGACGTCGGGTCGGTGTTGGCGTCAGTCCAGTCACCGACCTGCAGTTTGAGGTCATCACCAATTTGGTAGTGATCACGGCCTTCAAGAAAGCGCCTGACGATGACGCTCTGTTTGATGATGCTGTCTGCCGAGCGATGATCAATTTTCAGGCGGCCTGTAGGGCCGGTCATTTCCCGCACTTGCCGCTGTTCGGCTGCGCGCATGTAATGTGGAGGGGTCGGTAGCCTGAGGACGCTGGACGTAACGGAGTTGCACATGATGAAACCTGCGGATTGACCAAGGGAGACGCAGCATTGCCAGGGAGGACAGAGCGCCCATTTGTGTGGCTCGCTCTGCAGATGGGTTCCTGCTCAAAATGACCGCACAATGCGTCCCAATGTTTCCATGGCCTTTTCCGATGCCTCGGTCCACGGGCTGCCGTAGTTCAAGCGAATGCAATTTCTGAAGCGCTGGGTCGCCGAAAAAATTGGCCCCGGCGCAATGCTGATGCCCTGGGCCAGGGCCATCTGGAACAGCTTCAACGAATCGGTTTGCTCCGGCAGTTCCAGCCACAGGAAATAGCCGCCGGCCGGCTGGCTGACCCGCGTCTGTGCCGGAAAATACCGGGCGATGGCGGCCAGCATGGCGCTCTGCTGTTCTTCCAGGGCGTAGCGCAATTTGCGCAGGTGGCGGTCATAGCCGCCGTGTTGCAGGTAGTCGGCAATCGCCGCCTGGGCAGGCATCGAGGGGCATAGCGACGTCATCAGCTTCAGGCGTTCCACCTTCTGCGCATAGCGCCCGGCCGCAACCCAGCCGACGCGATAACCGGGCGCCAGGCTCTTGGCGAAGGAGCCGCAGTGCATCACCAGCCCTTCGGTGTCGAAGGCCTTGGCCGGTTTTGGCGCGTGCTGTCCGTAATACAACTCGGCGTATACATCGTCCTCGATCAACGGCACCTGATGGCTGCGCAACAGTTCTACCAGTGCCTGTTTTTTCGCCTCTGGCAGGGTGGCGCCCATGGGGTTCTGGAAGCTGGTCATGGTCCAGCAGGCCTTGATCGGGTAGCGCTCCAGGGTTTGCGCCAGGGCATTGAGGTCGATACCGTCGCGCGGGTGTACGGGGATTTCCACCGCCTTGAGCTTCAGGCGCTCAAGCACTTGCAGGCAGGCATAGAAGGCCGGGGCTTCGATGGCGACCAGGTCGCCCGGTTCGGTCACCGCTTGCAGGCACAGGTTCAGCGCTTCGAGGGCACCGTTGGTGATCAGCAGCTCTTCCATCGGCAGCATCAGGCCGCCGACCATGTAACGCAGAGCAATCTGGCGGCGCAGTTGCGGGTTGCCCGGCGACATGTCGGTGACCACAAGACGCGGGTCCATCTCGCGGCTGGCACTGGCCAACGAGCGCGCCAGGCGTGGCAACGGGAACAACATGGGGCTGGGGAACGCCGAGCCGAATGGCACGGTGTTGGGGTCCTTGATGGAGTCGAGCACTGAGAACACCAGCTCACTCACATCGACTTCGGTGGACTCGTGCACGTGTTCACTCACCACCGGCTCGGAAAACGGGCTGGGCGCGTGAGTGTTGACGAAGTAGCCGGAGCGCGGCCGCGCACGGATCAGGCCACGGCGTTCCAGCAGGTAGTAAGCCTGGAACACCGTGGACGGGCTGACGCCGTAGGTCTGGCTGGCATAGCGCACCGACGGAACCCGTTGGCCAGGGCCGAGGACGCCGGAGCGGATCAGTTCTGCGATGTCATCGGCGAATTTTTCGTAGCGTTTCATGGGGGCCTGATTAACTTTCTAAAAAATTGAACGCCGACTCAATGTGTGTTGGATATCAACGATTCAACGGCGCCACAAAACGACTGTCCGCTGCACTGTAAATCCACGGTTCATCCACATCCACAACCTTGAAGCGCAAGGTCTGCGAGCTGCTCGCCGGTTTATCGGCCAACAGCGCCACCGACACCGGCACGTCGCTGATTTCTCCCGGCGCCAGGCTGAGCCGGGTCTTGCCTTGCAACTGGAAGCCCTCGGCGTCCACCAGTTCCAGGCGGTAGTCCTGGCGTTGCTGGGTCTTGTTGATGACCTTCAAGCTGTAGATGTTTTCGATCAGCCCCTGGCTGTTTTCACGGAACATGCCGCGGTCCTTGGTCACGTCCAGCGACACCATTGGCCGTTCGATCAAGGCCACCACCAAGGCGGCGATCATCACCAGCAGCACGGCACTGTAGCCGATCAGGCGTGGCCTGAGCAGGTGGGTTTTGCCGCCTTGCAGTTGATGTTCGCTGGTATAGCTGACGAGACCACGGGCATAGCCCATCTTGTCCATGATCGAATCGCAGGCATCGATGCACGCCGCGCAGCCGATGCATTCCATTTGCAGGCCGTCACGAATGTCGATGCCGGTGGGGCATACCTGCACGCACAGTTGGCAGTCGATGCAGTCCCCCAGCCCAACCTGCGCCGGGTTCACTTCGCGTTTGCGCGGGCCACGGCTTTCGCCACGCGCCGCATCGTAGGAAATGGTCAAGGTGTCTTTGTCGAACATCACGCTCTGAAAGCGCGCATACGGGCACATGTGCATGCACACCGCCTCGCGCAGCCAGCCGGCGTTGAGGTAGGTGGCTGCGGTAAAAAACAGCACCCAGAACAGGCTCACGCCGCCCATTTGCCAGGTCAGCAACTCGGTGGCCAGCGGGCGGATTGGCGTGAAGTAGCCTACAAAGGTCAGCCCGGTCAGCACGCTGATAGCCAGCCACAGCGTGTGTTTGGCCGAACGCCGCGTCAATTTGTTCAGGCTCCAGGGCGCCGCTTGCAGTTTGATGCGTTGGTTGCGCTCACCTTCAGTGACCTTTTCACACCACATGAACAGCCAGGTGAACGAGCTTTGCGGGCAGGTGTACCCGCACCACACGCGGCCGGCAAATACGGTGATTGCAAACAGGCCGAACGCGCAGATGATCAACAGCGCCGACAGCAGGATGAAATCCTGGGGCCAGAAGGTGGCGCCGAAGATGTGGAATTTGCTTTCGGCCAAGTCCCACAGCACGGCTTGGCGCCCGGACCAGTTCAGCCACACAGTGCCAAAAAACGCCAGGAACAGCACAGCGGCGCCACTTACACGCAAGGTGCGGTACAGGCCGGTAAAGCTGCGGGTATGGATCAGGTTGTCACTGGATTTGGCCTTCACCTTCTTTGGGTGTATGGGCTCAAAGGTGTCCACGGTTGGGATTCTTTCGCTCATGGTCGTTCGCTCATCAGCCTCCATCAGGCCAATGAACTATGAACGTCAGGCTGTTTGCATAACAGACTCAGGTAGGTCGATAAAAAGCGGATCAGATGGGCTTTTCATCCGCCCCTGCGACAATGTGCTGCACCCCGTGGCGCCTGGGGCGCAGCTGTCTTGCGCGCAGGCTGATACAGATCAATCAAATCACCGAATCACTGTCGGTCGCTTTCAAGTGTTTGCGACCGTCCGTGGCACCGGCGACGGTCAGGGCGTCCGCTTCGGCTTCAGTGATGTAGACCCGATCACCTTTGAGCTCTACAAACGACATGGATTTGGCGCTGTCGGTACTCACCGTCACATCAGCGGCAGGCAGGGCGTGTTCCTGGCCGTCATCAGTGACCTTGAAAAAGCACGTTTGGTTGTCGATACGTACAGGCATGGTGCTCTCCTTTTCATGGGCAGGTATGGGTTAGGGCGTCGCATTGTGCCGGGTGTTCCAGGCAACTGACTGGCGGTCGGCGCTGTCTATCGGCTAACGACAATAAAACGGATGACGACCATGGACGCCTGGTGGCAAGAAGTGCTTCAAACCCTGCACGCCGAATTCGCTGACATCGCCGATGCAAAGCAGCTCACGCAGATAACTGTTCGCCTGCTGATTGCCGCGATCCTGGGCGGTATCCTGGGGTTTGAGCGTGAGCACAAGGGCAAGGCGGCTGGGGTGCGCACCCACATGCTCGTGGCCTTGGGCGCTGCGCTGTTTGTGCTGGTGCCGCAGATGTCAGGCAGCCAGTCGGATGCGATGAGCAGGGTGTTGCAGGGAGTTATCGCCGGGATCGGCTTCCTGGGTGCCGGCACCATCCTCAAGGGCAAGGAGGATGAAGAGGGCCAGCACGTCAAAGGTCTTACCACTGCGGCCGGGTTATGGATGACCGCTGCGATCGGCGTGGCGGCAGGCGTCGGGCGTGAATCAACGGCGGTCTTGAGTACTCTGCTGGCGCTGGTTGTACTGAGCTTGATGCCCAAAGTCGTCAAGCTCTTCGAGAAGGAACATTGAGTCCGAGATCAATGAGCCTGCATCCTTGATCTAATGTGTGTTGGTTTGAGCGCTTCGGTGATGGTGTTTATATCCATTACCGTTTGTGCTGTGTCCTTCACGCACCTATTCAGTTGCTCGAATGCGCCTGCCGTGCCTCTGCAAAACTCATAGATATGTTGGAAACCATCATCGTCCCTGCCCGATATCCACTTTAAGATTAAGGCGATTTTCTGTTTGTCATAAGCCGCATGATAGTCGTTGAAATACAGTTGGGTGGACAATTTTACGCAGTCCTCGTCGCAGTTTTTTTGCAGAAACTCGCCGATGTCCGTCAGCAGGTGAGCAACTTCATTGGCATCTGGCTCTTTCAACATGGCGTCGAGACTTTCCTGACTGAAATGCACACGCATTTCATTGAGGACTCTACGCGACTTCAGTTCGTTGGGCGCGCGCAAAACCTGGGCGATATCGTCCTCTGTGAGGCTGGCTTTAAACTCTTTGAGATAACGCCGGCTGATAGAAACTTCGGGATCTACGTGTTGGTGGTGGCCCAGCTTCACATTAATGTCCGACATGGTATTAACCTGCTCGCGTTTAAGAAGGGGGAAAATGAAAGGTGCTCCAGTAATCGCGAGTAGGACTGTAGCAATAGGCGTACAGGCGAGATGTAGGCCATTTCACCTGTGCGCGCAGGGTATTGCTTTTTCAGGCGGGCACTTGATGCCGAGTACGCGTATGAGTGAGGGCGTTGATCAACCGGATTGAACAATCACCGGCGGCATGGTCGTGGGCGGTTCCTCAACCGGTGGCGGCACGTTTTCCGGCGGTTCCTTCTCCGGGATCGGTTGCGGTTCACTCGGCGGCAGGGTTGGATTGTCGATATTCGGGTCCGGGGTTTCAGCCGGGATCGGGATATTCATCGGTATGGCCTCCTTTGTGCTTTGCTCTATCGGTGGACAACCGCCGGGTCGGTTTGATTCCCGCCCAATGGCGGTACATCCACCTGAACTTTTCAGCGCAGCCCAGGCTCGGACCTATTACGGCCCTGCTCAGGGAGAGCGTCGCCGTCTCAGAATTCGGATCAAGCAAAGAGCGTCCACAGGGCGTAAGGGGAAGATGCTCGATGACTGCTGAAACACTGACTCCAGAAGACTCCATATTGCCGCTGTCCCAGGCGTTGCTGTTGCCCAGGATCGCGATTGAAAGCACCACGCCTGTCATTGACGGCGGTGAATTTGCAGTGAAGGCCGTGGTGGGCCAGCGCGTCAACGTCACCAGCAAGGTGTTTGCCGACGGCCATGACAAGCTTGCTGTGCTGATCCGCTGGCGCCCGCTGCGCGACGAAAGCTGGCACAGCGTGGTGATGAACGATGTGGGCAACAATGGCTGGGAAGGCGCGTTTACCGTGGCCGAGCAAGGCCCGCACGAATACTGCATCGAAGCCTGGATCGATACCTTTGCGAGCTTTTGCTACGAGTTGCGCAAAAAGCATGAGGCCGGTGTGCCGGTCAGCCTCGAACTGCAGGAAGGCCGCAGCCTGGTATTGCAGGCCGCCGAGCGCAGCGACAATGAGTTGCGCGACCGCCTGATGCTGCTGCACCACGAACTGTCGGGCCTGCTGGAAACCGAGCAGGTCGCGCAGTTCCTGCACGAAGACAGTGCGCATTTGATGACCCAGGCCGACCACCGCGCTTACTTGAGCATCAGCACGGTGTACCCGATTGATGTTGAGCGTGAGGCCGCGCAATTTGCCAGTTGGTATGAGCTGTTTCCGCGCTCGATCACCGATGATCCGGCGCGCCACGGTACTTTTAACGACGTGCATGCGCGGCTGTCGATGATCCATGACATGGGCTTTGACGTGCTGTATTTTCCGCCGATCCACCCGATCGGGCGCAGCCATCGCAAGGGCAAGAATAACTCACTGACCGCAGGCGCCGATGATCCCGGCAGCCCTTATGCGATCGGTAGCGAGGAGGGCGGCCATGAAGCCATCCACCCGCAGTTGGGTAGCCGCGACGACTTTCGCCGGCTGGTCAAGGCCGCCGCCGAGCATGGCCTGGAAATCGCCCTCGACTTTGCCATCCAGTGTTCCCAGGACCACCCGTGGCTCAAGCAGCATCCGGGCTGGTTCAACTGGCGCCCGGACGGCACGATCAAATACGCCGAGAACCCGCCGAAGAAATACCAGGACATCGTCAACGTCGACTTTTACGCCGCCGACTCGATCCCAAGCCTGTGGACCGAACTGCGCGACATTGTTGTGGGATGGGTGCAAGAGGGCGTGAAGACCTTTCGCGTGGATAACCCGCACACCAAGCCACTGCCATTCTGGCAATGGCTGATCAGTGACGTGCGCTCCAGGCACCCGGAGGTGATCTTCCTTGCCGAGGCCTTCACCACGCCGGCGATGATGGCGCGCCTGGGCAAGGTCGGTTATTCCCAGAGCTACACCTATTTCACTTGGCGTAATACCAAGGCCGAGTTGAGCGAGTACTTCACGCAGTTGAACGAATCGCCGTGGCGCGAGTGTTTCCGCCCGAACTTCTTTGTGAATACCCCGGATATCAACCCCGGCTTCCTGCACGAATCCGGGCGCCCGGGCTTTCTGATTCGCGCCGCGCTGGCCACCATGGGCTCGGGCTTGTGGGGCATGTATTCGGGGTTTGAACTGTGCGAAGCGGCGCCGGTGCCGGGCAAAGAGGAATACCTGGATTCGGAGAAATACGAGATCCGCCCCAGGGACTTCACCGCGCCCGGCAACATCATTGCCGAGATCGCCCAGCTCAACCGCATTCGTCGGCAGAACCCGGCGCTGCAGACGCATCTGGGCTTGAAGCTCTATAACGCCTGGAACGACAACATCCTGTACTTCGGCAAGCGCAGTGACGATGGCAGCAATTTTATCCTGGTGGCGGTCAACCTCGACCCGTTCAACGCCCAAGAGGCCCATTTCGAATTGCCCCTGTGGGAGCTCGGCCTGCCGGACGACGCCCAGACCCAAGGCGAAGACCTGATGAATGGGCATCGCTGGACCTGGTACGGCAAGAACCAGTGGATGCGCATTGAGCCGCAGATGCCGTTCGGGATTTGGCGTATCACCGTCTCCTGATCGGATGAAGATCAAAATGTGGGAGCGGGCTTGCTCGCGAAAGCGGAGTGTCAGGCAATACATCTGTAACTGATCCACCGTATTCGCGAGCAAGCCCGCTCCCACACTGACGGCGTCCAGACCCTAGATTTTTCAGTGTTCCAGGAGTTTCCAATGGCGAAGAAACCCACCCCAGCCACCTTCATCAAAGACCCGCTCTGGTACAAGGACGCGGTGATCTACCAAGTTCATGTCAAATCCTATTTCGATTCCAATAACGACGGTATCGGCGACTTACCCGGCCTGATCGCCAAGCTCGACTACATCGCCGATCTGGGCGTCAACACCATCTGGCTGTTGCCCTTCTACCCGTCGCCACGTCGCGACGATGGTTACGACATCGCCGAGTACCGTGGTGTGCACAGCGACTACGGGACCATGGCCGACGCCAAGCGCTTTATCAGCGAGGCGCACAAACGCGGCCTGCGGGTGATCACTGAACTGGTGATCAACCACACCTCCGACCAGCACCCTTGGTTCCAGCGGGCGCGCAAGGCCAAGCCGGGTTCGGCGGCGCGCGACTTCTACGTGTGGTCCGATGACGACCAGAAGTACGATGGCACGCGCATCATTTTTCTCGACACCGAAAAGTCCAACTGGACCTGGGACCCGGTCGCCGGCCAGTACTTCTGGCACCGTTTCTACTCGCATCAGCCGGATCTGAACTTCGATAACCCGCAAGTCATGAAAGCCGTGCTGTCGGTGATGCGCTACTGGCTGGACATGGGCATCGACGGCCTGCGTCTGGACGCGATTCCCTACCTGATCGAGCGCGATGGCACCAACAATGAGAACCTGCCGGAAACCCACGGCGTGCTCAAGCAGATCCGCGCCGAGATCGACGCGCATTACCCCGACCGCATGCTGCTGGCCGAAGCCAACCAGTGGCCGGAAGACACTCAACTGTATTTCGGTGACAAAAAAGGCGACGACGGCGACGAATGCCACATGGCTTTTCACTTCCCGCTGATGCCGCGCATGTACATGGCGCTGGCCCAGGAAGATCGCTTCCCCATTACCGATATTTTGCGCCAGACCCCGGAGATTCCCGCCAACTGCCAGTGGGCAATCTTCCTGCGCAACCACGATGAATTGACCCTGGAGATGGTCACCGACAAAGAGCGCGACTACCTGTGGAACTACTACGCCGCCGACCGCCGCGCGCGCATCAACCTGGGCATTCGTCGGCGGTTGGCGCCGCTGATGGAGCGTGACCGTCGCCGCGTTGAACTGCTCAACAGCCTGTTGCTGTCGATGCCCGGCACCCCAACCTTGTACTACGGCGATGAAATCGGCATGGGCGACAACATCTACCTGGGCGACCGCGACGGTGTGCGCACGCCGATGCAATGGTCCATCGACCGTAACGGCGGCTTCTCGCGCGCCGACCCGGCCAGCCTGGTGTTACCGCCGATCATGGACCCGCAATATGGCTACCTGTCGGTTAACGTCGAAACCCAGGCCCAGGACCCGCATTCACTGCTGAACTGGACCCGGCGCATGCTTGCAGTGCGTAAGCAGTCCAAGGCCTTTGGTCGCGGCAGCCTGAAAATGCTCTCGCCGAGCAACCGTCGCATCCTGGCGTATACCCGCGAGTTCACCGGCGACGATGGCCGCAGCGAAATCATCCTGTGTGTGGCCAACGTGTCGCGCAGCGCCCAGGCGGCCGAGCTGGACTTGTCGGCTTTCGCCGGCATGGTGCCGGTGGAGATGCTCGGCGGTAACGCGTTCCCGCCCATCGGCCAGCTGAATTTTCTGCTGACCCTTGCGCCGTATGGTTTCTATTGGTTTGTGCTGGCGGCAGAAAACCAGATGCCCAGCTGGCATGTAGAGCCGGCGCAGAGCATCCCGGATTTCACCACGCTGGTGCTTAAACAACGCATGGAAGAGTTACTCGATGAGCCATGCCGCACCACGCTGGAACACACCTCGCTGCCGGCATGGTTGCCCAAGCGGCGCTGGTTTGCCGGTAAAGACACGGCCATCGACCAGATAAAGATTGCCTACGGCGTGCGCTTTGGCGACTCGCAGCACCCGGTGCTGCTCAGCGAAGTCGAGGTAACCAGCGGCGGCCAGGTCAGTCGTTATCAGTTGCCGTTCGGTTTCCTCGCCGAAGACCAGTTCACCAGTGCCTTGCCCCAGCAACTGGCGCTTGCCCGCGTACGCCGGGGCCGCCAGGTCGGGCTGGTGACCGACGCCTTCAGCCTGGAACACTTTATCCGTGCGGTGATCCAGGGTTTGCAGGCGGGCACCGTGTTGGCCACCGACGAAGGCGAGTTGCGCTTTGAAGCCACGCCGCACCTGGCTGCGCTGCAACTGAGTGATGACTCCCAAGTGCGCTACCTGTCTGCCGAGCAGTCCAACAGTTCGGTGGTGGTGGGTGAAAGCCTGGTGCTCAAGTTAATCCGCAAAGTCAGCACTGGGGTACACCCGGAGCTGGAAATGAGTGCCTACCTGACGGCGGCCGATTACCCGAATATTTCGCCGTTGCTGGGCTCGATGATTCGTCGCGATGGCGAAGGGCAAGACAACCTGTTGATGATTGCCCAGGGCTATCTGAGCAACCAGGGCGATGCCTGGAGCTGGACCCAGAACAACCTGGAGCGCGCCATTCGCGACGAGTTGGCCGAAGCGATTTCCGAGCAGGAGCAACACTACAACGCTTTGGGCGAGCTGCAGGATTTTGCCGGCTTGCTCGGCCAGCGCCTGGGCGAAATGCACGCGGTACTGGCGGCGAAAACCACCAACAAAGACTTCAAGCCCGAGACCACCACGGCCAAGGACACCCAGGCTTGGGCCAAGGACATCGGCGCACAGATCGACCGCGCGCTGCACTTGTTAAAACTTCATCAAAGCCAGTTGAACCCCGCCGATCAGGCGCTGGTCAGTGAAATGCTGGGGCAGAAAAAAGCGCTCGCCAGCAGCATCCAGGCCCTGGCGAAAGCCACGGCGGGTGGCTTGCGGATTCGCGTCCACGGTGACTTGCACCTGGGCCAGGTGCTGGTGGTGAAGGGCGATGCGTATTTGATCGATTTTGAAGGCGAACCTGCGCGCCCTCTGCACGAGCGACGCGGCAAGCACAGCCCGTATAAAGATGTGAGTGGCGTGTTGCGCTCGTTTGATTACGCCGCCGCCATGGCCCTGAATGTGCAAGGTGTGGATCATTCACCGCAAGCGGATACCGCCCGCAAACGCGTGACTGACCGTTACCTGAGTGAAGCGCGCAGCGCTTTTATCCAGGCTTATCATCAGGCTACGTCTACACTGGCGCATGACTGGCAGGATGCCAAAGGCCAGGACGCAGCGCTGACGTTGTTCAGCCTGGAGAAGGCCGCGTACGAAGTGGCTTACGAAGCGGAAAATCGCCCGACCTGGTTGCCGGTGCCCCTGCAAGGGCTGCACGGTTTACTCAGCGGGCTGCTACCTATATCGAAGACTGCACGCGGTGAGGAGACGTCATGAGTTTTACACAGAGAGAACCGCTGCAAGCGAAGTTGACCGCCATGCCGGCGCCCAAGGATGTAGAAGCGCTGGTGCGCGCTGAACACCCGGACCCTTTTTCCATCCTGGGGCCGCACGATGACGAGCAGGGCGGGCAATTTATCCGCGCGTTCCTGCCCGAAGCCTTGAGCGTCCACGTGTTGGCCCGCGATAGCGGTGAAACCATCGGCAGCCTGGACGCGACCCAGGTGCCGGGTTTGTTTGTCGGGCATTTTTCCACGCGTCAGGGCTACTTGCTGAAAATTCAGTGGGCCGGCGGTGAGCAGATCACCGAAGACCCCTACAGCTTCAGCCAATTGCTGCTGGGTGAGATGGATTTGTACCTGTTTGCCGAAGGCAATCACCGTGACCTCAGCAGTTGCCTGGGGGCGCAGGTCACCAGCGTCGACGGCGTGCAAGGCGTGCGCTTTGCGGTGTGGGCGCCAAATGCGCGACGCGTGTCGGTGGTGGGTGACTTCAATATCTGGGACGGCCGCCGCCATCCGATGCGCCTGCGGCATCCGTCCGGCGTATGGGAGATCTTTATCCCACGCCTGCAAGCGGGCGCAGCCTACAAGTACGAGATTCTCGGTGCCCATGGGATTCTGCCGCTCAAGGCCGACCCAATGGCACTTGCGACCCAACTGCCGCCCGACACCGCCTCGAAAGTCGCCGCGCCGTTGCAAGTCGACTGGCAAGACCATGATTGGATGCAGGCGCGTGCCGACAAGCAAAAGGCCTCGGCGCCCTTATCGATCTATGAGCTGCATGTGGGGTCCTGGCAGTGTGAACTCGACGAGGCCGGTGAAGTGTCGCGCCAATATGGCTGGCGCGAACTGGCCGAGCGTTTGATTCCCTATGTGCAGCAACTGGGCTTTACCCATATCGAGCTGATGCCGATCATGGAACACCCGTTCGGTGGCTCCTGGGGTTATCAGGCGCTGTCGCAGTTTGCACCGAGCGCACGCTTTGGCTCGCCGGAAGACTTCGGGTTTTTCATCAACGCCCTGCACCAGGCTGACATCGGCGTGATCCTGGACTGGGTGCCGGCGCATTTTCCTACCGATACCCACGGCCTGGCGCAGTTCGATGGTACGGCGCTGTACGAATACGCTAACCCGCTCGAAGGTTTTCACCAGGACTGGGACACGCTGATCTACAACCTGGGCCGCACCGAAGTGCATGGTTTTATGCTGGCTTCGGCGCTGCATTGGCTCAAACACTTCCACATCGACGGTTTGCGCGTGGATGCCGTGGCCTCGATGCTCTATCGCGATTATTCGCGCAAAGCCGGGGAGTGGGTGCCGAACCGCCATGGCGGTCGCGAGAACCTGGAGGCCATCGACTTTCTGCGCCATCTCAATGATGTAGTGGCGCTGGAAGCGCCGGGCGCGCTGGTGATCGCCGAAGAGTCCACGGCCTGGCCGGGCGTCAGCCAGAGCACGCAGCAGGGCGGCCTGGGCTTCAACTACAAGTGGAACATGGGCTGGATGCACGATTCGCTGCATTACATCCAGCAAGACCCGGTGTACCGCGCCCATCATCACAATGAGCTGAGTTTCGGCCTGGTGTATGCGTGGTCCGAGCGGTTTATCCTGCCGATCTCCCACGACGAAGTGGTACACGGCAAGCATTCGCTGATCGACAAGATGCCTGGCGACCGCTGGCAGAAGTTCGCCAACCTGCGCGCCTACCTGAGCTTTATGTGGATGCACCCCGGCAAGAAGCTACTGTTTATGGGCTGCGAGTTCGGCCAATGGCGCGAGTGGAACCACGACCAGCAGTTGGACTGGTACTTGCTGCAATACCCTGAACACCGTGGTGTGCAGAAACTGGTCGGCGACCTTAACCGCCTGTACCGCGAAGAGCCGGCGCTGCATGAGCAGGACGATGCGCCGCAAGGCTTCCAATGGTTGATTGGCGACGACGCGATCAACAGCGTCTATGCCTGGCTGCGCTGGAGCAAGGACGGCAAGCCGGTGCTGGTGGTGGCCAACTTCACGCCGGTGCCACGTGAGGGCTATACGGTCGGTGTGCCGTTTGCCGGACGCTGGAGCGAGGTGATCAACAGCGATGCCGACACCTATGCCGGCTCCAATTATGGCAACGGTGGCGAAGTGTTCACCCAAGAGGAGGCGCGCCATGGGCAGCCGGTGTCGCTGTCGCTGAATCTGCCACCTTTGGGCGTATTGATTCTTCGCCCGGAGCCGCTTTAAGGGCTCTAGCGTGGTGGATTCTGTTGTCCGCGCTACTGGCAGGGTGCCACAATGGCGCCTTTGTCGTGGCAGTCGAAGCAGGCGTATTTCATGAACGGCCTTGGGCGTGGGCAAGACCCGGATGAACTTATCGAACAGCAGGTGCGAACCGACCGTTTGCACCAACTGTTTCGCCAATCGTTCTCGGCTATTTTCGGCAGCTACCTGGGCGCCGTCATGCTCTGCTGGCTGTGCTGGAGCCGGTTTGACCACAAGGTCATGCTGGCCTGGCTGGCGGTGCTGGCGGTGACATCGCTGGTGCGCGTCAAGCTGTTCACCGACTGGTTTGGCTGCCCCGACAGCGGGCGCACACCCGAACGCTGGGAGCGCCGCTATTGGGTCACGCTGATGCTGTCAGCCGGCACCTGGGGCCTCGGCGCCCTGGCCGTGATGCCGCCGGATGATCGCGTCTCCCAAGTGCTGGTCATGCTGTTTACCGTGGGCATGTCGGTCAGCGCAGTTTCGTGTTATTCGGCCTATCGCTATATGACCCTGGGCTCCATGGCGCTGGTACTGTTGCCGTGCACCCTGTGGTTGCTGTTCCAGCCGGCGCCGATGCAAGTGGGGGTGGCGATTGCGGTGCTGGTGTTTTCGACCTTTGTGGTCAGCGCCACACGCAAGCTCTCGGATGCACTGGAGAAAGCCTTCCGCCTGACCCGGCAGATGGAGCGTGCCCACCATATCTCCACGCACGCCGCGCAGACCGACGAGCTCACCGGGCTGATGAACCGTCGCGCGTTTTTCGAACATGCCCACCTGCTGTACGCGCAATGCCGCCACAACCAGCAGCCGCTGAGCGCGCTGATGCTGGACATGGACCACTTCAAGGACATCAACGACACTTACGGCCACCAGGCCGGTGACCAGGTGTTGCGCCAGATTGGCGGGGTGATCAGCGCGTCGTTTCGCCAGGCCGACGTCTATGGTCGGCTCGGTGGTGAAGAATTCGCGGTGTTGCTGCCCAACACCTCGCTGGAAACCGCAAGGGGCATCGCCGAGCAACTGGTCCTGGCGATTTCGGGCCTGGCCTCTGAACCGGTGAAGGGCTTGACCGCCAGCCTCGGTGTGGCCACCACCCGCAGCCTTGATCAGGACTTGCACAGCCTGATGAACAACGCCGACAAAGCGCTGTACCGCGCCAAGGCCATGGGGCGTAATCAGGTGGCTGTCGCGCATTAGCGCGTCACTCCTTGAGCATCGACCTGGCCAATGCCCGCGCCACTTGGTCGGCGGAGTAGGGCTTGGGGAGAAACTCGAAGCCTTCATAGCCGCTGTCAGCCAGTTCTTCGCTGTAGCCCGACGTGAGCACCACCGGCAAATCGGGGCGGCGCTGGCGCAGCAGTTTGCTCATGGCCACGCCCGTCATGCCGGGCATTACTACATCGGAAAAAATCGCGTCAAACGCCATGCCGTCCGGGCCGGCCAGCGCAAGTGCCTGCTCGGCATTGGTGGCCCAGGTAGTCCGGTAGCCCAGGTCCTGCAGTATCTGGTTGGCGAAGCGGCCAACCTCAAGGTTGTCTTCCACGATCAGGATGTGGCGCGCCGCAGTGTCGGGCACCGGGCCTTGGTCTTCCTGTACCGGGCAGGCCTGCACTGCCACAGGTTCCGCCTCGGGCAGATACAGGGTAAACACGCTGCCCTGGCCGAGGTTGCTGGTAACGTCGACGTTGCCACCGGACTGTTTGGCAAACCCGAACACCTGGGACAAGCCAAGCCCGGTACCTTTGCCCACCGCCTTAGTGGTAAAGAACGGTTCGAAAATACGCTCGACGGTGTCGACGGCAATGCCGCTGCCAGTATCAGCCAGCGCGATACTCACAAAGGGTTGGCTTGATTCGGCATCGCCACGGATACGCGGCAGCGTTGCGATGTGGGCGACGCGCAGGGTCAGGGTGCCTTGGCCCTCCATGGCATCGCGGGCATTGAGCGCGATGTTGATCAGCGCGGTTTCAAATTGGCTGGAATCGACGCGCACATGGCACGGTCGCTGCGGCAGTTCCAGCTGCACGCGGATACGCGCACCGGTGAGGCTTTCGAGCATCTCGCCGATGTTCTTGACCCGCAGGCTCACATCGAAGACTTCCGGGTTCAGCGGCTGGCGGCGGGCAAACGCGAGCAATTGGCTGGTCAGTTTGCTGGCGCGCTCGACGGTGTCGGACACGGCGCTCATGTAGCGTTGGCGGCGTTCTTCGGACAACCCCGGCTGGCGCAGAAAATCCACCGAGGAGCGGATAATGGTCAGCAGGTTGTTGAAATCGTGGGCCACGCCGCCGGTCAACTGGCCGATGGCTTCGAGCTTCTGCGACTGGCGCAACGCGGCTTCGGCCTGGGCCAGTGCCAGGGTGCGTTCTTCGACGCGTTGCTCCAGGGTGGTGTTGAGTTCGGCAAAGGCTGCCAGGCCTTCACGCACATGAGCATCGGCGCGCACGCGCTCGATATGCGCCCAGGAGCGCTCGGTGACTTCGCGCAGCAACGCCAGGTCGTAGCTCGACCACAGCCGTGGAGATTTATCGTGTACCGCCATCAAGGCCGTCAGCCGACCATTCTTGATCAGGGGCATGCAGATCGTGGCGCTGACGCCCAGCGCCTGGAAAGACGCCGACTCTTCTGGCGGCAGTTCGCGCAGGTTGTCATGGATCACCAGCGGTTCACCGGCCCGCAGGCAGTTGACGGCCGTTTCACCGAAAGCCGCCAGGCTGTAGCGGCCGATGATGCTGGGCGAACCGGGTGCCACCCAATTGTCGCGAATGGTAAAGCCGTCTTCATCGGCGTCCATGTCGGCGTAGGCGCAGTTGCTCACCTGCAGATGTTCGGCGACCAACTGGGTGGTGCCGGTCAGGATGGTTTCGGCATCGGCCGCATTGGCTACGGTGTGGCTGATGGCATCCAGCACCGCCAGGCGCCGGGCGAGGAATACCGTGGTGGTGGTTTCCGACACGGTGTCGAGAATGCCGACCACCTTGCCCTCGCGGTCACGAATCGGGCTGTAGCAAAAGGTAAAGTACGCCTGGTCCCGCGTGGGGCCGCGTTCAATCACCAGGGGGAAATTTTCGATGTAGGTGGCATGGCCTTGGAAGGCGGCATCGGCAATAGGGCTGATATCCGCCCACACCTCATGCCACACCTCGCTGAACGGGCGGCCCAACGCCTCGGGCTTGGTGCCCAGGATCGGTATGAATGCGTCGTTATAGAGCGTTATCAACTGCGGGCCCCAGACAATCGCCTGGGGAAAGCTCGATGCGAAGCACAGCGCCACGGTGGTCTTGAGCACGTCGGGCCACTGCTCCAGTGGGCCCAGTGGCGTGTTCGCCCAGTCATGCTGGCGAACCCGCTCAGCCATGTCGCTGCTGCTTTGCAGCCAATTCATCATTGCGAGAACACCTTGTTTACCACGGTCTGTCGAGGGCCTGAAGCGGTCAGGCTAACAAGCAACAGACCGGATTGAATGCCGCCAGTTCAGCACGATTATCGAGGTGATAGCAATTTGATGTTCTATCCAAATGAATAGGCCTGCAATCGTGCCTGAAAGCGCCTATTGGGCGCCGAGAACCCCCGTCCAATAAATGCCCGCGTCACTTTTAGGGTCCATGGCGTAGGCCGCGCCCAATTCTCGAAATTGCGGGTTCATCAGATTGGCGCAATGCCCGGGGCTGGCGAGCCAGCCGTCCACCACTTTGCGCGGGTTATCGAGGCCGGCGGCGATGTTTTCGCCGATGTTTTTTGCGATGTACCCGGCCAATTCCGCACGATCGCCAGGCGTACGGCCGTCATGATCCAGGTGGTCGAAGAAATTGCCATTGGCCATGTTGCGCGAATGGCTGTTGGCGGCGTTGGCCAGGTCATCATTCCACGACAGCGGCGTCGTTGCGGTAAACGCCTGGGTGCCGCATTGGCGCGGTTGCTGACGGGCAGTGTTGACCAGATCGAGGAGTTTTTTGCCCTCGGTCTGCCAATCGCCAAGGCCGCTGGTGAGCAGCGGGCGTGCCAGCACGATGCGCCAGTCCTGGCCGCTGTTGCTCACGCCGATATCGACAAATTGCGGGTCCAGCACCACGCGGCAGAAGCTTTCGCGCACGGCCTTCATCGCCGCCTGGGCGTCTTTGGGGCCGGAGAGGCTGATGGCCTGCACATTCACCATCGGGTACGCGGCCCGCGCCAGCGCCTGCTGCAAGTCGCCGACATTGGTGGCCGGCAGCACCAGCCGCGTATCGCTGGCCAGCGGTGGCAGTTCCTGGGAACCCTGGTTGCCGCAGCGCTGAACCTGGCTGCGGTATTCGTTGATCTGTTGCACCAACTGACTTTCTTCATTCGCCATCGCGCTGGCGCAGAACACCGAACTGGCGGCCAGCGTCGTCAGACCCATCATCAATGACAGCACGCGCATGGACGTTACCCTTGAGCTTGAAAGTGCCCATGATGCGCGAAGTAACCCGGTTTGGGGCAACGCCTTTTTTGTTTTTTTGCCTCAACGGGTGTTCTGCGGGCAGATCGCGGCGCGGTGGCGGCCCCAGGCAAAAGTGCTGGCGGTGACGATCAGCGCCAACGCCACGGCGAAGGTCAGGTGCAAGCCATGGGCGACACTGAGCGGCGCTGCGTGGGCCACATCGGGGCTGGCCAACGCAAACACTGCGCCCAGGGCCCAAGCACCAAAAATCAGGCCCAGGTTGCGCGACAGGTTCAGCAGGCCGGAGACAGTGCCTCGGCGTGTCGGCGCGACGTCGCTCATCACTGCGGTGTTATTGGCCGCTTGAAACAGGCTGTAGCCGGTGGTGAGCAGGATCAGGGCGCCGAGGTAAGCCAGCAGTCCCGCCGCCAAAGACAGCGACAGCGCGCCAAGGGCCATGACGCCCAGGCCCGCGAGTGTCACGCGATGGCTGCCCAGACGATCGGTGAGGCGGCCCGCCGGCACGCCGGTCAGTGCCGCCACACAAGGGCCGACGGCCATGGCCAGGCCCATCCAGGCCGGGTCCAACCCCAGCCCACGGGACAGGTAGAACGGCCCGACCACGAACGTGGCCATGATCACTGCCGCCACCAGCGCGCTCATCGCCAACCCGGCACGCAGCGACGGGTCTTGCAACGGCTGCCAGAAAGCACCGTCCGATACGCGGGCGCTGGCCTGGCGATCTGTCGGTAAGTAATAAAAGGCGAGGGCAGCCGCCAACAGGCCCAGCGGTACACCGACTGCGAATAACGCGCGCCAGCCCCACAGGCTCAGCAACACCCCGCCGGCACTGGGGCCTATGGCGGTGCCGACTGCCGACATCGTGCCCAACAAGCCCATCACCTGTCCGGTGCGTGCCTTGGTCACCGTATCGCCGACCAGGCCCAGGGTCATCGCCATCATGCTGGCTGCGCCCAACCCTTGCAGGGCGCGCGCGGCAATCAGCCAGCCAAGCGATGGGGCCGCCGCGCACAGTGCGCACGCTACGGCGAACAACAGCAAGCCGGCGAGCAAGACGCGCTTGCGCCCGAAGCGATCACCCAGGCGGCCAGCGCCGACAATCACCGCCGTGATCGCCAGCAGGTAGGCGAGCACGACCCACTGCACGGCATGGAAGGATGCATCAAATGCCTGTGCCAGGCTGGGCAGGCCGACATTGGCGATGCTGGTGCCTAAAGACGCCAGCAACATGGACAGCGACAAACTGACGAGCGCGGCGCGTGAAGAGCTGTGCATGGACGATTCCTTGAATGAAGGCAACTGACACAACTCTACGGCGTGGCCTAATATGGCGGAAGACGCATGGGTTGCAGCTAATACCTGCATCAAACGCCTGATAAGGAGCGCGTATGCCCGACCTGAATTTGCTCATTACCCTGGATACCTTGCTCAGCGAGGGCAGTGTCGCCGCTGCCGCCAAGCGCCTGCGCCTGAGCCCTTCGGCCATGAGCCGTGCCCTGGCACGCCTGCGTGAAACTACCGGTGACCCCTTGCTGGTGCGCGCCGGGCGCGGGCTGGTGCCGACACCACGCGCAGTCGAACTGCGTGAACAGGTCAGCCGTTTGGTGCAAGAGGCCCAGGCGGTGCTGCGCCCGGCGCAAGCGTTGGACATGGGGCAGGTGGTACGCACGTTCACGCTGCGCTCCAGCGAGGAGTTTGTCGAAAACCTCGGCCCGGCGTTGCTCGCGCGTATCGCCCAGCAAGCGCCGGGCGTGCGCCTGCGTTTTGTCGACAAGAGCGACAAGGACTCGGCGCTGCTGCGCGAGGGCAGTATTGACCTGTCGATTGGCGTGGTCGACGCCAGCGCCAGCCCCGAGCTGCTGACCCAGGCGTTGTTCCGTGACCGGCTGATCGGTGTGGTCCGCAGCGGCCATCCGCTGAGCAAGGGTGACGTCAGTGCCGAGCGTTTTGCCCAGGGCCGGCATGTCTACGTGTCCCGCCGTGGGCTCGACCGTGGTCAGGTCGACGACGCGCTGCAAGCCCAAGGCCTGACGCGGGACATCAGCACCATCGTCGCCGGCTTTGCCACCGCCATCGCCCTGGCCCGCGACACCGACCTGATCGCCAGCGTGCCCGAACGCTACACCGCCCATCAGCGCGACGGGCTGCACAGCTTCGCACTGCCGATAGTCGTCCCGCCGTTCACCGTGGCCATGCTCTGGCACCCGCGCCTGGATGCCGATGTGGCCCACCGCTGGTTGCGCGGCTGTTTGCGCGAGGTGTGCGGGCAGCAGGTACAATCACCGCTGCCTTGACGCTAAACCCAGGAATTTGCATGTTCAGCCTTACCCGCTACACCACCGCGTGCCCCGAGCCGATCAACAGCCAAATCCTGCAGATGGTGGTAGACAACCTCACCGACATCAGCAGCGTGGCGTTGCCGCCGAGCAATTTGCTCTACAACATCTATCAATATGCCGTCGGTTACGAGGTGCACCTGTACCTTGAGGCGCTGAACGGCGCCAAGGGCATCGCGGTTGAACTGGTGGTGGCGATGCAGGAAGAACAGGTGATCGGCTTTTGCCTGTACCTGCCCGTCAAGGATGACCCGCACGCCTGTGGCATTCCCTTCATGGCAGTGCAGGCCGGGCACCGGCGCCAGGGCGTGGCCCGCGCCATGCTTGGCGAGGTGCTGGCGCGTTATCCCCACGCAGAGCTGGCCTGCTCAGTGGAAAAAGTCCCGGCATACCAAGCGCTGGGCTTTCAACTGCGTGGCGCGCGGGGCACCCAAGTGTTGATGAACACGCGCGACTACGGCACCGATGGCTTGATGGGCGTGCTGGACGTGGCTGCGATCTACAGCTCACTGGAGGTGCGGCAGATTCATACGTACTTGCTGCAAAAACATGGCAAGCGCGCGATGGTGGATGCCGAGAAGCAGCGTGATCGGCACTTGGATCATCTGACACGCAAGGTGAGGTTGTTTGTAAACCAGCATCTGGCGTGAACTTAAAACCTCTCTCGGGAGGTTTTTTATTGGGTGCGCCAAGCCTAGCGCGTGGCGCGAAAGCGTAACCAGCTTTGCTGTGGTGG